>NZ_JBHSKM010000025.1:0-362881 GCF_042657965.1 Streptomyces coerulescens
ACCCTGTCCCCCACCTGGGGCATCTACAGCGGCTACGAACTCTGCGAGAACACCCCGCTACGCAAGGGCAGCGAGGAATACCTCGACTCCGAGAAGTACCAGCTACGCCCCCGCGACTGGGCGGCCGCCGAACGCGAAGGCCGCACCATCACCCCCCTCCTCACCCGCCTCAACGCCATCCGGCGGTGCCACCCCGCCCTCCACCGGCTGCGGAATCTCCGCTTCCACCAGGCCGACAACGACTCGATCATCGCGTACAGCAAACGCACGGGTCCGGACACGGTTCTGGTGGTCGCCAACCTCGATCCGCACCACACCCAGGAGGCCACGGTCTCGTTGGACATGCCGCAACTCGGCCTGGACTGGGACGCCTCTCTGTCCGTGCACGACGAACTGACGGGCGAGACCTACCGCTGGGGCCGGACCAACTACGTACGCCTCGAACCCGGCAGTTCGCCCGCGCACGTGTTCCACGTCCAGGCTTGGCCGGCGCAGATCGGAGGGTCCTGAGCGTCATGACCGTCAACGAGCCCGTTCAGGACACCTTCGAGGACACCCCTGCCAAGGATCGTGACCCCGACTGGTTCAAACGCGCCGTCTTCTACGAAGTCCTGGTCCGCTCCTTCCAGGACAGCAACGGCGACGGCGTCGGCGACCTCAAAGGCCTGACCGCCAAACTCGACTACCTGCAATGGCTCGGCGTCGACTGCCTGTGGCTGCCGCCCTTCTTCAAATCCCCCCTCCGCGACGGCGGCTACGACGTCTCCGACTACACCGCCGTCCTCCCCGAATTCGGCGACCTCGCCGACTTCGTCGAATTCGTCGACGCCGCCCACCAGCGCGGCATGCGCGTCATCATCGACTTCGTCATGAACCACACCAGCGACCAGCACCCGTGGTTCCAGGAATCGAGAAAAGACCCCGACGGCCCCTACGGCGACTACTACATGTGGGCCGACGACGACAAGGCGTACTCCGACGCCCGCATCATCTTCGTCGACACCGAGGCCTCCAACTGGACCTTCGACCCGGTCCGCAAGCAGTACTACTTCCACCGCTTCTTCTCCCACCAGCCCGACCTCAACTACGAGAACCCGGCCGTCCAGGAGGAGATCCTGGCCGCCCTCCGCTTCTGGCTCGACCTCGGAATCGACGGCTTCCGGCTCGACGCCGTGCCCTACCTCTACTCGGAAGAGGGCACGAACTGCGAGAACCTTCCCGCCACCCACGCATTCCTCAAGCGAGTCCGCCGCGAGATCGACGCGATGTATCCCGACACGGTGCTGCTGGCGGAGGCCAACCAGTGGCCGGAGGACGTCGTCGACTACTTCGGCGACTACAGCAGCGGCGGCGACGAATGCCACATGGCCTTCCACTTCCCCGTCATGCCGCGCATCTTCATGGCCGTACGACGGGAATCCCGCTATCCCGTCTCGGAAATCCTCGCCAAGACCCCGGCCATTCCCTCCGGCTGCCAGTGGGGCATCTTCCTGCGCAACCACGACGAGCTGACCCTCGAAATGGTCACCGACGAGGAACGCGACTACATGTGGGCGGAATACGCGAAGGACCCCCGCATGCGCGCCAACATCGGCATCCGCAGGCGCCTCGCCCCGCTCCTCGACAACGACCGTCACTCGATCGAACTCTTCACCGCCCTGCTGCTCTCCCTGCCGGGCAGCCCGATCCTCTACTACGGCGACGAGATCGGCATGGGCGACAACATCTGGCTCGGCGACCGCGACGCCGTCCGCACCCCCATGCAGTGGACCCCGGACCGCAACGCCGGCTTCTCCACCTGCGACCCCGGCCGGCTCTGCCTGCCGACGATCATGGACCCGGTCTACGGCTACCAGGTGACGAACGTCGAGGCGTCCATGGCCTCGCCGTCCTCGCTCCTGCACTGGACCCGCCGGATGATCGAGATCCGCAAGCAGAACCCCGCGTTCGGACTCGGCACCTACACCGAACTGCAGTCGTCGAACCCGGCCGTCCTCGCCTTCCTGCGCGAATACGAGGACGACCTGGTGCTGTGCGTGCACAACTTCGCCCGCTTCGCACAGCCGACCGAGCTCGACCTGCGCGAGTTCAACGGACGCCACCCGGTCGAGCTGTTCGGCGGGGTGCGTTTCCCGGCCATCGGCGAACTGCCGTATCTGCTGACCCTCGGGGGCCACGGCTTCTACTGGTTCCGGCTCACCCGAGTCGCATCCCGCATCGGCCGACGACTTTGAGCGTGAGCTTCGAGCGTGTGCCGAGGAAAGGACGCGTCACCATGCAGAAGACCGCATCTCCCCGACCCACCCGAACGGTCGACGCCAGCCCCATGGCCTCGCTGGCCGGGCTGCTGCGCGAGTGGCTGCCACGCCAGCGCTGGTTCGCGGGCAAGGACCGGCCCGTCACCGACCTCGCGCTGCTGTCGATGACGGAGCTGTTCCCGGGCTGTCTGCATCTGCTGGTGCACGCCGGTCACTCGGCGGTGCCCTCGCCCGGCGGCGCGCCCCCGGCCGGAGACTGCTATCAGCTGCTGCTCGGCGTACGGCAGCATCTGTCGCCACGCCTCGGGAAGGCACTCATCGGCAGGGCGGAGGAAGGTCCGCTCGCCGGTCTGACGGTCTTCGACGCGCTCCAGGACCCGCGTTCGGCCCAGCTGCTCCTGGACCGGCTGCGGCACCCCGGCACGGCCGGCCCGCTGCGCTTCGAGGGGGACCCGTCGGTGCCGGTGCCGGCCGGACTCGTGCCGCGGCTGCTGGACGCCGAGCAGTCCAACTCCTCGCTGGTGTACGGCGACGCGTTCATCCTGAAGCTGTTCCGGCGCATCCAGCCCGGCGTCAATCCCGACCTGGAGCTGTCCGGGGCGCTGGCCCAGCAGGGCTGCGGCCGTGTACCGGCTCCCGTGGCGTGGTTCCGCACGACGCACCCGTGGGAGGCGACGCTGGGCGTTCTCCAGCCGTTCCTGCGGGACGCCTCCGACGGCTGGACGCTGGCGCTCGGCGCGCTGGCCTCGGGTGACGACTTCACCACGGAGGCCCGTCAGCTGGGGCGGGCGACGGCGGAGGTGCACCTGGCGCTGGCGTCGGCGTTCCCCTCCGGGGCGCACGCGGAGAACTCCCGTACGGCGGCGGCGATGACCGAGCGCCTGGAGCTCGCCGCGCACTTCGTCCCCGCGCTCCAGCCCCATGTCCCCGGGCTGCGCACCGCCTTCGGCGCCCTCGCCGCCTGCGACCCCGGGCCGGCCGCCCAGCGCATCCACGGCGACCTGCACCTGGGTCAGGTGCTGCGGGCCGGCCGGGAGTGGTTCGTCATCGACTTCGAGGGCGAACCGTCCCGACCGCTGGCCGAGCGGCGTGGTGTGCACTCACCGGTGCGCGACATCGCCGGCATGCTGCGCTCCTTCGACTACGCAGCCCGCCAGCGCAGGCCGTGGCGGCCGGAGTGGGCGCGCCGCTGCCGGGAGGCCTTCTGCGCGGGCTATGCCGCCCGCGCCGGCTGGGACCCGCGCAAGAAGCACGGACTGCTCCGTGCCTACGAGACCGACCGCGCCGTGTACGAGGTGCTGTACGAGGCCCGGCACCGCCCCGACTGGTTGCCCGTACCGATGGCGGCGATCGAACGCCTCGCCGTGAGAGGAGCCTGACCCCATGGCCCTGCACGAGACCTCGCGGCCCGAGTCGGCCGGCGCCGGCCGGCTCGTCACCGCGCCCGTCCTCGATACGGCCGAGCGTGAGCGCCTGCTGTCGGGCGCCCACCACGATCCGCACGCCCTGCTCGGGGCGCATCCGGTCCCCGGCGGGATCGCGTTCCGGGCGCTGCGCCCGTTCGCACGTGCGGTGAGCGTCGTGGTCGAGGGCGAGCGCACCGCGCTGGTCTCGGAGGGCGGCGGTCTGTTCTCCGCCGTACTCGCCGTGGACGCGATCCCCGCGTACACGCTGCTGGTGTCGTACGCCGAGGACGGGTCGGACGAGCGTGAGGTGCACGACCCGTACCGCTTCCTGCCCGCCCTCGGCGAGTTCGACCTGCATCTGATCCGGGAGGGCCGGCACGAGGAGCTGTGGAAGGCGCTCGGCGCCGAGCCGATGACCCATCAGGGCGTGTCCGGCACCCGCTTCACGGTGTGGGCGCCGAACGCGCGGGGTGTGCGGGTCGCCGGGGACTTCACGTGCTGGGACGGGACCGCGTTCCCGATGCGGTCGCTCGGGGCGTCGGGGGTGTGGGAGCTGTTCCTGCCCGGCATCGGCGAGGGCACCCGGTACAAGTTCGAGATCACCTCCCGGCACGGTCACCGCTTCCTCAAGGCGGACCCCATGGCACGCCGTGCGGAGGTCCCGCCGGACACGGCGTCGATCGTGCACGCCTCGCACTACGAGTGGGGCGACGAGCAGTGGATGGCGCACCGGGGCGACGTCCCGGTGCACCAGGCCCCGTTCTCGGTCTACGAGGTCCATCTCCCGTCCTGGCGGCCGGGCCTGACGTACCGGGAACTCGCCGAGCAGCTCCCGGCGTACGTCAACTACCTCGGCTTCACACACGTCGAGTTCATGCCGGTCGCGCAGCATCCGTTCGCCGGTTCCTGGGGCTACCAGGTCACCGGCTTCTACGCGCCGACCGCGCGGCTCGGCTCACCGGACGACTTCAAGTACCTCGTCGACGCCCTGCACCGGGCCGGTATCGGGGTGATCGTGGACTGGGTGCCCGCCCATTTCCCGAAGGACGACTGGGCGCTGGCCCGGTTCGACGGGGAGCCGCTGTACGAGCCCGGGGACGAGCGGCGGGCCGAGCATCCGGACTGGGGGACGTACGAGTTCGACTACGGGCGGACCGAGGTACGCAACTTCCTCGTCGCCAACGCCACGTATTGGTGCGAGGAGTTCCACATCGACGGGCTCCGGGTGGACGCCGTCGCCTCCATGCTCTACCTCGACTACTCGCGGGACTCGGGGCAGTGGGCGCCGAATGTGTTCGGCGGGCGGGAGGACCTGGCCGCGATGGCGTTCCTCCAGGAGATGAACGCCACGGTGTACCGGCGCAACCCCGGGGTCGTCACGATCGCGGAGGAGTCGACCGCCTGGGACGGGGTGACCCGGCCGACCGACAGCGGTGGGCTCGGGTTCGGGCTGAAGTGGAACATGGGCTGGATGCACGACTCGCTCCAGTACATCGCCAAGGAGCCCGTACACCGCAAGTACCACCACAACGAGATGACGTTCTCGATGGTGTACGCCTACAGCGAGAACTATGTCCTGCCGATCTCGCACGACGAGGTCGTGCACGGCAAGCAGGCGCTGGTGTCGAAGATGCCGGGCGACTGGTGGCAGCGCCGCGCCAACCACCGTGCGTATCTGGGCTTCATGTGGGCACACCCGGGCAAGCAACTGCTCTTCATGGGACAGGAGTTCGCACAGGGCGCCGAGTGGTCGGAGGCACATGGTCCGGAGTGGTGGCTGCTCGATCCCGGGTACGCGTCGGCCGGCGACCATGAGGGCGTACGGGATCTGGTCGCGGACCTGAACGCGCGCTACCGGGCGACCCCGGCCCTGTGGGAACGGGACACCGACCCGGGAGGGTTCCGGTGGGTGCTCGGGGACGCCGGCGACGACAACGTCTTCGCCTTCCTGCGGTTCGGCTCCGACGGCACGCCGCTGCTCGCCGTCAGCAACTTCTCCCCCGTGGTCCGCCACGACTACCGTCTCGCCGTGCCCGATTCCGTGGTCGCCTGGCACGAGGCCCTCAACACCGACGCCGCGCGCTACGGCGGGAGCGACGTCACCAACCCCGGTCCCGTCAAGCCGGAGGACGGGCACATCGGCCTGACGCTGCCTCCGCTGGCGACGGTGTGGCTGCTGCCTGAACGGATGTGACGCCGGAGTTCTCCGTTCGTGACCCCATCCGGTCCCGGCTGGGCTAGATTCGGGCAGCGCCGATAACGGAACTCGTCGGTGACGTCACACCCGGTACACATCTGGAGCAGTGCACATGCGCGACCTCGGCCTCGCTCCCCCCAGTGTCACGCCCCTGACCGGCGGGCTCGCCGACAGTCTCTTCGAGATGGCGGCCGTCAACCCCACGTTGCCGATGCTCGCGCGCCGTCCCGACCCCTCCTCCCCCGTGTGGGAGGAGGTGACCGCCGTGGAACTGCGCGACGAAGTGGCCGATCTGGCCAAGGGACTGGTCGCTTCCGGCATCTCACCGGGCCACCGCGTGGCCATCATGGCGCGTACCCGGTACGAGTGGACGGTGCTCAGCTACGCGCTGTGGACGGTGGGCGCCGAGGTGGTCCCGATCTATCCGACGGCGTCGCGCGACCAGGTCGAGTGGATCCTGCGGGACGCCGAGTGCGTGGGCGTGGTGGTCGAGGACGAGCAGGCCGTCATGACCGTCGGCTCGGTGTGCGGCTCGCTGCCGCGGCTGCGGCACGTCTGGCAGCTGGACGCGGGAGCGCTCGCACAGATCGTGGAGCGGGGTGAGTTCGTCCCGCTCACCACGGTCGAGTCGCTGCGCCGCATCGTGCTGCCGGACTCCACCTCGCTCGTCTCCTACACGTCCGGCACGACGGGGCGGGCGCTGGGGTGCGCACTCAGTCACCGGAATCTGGCGAACCCGTGCGACACGCTGCTCGCGGGCTGGGGCCACAAGGTGGTGCCACCCGGAGGGCAGGCGTCCGTCCTCGCCTTCCTGCCCTTCTCCCATGTGTACGGCCTGCTGGTGCAGACCCTGTGCATCCGCGGCGGCATGCTGATGGGGCACGAACCCGACCTGCGCGAGGAGGCGCTGTCGGCCGCCCTGCGCAGCTTCCGGCCCACCTATTTCTGCGGCGTGCCGTCGATCTTCGAGAAGATCTACAAGAACGCGCTGCGGGTGGCCCAGCAGGCGGGCCGGGGTGCCCTGTTCGAGCGGGCCGCCGACACCGCCCGGGACTTCGCGGCCGCCCTGGAACGGCAGCGGCTGGGCGGCGGCCCGGGTCCCGGTTTCGATCTGCGGCTGCAACATGCCCTGTACGAGCGGACGGTGTACCGCAAGTTCCGCACCGCGCTGGGCGGCAGGGTGCTGCTCGGCTCGTCCGGCGGCTCTTCCCTGAACCGTGAGCTCTCCCTCTTCTACGAGGGTGTCGGCATCTATGTGAACGACGGGTACGGGCTGACCGAGACCAGCGGCGGGGTCACGGCGCAGCCGCTGGGCCGTGAGATGTCGGGGACGGTGGGGCAGGCGTTGCCGGGTATCGACATCCGGGTGGCGGACGACGGGGAGATCCTGGTGCGCGGGGCGTCGGTGTTCCAGGGCTATGTAAACGACGAGGCCTCGACGCGGGCCGCGCTGCGCGACGGCTGGCTGGCCACCGGGGATCTGGGACGGCTGGACTCCGACGGCTATCTGACGATCACGGGGCGCAAGAAGGACGTCGTCGTCACGAGCAGCGGCAAGAGCGTCTCGCCGGCGCTCCTGGAGCAGCGGCTGAGGATGCATCCGCTGGTCCACCAGGCGGTGGTCGTGGGCGACAACAGGCCCTGTGTCGGGGCCCTGATCACTCTGGACCCCGACTTCCTGTCCTACTGGCGCGATTCCCTCGCCGTGCGCAGCGACGCGCGGATGCGGGAGGCACGCGAGGAGAACGCGCTGCGCGAGGAGGTCGCCAGGGCCGTCGCCGCGGCCAACAGCGCGGTGTCGCGCCCGGAGTCGATCCGGGTGTTCCGGGTGCTGGCGGAGCAGTTCGACGTGGCCAGCGGTCTGCTGACGCCGTCGATGAAGCTGCGGCGGGACGAGATCGTGCGGCACTACGCGCTCCAGATCGACGCGATGTACCAGGCCCGCTCGCGTGTGCCGCGTGAGCAGCTGTCGGACGAGTTCGCGCACTGGGACGACTCGGACAACGTGTTCGGCTGAGCGCGGCTATTCGCCCGTGGTCAGCCGCACGATGTTCGACCGCTCCCCGAGGACGAAGGCACGGACGCGATAGGCGGCGTGTCGTTCCTCGGGCAGGGGGACGAAGTCGGTGGCCTCGGTGCCGGGGTCGAGGACGGCGACGGGGTCGTAGCGCTCGGCGTCCTTCTTGCGGGTCTCCAGGAGGTAGCCGTCCTCGGCCGAGGAGTCGTCGGTCCAGGTGAGGCGGATGCCGTCCGTCCGCTCGGTGAGGTGCGGTCTTGTAGTGGGGCCCCGGTAGGAGGTCAGCCGGTAGTGGAAGGTGGTGTGGGGCAGCAGGTCGGGGTGGCGGTAGCGGGTGACCTGGGGCGCGAGGTACTGAAGGACGGTGTATGGGCCGTCCTCGTCGGTCGCGAACTCCAGGACGTGGCCCGCGATCCCGGGTCGCTCGTCCCGCCAGGTCAGGTCGATGTCGGTGGCCGTGGTGAGGGCACCCCGCAGCGGCTGGTCCTTCTCGGCCGAGCAGGCCGGCAGCGCCAGGATCAGCGCTGCCGAAGCCGCGATACGCGCCTTTCCTCGCATACGGCGGCCGCTACTTGCGCCAGAAGTGGATGTTGCTCCACTCCACGGTGGCCGTCCCGTTGCCGCTGTTGGTGCGGTAGGCACCGAACTTGTCGTAGAAGCTGCCGCCGGGGCTGGCGTAGGTGTGCTTCAGCGAGCCGTTGATGTAGGTGCGGTGCTGGGAGCCGACCTGGTGGACGGTGTTGACGCGGACGGTCGCGCCGACGGTCCCGGCGTTCGAGAGCGTGGTGCCGCCGTGCACCGCGTACAGCCTGCCGCCGCGCTCGACGGCGAGCATGAAGTACGGGCCGGAGCCCGACTCGTGGAAGGTCTGCTTGAGGCTGATCCGGGTGCCGCTGAGGCTGGTGATGCGGAAGTAGCCCTCGAACTGGCGCGTTCCCCCGGTGTAGGTGGCATAGCGGCGTTCAGCCCGTTGGTCGCCGCTGGCGGTGGAGCAGGTGAGCCGGAAGGTCAGGCCGTCGATCTGGCCGCAGCCCCGTTCCTGCTCGGTGTAGCTGGAGGACACCGACTGCCAGCCCCCGGGCTCGACTTCGGCGAAGGCGTGCGGTGCGGCGAGCAGCGCCGTGGCGCACAGCGCCGTGCTGATGGTGAGGGTGCGCGGTCCTGGGCGCATCCTGCCTCCTGTCGGATGTGGGGGGTGACCACATGGTTCATGTACATGAATCGCGGTCCCTTATATGGATGAGCAGTACGGAAGTTAGGTCCGGACCAAGGGCCCGTCAAGAGATCCCGCGGACACGTCTTTCACTTCCGAACCGGTGTGCCCCGGCGCAGGTTGGGGCAAGGTGGCTCACGACGGGTTCATCTGCCTGCCGCGCCCGGCTGGCGGAACGACCGGTGGCACGGTGGGATCGAGGCGTGCGAAGCCGCGATCCAGGGGCAGGCGAACGTCGTCGAGGCAGACCGCCTGGAGCCGCAGAAGGGATGATCACCGTGACACGACCCAGGATCCTGGTGGTTGGCGCAGGCTTCGCCGGAGTCGGATGCGTTCGCCGGCTGGAACGCAAACTCTCCCCGGACGAGGCCGAGATCACCTTGGTGACGCCGTCCTCCTACCAGCTCTACCTGCCGCTGCTGCCCCAGGTCGCCTCCGGCGTCCTCACCCCCCAGTCGATCGCCGTGTCGCTGCGCCGCAGCCGCAGGTACCGCACCCGGATCATCCCGGGCGGCGCCATCGGCGTGGACCTCGCGTCGAAGGTCTGCGTCATCCGCACCATCACCGACAAGCTCCTCAACGAGCCGTACGACTACATCGTGCTGGCCCCCGGCAGCATCACCCGGACCTTCGACATCCCGGGACTGACCGACAACGCCTACGGCATGAAGACGCTCGCCGAGGCCGCCTACCTGCGCGACCACGTCATCTCGCAGCTGGACCTCGCCGACGCCAGCCAGGACCCGGACGAGCGGGCGGCGCGGCTCCAGTTCGTGGTGGTCGGCGGCGGGTACGCCGGCACCGAAACCGCCGCGTGCCTGCAGATGCTGACCCACAACGCGGTCAAGCGCTATCCGCGGCTGGACCCGAAACTGATCAAGTGGCATCTGATCGACATCGCACCGCGGCTGATGCCGGAGCTCGGCGAGAAGCTCGGCACCGACGCCCAGGAGATCCTGCGCAGGCGCGGCGTCGAGATCTCCCTGGGCGTGTCCATCGCGAAGGCGGGCCCCGAGGAGGTCACCTTCACCGACGGCCGGGTGATTCCCACCCGCACACTGATCTGGACCGCCGGCGTCGTCGCCAGCCCGCTGATCGCCACGCTGGGCGCGGAGACGGTCCGCGGCCGGCTCGCGGTCACCGCCGAGATGAACCTGCCCGGCCACGACGGGGTGTTCGCGCTCGGCGACGCCGCCGCGGTACCCGACACGGCCAAGGACGAGGAGGGCGCCGTCTGCCCGCCCACCGCCCAGCACGCGATGCGCCAGGGCAAGGTCGTCGCGGACAACGTCATCGCGGCCCTGCGCGACCAGCCGCTGCGGCCGTACCGGCACAAGGACCTCGGGCTGGTCGTCGACCTCGGCGGTCGTGACGCCGTCTCCAAGCCCCTCGGCGTGGAGCTCAAGGGGCTGCCCGCGATGGCCGTGGCCCGCGGGTATCACTGGTCGGCGCTGCGCACCAATGTCGCCAAGACCCGGGTCATGACGAACTGGCTGCTCAACGCGGTCGCCGGGGACGACTTCGTGCGGACCGGATTCCAGTCCCGCACCCCCGCCAAGCTCAAGGACTTCGAGTTCGTCCACGCCTACATGACGCCGGAGGAGCTGCGGGCGCAGGTCGACGGGAAAGGCGCGGCCGGCGCGGCCGAGGGGACGGCCGAGTGAGGTGACGGTGCCGGGCGGGCCGCGGTGCGCGGTGGGAGCGGGAAGAGAGCGGGAGTGAGTACGGCGGCGTGAGGGCAGCGGGAGGGCCGGTCCGGGCGCGGCTGCGCGACCGTGCCGCGGCCTCGGACCCGGGTCTGCTGAGACTGACGGCCGGGCTGCGCACGGCGGGCTCGATCGCGCTCGCGGTCGCCGTGCTCGCCCTGTTCGGCACCGACGTGACCCATCTGGTGGCGGGGGCGCTGGCGGCGATGGTCTCGACCTTCGCCATCCGGGAGAAGCAGCGCGGGCAGCAGGCTGTCACGCTGGCGCTGGGGCTGCCGGTGGCGCTGGCGTCGATGACGTTGGCGGCCGCTCTGCACAGCAATGTCCTGGCCGGCGACCTGGTCTTCGTCGCGCTCATCTTCTGTGCCGTCTACGGCCGCCGGTTCGGCGACCGGGGCACCGCGCTCGGTCTGATCGGCTTCCAGATCTACTTCGTGTCCCTGTTCGTCGGCGCCTCCGTCGGTGAGCTGCCCGAGCTGTTCCGCGCGGTCGCCGTGGCCTTCGGGTGCGGCGCGCTGGTGCGGTTCGTGCTCGTACCGGAGACACCGACGGGCGTGCTGGAACGGCTGCGCGAGGCATTCCGTGCCCGGCTGGCCCAGCTGCTGTCCGCCCAGCTCGGCCTGCTCGACGCCGGGCCCGAGGACGCCGACCGGGCCCTGGAGCAGGTGCGCGAGGGCACCGCCCGGCTGCACGAGACGGCTCTGCTGATCCAGGGCCGGCTGGAAGGGGGGACCGCCGACGAGCGGGTGGCCGCTCTCGTCCAACGCCGTGTGGCGGACGCGGAGATCGCCGCCGAACGGCTGGGGTTGTCGCTGCTGCGGGCCCGTGGGGCCGAGCGCGTGGACACGCTCGCCATGCATCTGCCGGGCGCGCCCGTCCCGGCGGGCGGGCGGCAGCCCGTGCGGGACGAGGCGACGGAGACACTGCGCCGGGACCTTCATGTGCTGCGGCTGCTCGTGCTGCGCCCAATCGAACAGGCGGCCGGTACCTCGGTCGCCCAGCTGCGCAACCGGCTCCTCGGCTACCGCGACGAGGACAACCTGCCGGTCGCGTCGCCCGCCGTGCAGGACGTGTTCCGGGCCGTCGGCGAGGCCGCCCGTGCGGTCCTCGGGCTGCGGATCGCGCTCGGCGGGGCCCAGGACGAGTCGGACGACAGCCCGGCGACCGCCCGCTCGCGCGAGGAGCTCGACGCCGAGGACGCGGTGCTCGACGCCGACGAGGAGACCCCCGCGGAGGAGGAGACCGGGCTGCGCCGGCCCACCACGCGGGCCGCGGTGCAGGTCGCCGTGGGGTCGACGCTGGCCATCGTGGGCGGCGAGCTGCTGTCCCGGGACCGCTGGTACTGGGCGGTGCTGACCTGCTGGATCGTGTTCCTCAACACCGCGTCCACGGGCGAGATCCTGGTCAAGGGCTACCGCCGACTGCTGGGGACCGTCCTCGGCGTCCTGGCCGGCATCGTGCTGGCCGGCGCCGTCGGGCACAACACCTGGACGGCGTTCGCGCTGGTGCTGCTGTTCGTGTTCGCGATGTTCTACTCGGCGCCGCTGTCGTACACGGCGGTGTCCTTCTTCGTCACGGCGGCGCTGGGTCTGCTCTACACCCTGCTGCACACCTACAGCCTCTCGGTGCTGGTGCTGCGCATCGGGGAGACGGCGCTCGGCGCGGCCTGCGGGGTGATCGCGGCGGCGTTCGTGCTGCCGGTGCAGACGGACCGCCGGACCAACGACCTGCTCGCCACCGTGCTCGAACGCCTCGGCGACGTCACCCGCAGCGCCGTCGACCAGCTCAGCGGCGAACCACCCGCAGACCTGCTCGACGAGGCACGCGACCTCGACCAGGCGCTGGCCGACCTGCGGGCCGCCACCAAACCCCTCACCCACCCGGTCACGCCGCTTCGGGCCCGCCGGGAGACCGCCCGCTATGTCGTCGCGCTGCTGGAGACGTGCGCGTTCCACGCCCGTTCGCTCGCCGCGACCGCCGAGCTGCTGCCCACCCACCCCTCGATCGCGGCCGACCCCAGGCTGCGCCGGGCCGCCGGCCGCATCGAGCACAACCTCCAGGCGATCGGCGCCCACGTCGGCGACGAACACTCCACCGCCCAGATCGAGACCGGCCCCAGCATCGCCTCCCTCCTCGGCCCGAGCACACCCGGCATCCCGCGTTACGGCCGGATCACCGACCGTGTCCTGCGCCATCTGCAACGTCTCGACGAAGGCGTGACCGGTCTGGCCCGCCCGCTGGGGGTACCCGTGAAGGCACCGGACGGATGACCGTGCGGCGCGGAACGCACATCGGGGCGATTCGCGGGTACGCGGTTGTCATGACCGATGTCGTGGACTCAGACGAACTGCTGCGACGGATGCAACGAGCCCGGGCCAGTGCCCGGCAGGAGGAGCGTTCCTGGCGGAAACGGAGCGAGCAGCTGAGGTCGACCGACCCCGAGGCGGCTCGCGATGCCGCCGTACGGACTCTGGCGTACGAGAGCGTGATCACGGTGCTGGACGAGATCCTGACCCCTGGCAAGCACTCCGACCAGGGATGAAACCCGGATCCGAGTGAAACCGGTCACGTGCCCGGGTCTCGGTTACGCGGAATCCGGCAAGATGGTTTACGGTTCATACATACGTGGTCACGGGGTGGATCGAACAAGTCCCCCGTGCACCACCGCATACGGCCCTGGCTGGCTTCCCCCGTCCAGCCAGGGCTTTTTCATGCCCTCGGCGGCCCGTCCCGGGATTCCCGGCCGAAACCGCTCTCCGCCGAGGTGCTCAGCGCGGCCGCACGGGCTGAAATGGACGCAGGGAACGCACCGGAACCTCAGTCCTCGGCGAGGAGCCCCGTGTCATGACCAAAGCGATCAAACTGCTCACCGCCCTTCCGCCGCCGCAGCGCCAGCGCCTGATGTCGCTCTCCCGGGAGGTCTCCTTCCCGGAGGACGCCCGGATCTTCGAGGCGGGCGGCACGGCCGACCGCTTCTGGGTCATCCGCTCGGGCGCCGTCTCCCTCGACCAGCGCGTGACGTCCCTCCAGCGGGTCACCGTCGCGAGCCTCGGGGCCGGTGATCTGCTGGGCTGGTCCTGGCTGTTCCCGCCGTACCAGTGGGACTTCGGCGCGGAGGCCTTCAGCCCCGTGCGCGCCTACGAGTTCGAGGCGGAGGCGGTGCTGCGCCTGTGCGAGGAGGACACACAGCTCGGGATGCTGCTGGTGCGGTACGTCGCCGAAATCCTCGCGCACCGGCTGGAGATGACCCGCGGCAAGCTGATGGAGCAATACGGGCAGCACCGGCGCAGCGTGCTGTGAGCGTCAGACGCGGTAGCGCCGCAGGGCGGGCAGTGCGGCGGTCAGGCCCAGCATGAGGACGATGACCAGCAGGCCGCCGCCCGCTGTGGCCGTTCGGGGACTGAAGGACGAGCCCGCCGTGCCGTGCAGGACGTCGGCGAGACGCGGGCCGCCCGCGACGACGACCGTGAACACCCCCTGCATCCGGCCGCGCATCTCGTCGCTGGCGGCGGACAGCAGGATCGCCCCGCGGAAGACCATCGAGACCATGTCGGCGACCCCGGCGAGGGCCAGGAACACCACCGCGAGCCACAGACTGTCGCTGAGCCCGAACGCGGTGATGGCCGCGCCCCAGGCGACAACCGCGCCGATCACCATCCAGCCGTGCCGACGGGCCCGGGAGAAGGTGCCGGAGAACAGGCCGCCGGCCACCGCGCCGATCGGGATCGCCGCGAACAGCAGACCGAGGGCGAGCCCTTCGCCGTACGACCCGTAGGTCTGGCCCGCGAGTTGGGGGAACAGGGCGCGGGGCATGCCGAAGACCATCGCGATGATGTCGGCCAGGAAGGACAGCAACAGCACCTTGTGCAGGGCGATGTAGCGGAAGCCGGCCACGATCTCCCGTATGCCCGCGCGGCGTTCGGCGGCGGCCTTCAGGGGCGGCAGCGCGGGCAGCTTGACGACCGCCCAGACGGTCACGCACAGGGCGAGCGCGTCGATGAGATACAGCTCCGCCAGGCCGATCACGGGGATGAGCACGCCGGCCAGTAGCGGTCCCATGACCTGGCCGGTCTGCATGACGGTCGAGCCGAGGGCGTTGGCGGCGGGCAGTTCGTCGGCGGGCACCAGGCGGGCGATGGAGGCGTTGCGGGCCGGGGAGTTGATCCCCCAGAACGCCTGCTGCACGGCGAGCAGCACCATCAGCGCCGCCACCGACTCCATGCCGGTGACGGCCTGGAGCCAGAACAGCAGCGAGGTGACGGCTATGCCGGCGTTGGTGACGAGGAGCAGTTTGCGGCGGTCCATGCTGTCGGCGATGGCGCCGCCCCACAGGGCGAACACCACCAGCGGCAGCAGTCCGGCGAGGCTCGCGGCGCCGACCCAGGCCGAGGAGCCGGTGATGTCGTAGATCTGCTTGGGCACGGCGACCGCGGTGAGCTGGCTGCCGACGGCCGTGACGATGGTCGAGGACCACAGCCGGCGGAAGGCGGGGCGGCGCAGCGGGCGGGTGTCCATCGCCCAGCGGCGCCGGCCGCGCCGGGCGGGCGGCTTCGGGGAAGGATCCTTCTTCTGGGGTTCGGTACTGCTCTCGCTGGTGTCCACGCGATCCCTGGATGCTCGTTACATCTTTCTCGTCCGGAGATCACTATGGCAGCACCGGCCAGGTGTTCGGATCGGCGTCTCAGGTTCCGGCTATGAGGGAGGCGCCGAGGGCGATCATCGTCGCGGCGATCACCCCGTCAAGGACCCGCCAGGCGGCCGGCTTGGCGAGGTGGCGGCTCAGCAGTCGCGCGCCGAAGCCGAGCGCGGCGAACCAGACCAGACTGGCGAGCGCGGCGCCGAGGCCGAAGGTCCAGCGCAGCGGGCCGCGGTCGGCGGCGACCGTGCCGAGCAGGAAGACGGTGTCGAGGTAGACGTGCGGGTTGAGCCAGGTCATGGCGAGGCAGGTCAGCACCGCCCGCCGCCGTGACCCCGCCACGTCGCCCTCGGTCACCAGGGCACCGCCGGGCTTGAAGACCCGGCGGGCGGCGAGCACGCCGTAGCCGAGCAGGAACACCCCGCCGACCCAGGCGACCGCCGTGAGCACCCCCGGCCAGGCCACGACCACCGCGCCGACGCCGGCCACGCCCAGGGTGATCAGGAGCGCGTCGGACAGGGCGCAGATGCCGACGACGGCGAGGACGGCGTCCCGGCGGATTCCCTGGCGCAGGACGAAGGCGTTCTGGGCGCCTATGGCGACGATCAGGGAGAGGCCGGTGCCGAATCCGGCGGCCGCGGTGGTCAAGGCGTTTGTCATGCCCTTCACGCTAGGGAGACGATCTCTTGACGTACAGCTAAAGATTCTTACGTATCCTTAGCTGTCGTGAAGACCGAGCTGACCGAGCTTCCCCTGGACCAGGTGCGGACGCTGCTGGCGGTGGTGGACGAGGGCACCTTCGACGCGGCCGCCGCGGCGCTGCATGTGACGCCGTCGGCGGTGAGCCAGCGCGTGAAGGCGCTGGAGCAGCGCACGGGGCGGGTGCTGCTGGTGCGCACCAAGCCGGTGCGGCCGACCGAGTCGGGCGAGGTCGTGGTCCGCTTCGCCCGTCAGCTGGCCCGGCTGGAGCGCGACGCCCGGGCCGAGCTGGGGCTGAGCGGCGCCGGGGAGGCGACGCGGGTGTCGGTCGCGGTCAACGCCGACTCACTGGCGACCTGGTTCCTGGGCGTGCTCACGCGCGTGCCGCAGGAGCCTCGGCTCTGCTTCGAGCTGCGGCGGGAGGACGAGAGCCGGACGGCGACGCTGTTGCGGGAGGGGCTGGTGATGGCCGCGGTGACGTCCTCGCCGGACCCGGTGGCGGGCTGCTCCGTGCGATCGCTGGGGCGGATGCGGTATCTGGCGGCGGCGAGCCCGGAGTTCGCCGAGCGGCATCTCGGCGGTTCCCTGCGGGAGGCGCTCGCGCGGGCGCCGGTGATGGCGTTCGACCGTAGCGACGATCTGCAGGACGCGTTCGTCCGGCGACTGCTGCACTCCCGCACCGGCGCGAGTGCGGTACGGCATCACGTGCCGACCTCGGAGGGTTTCCTCGCGTCCGTCGTGGCCGGACTGGGCTGGGGCCTCATCCCCGAGGCGCAGGCGCACGCGCCCCTGGCGGACGGGCGCCTGGTGCAGCTGGCGCCGGACCGTCCGGTCGACGTGCCGTTGTACTGGCAGCAGTGGAAGCTGGACTCTCCGGCGTTGGCGGCGGTGACGGAGGCGGTTACGGCAGCGGCAGCGGAGGAACTGCGCGGTTGAGTGGGTCGTTGTTCGGCTGCGGCGCCGTCGGGGCCGGTCGCGCAGTTCCCCGCGCCCCTTGAGGGAGTCAGCCGTGCCGTGCCTCCCATTGGGCTGCGGCACTGTCCAGCAGCATCTCCAGCGCCGTCGGATACGCGCTGGTCACCATGCGATTGGCCAGCAACGGCGCCGCCTCCGCGATCCGGGGATGCGTGGCGCGCGGCAGGCGGGCGTACGTCGAACGCCACTTCTCCTCGTCTGCGCGCAGTGACTCACGGGGCAGCGCCAGCGATGCCGCGTCCAACGCCGCGAAGGCCAGGGTCTGGTCGATGAACGCGTGATAGATCCGCACGGTGTCCGCCAGCGAGAACCCCGCCGTGCGCAACACGTCCAGCACCGTCTCGTCGGCGGCGAGTTCGTTCGCCCGCCCGGTGACCCGGCTGGTCGTCAGCACCGCGGCCTGCGGATGGGCGACGTACGCGGCGTGGATGCGCAGTCCGACGGAGCGCAGGTCCTCGCGCCACTCCCCCGTCGGCTCCCAGCCCTGAAGCGCCTGCCCGATCAGCGCGTCGCCGATGGCCAGGGTCAGGTCGTCCATGCCGCGGAAGTAGCGGTACAGCGTGCTCGGGTCGGCGTCGAGGGCCAGGCCGAGGCGGCGGGCGGTGAGACCGGCGCTGCCGTGCTCGCGCAGCATCCGCAGCGCCGTCTCGACGATCAGCCGCTCGGACAGCACGGTGCCGCTCTTCGTGGGACGCCTGCGGCGCCGCTTCTCCTCCGGGACGACCGCTTTGGGCACGATGCTCTCCGTCCTGGTGCCGCTCCGCCGAACACCCCGCCTTATGCCAACGCCATTGACCTTACGTGAGCGGCAGGCGTTCTATCTGGGCGGGGCCCCACCACGTCGTAGACCTTTCCCAGACCTTCAGCCGAGGGAGTCTTGTCATGCGTGTACTGCTCGTGGGTGCCGGCGGGGTGGGTACCGCCATCACCCGGATCGCGGCCCGCCGTCCGTTCTTCGAGGCGATGGTGGTCGCCGACTACGACCTCGCGCGTGCCGAGGCGGCCGTGGCGGCGCTCAGGGGCGACGCCCGTTTCCGGGCCGAGCGCGTGGACGCGAGCGACGAGCCGGCGGTCACCGCGCTGCTGGAGCGGCACGCGTGCGACGTGCTGCTCAACGCCACCGACCCGCGTTTCGTGATGCCCCTGTTCCAGGCCGCGCGCTCGGCCGGGGCCACGTATGTCGACATGGCGATGTCGCTGTCGCACCCCCATCCGGAGCGGCCGTACGAGGAGTGCGGGATCAAGCTGGGTGACGCCCAGTTCGAGCAGGCCGCCGACTGGGAGAAGGCGGGGATGCTGGCGCTGGTAGGCATGGGCGTGGAGCCCGGCCTGTCGGACGTGTTCGCCCGGCACGCCGCCGACGAGCTCTTCGACGAGATCGAGGAGATCGGGGTCCGCGACGGCGCGAACCTCACCGTCGACGGCTACGACTTCGCGCCGTCCTTCAGCATCTGGACGACCATCGAGGAGTGCCTCAACCCGCCTGTCGTCTACGAGGACGGCCGCGGCTGGTTCACCACCGAGCCGTTCAGCGAGCCCGAGGTGTTCGACTTCCCCGAGGGCATCGGCCCGGTCGAGTGCGTGAACGTGGAGCACGAGGAGGTGCTCCTGGTCCCGCGCTGGGTCGACGCGAACCGGGTGACGTTCAAGTACGGCCTGGGCGAGGAGTTCATCAACACCCTGAAGACGCTGCACCTGCTGGGCCTCGACCGCACCGAGCCGGTGACCGTGCCGAGCGCCGACGGGCCGGTGCGGGTCTCGCCCCGGGACGTCGTGGCCGCGTGTCTGCCGGATCCGGCGACGCTGGGCGAGCGGATGCACGGCAAGACCTGCGCGGGCACCTGGGTGCGGGGCGTCAAGGACGGCGAGGCGCGCGAGGTGTACCTGTACCACGTGGTCGACAACCAGTGGTCCATGAAGGAGTACGGCTCCCAGGCCGTGGTGTGGCAGACGGCCGTCAACCCCGTCGTCGCCCTCGAACTCCTCGCCGGCGGCGCCTGGTCGGGCGCCGGCGTGCTCGGCCCGGAGGCCTTCCCGGCGCGTCCCTTCCTCGATCTGCTGACCGAGTACGGCTCCCCGTGGGGCATGCGGGAACAGTGACCGGATTCGCCGGTGTCCGACCGGGTTTCACTTGCGCATCGACAGGCGACTCGAAAACGAGTAAATGCATCCACCGAGGGCACGTTCGACGATCGCAGGTGACTTTGATGGACGACTGGCGAGACCACGCCGCCTGCCGCCATGAGGACCCCGACCTCTTCTACCCGATCGGCACGTCCGGTCCGACCGTGTTGCAGACCGAGCAGGCGAAGGCCGTCTGCCGGCGCTGCTCGGTCCGGGACCAGTGTCTGCGCTGGGCACTCGACATGGACCAGTTCACCGGGATATGGGGCGGCACGAGCGAGGCGGAACGACGGGCGCTGCGGCAACGGGCCGGATGACTGGACCGTCGGGACCGGTGGCGGCCACCGCCCTCACGCGGGCGGGGCCGCTCCCGGCAGCCGCAGGCTGAACACGGATCCGGCGCCGGGTTCGCTCGCCGCCTCGGCCGTACCCCCGTGCGCGGCGACCAGATGCCGGACGATCGGCAGTCCGAGCCCGCTGCCTCCGGTACGCCGGCTGCGGGACTTCTCGGCCCGCCAGAACCGGTCGAAGACGTACGGCAGGTCCTCGGGGGCGATGCCGGTCCCCGTGTCGGTGACGTCGAGGACGACGTCGTCTCCGTCGCGGCGGGCGGTGAGTGTGACGGTGCCGTCGGCCGGTGTGTGGCGCAGGGCGTTGGAGACGAGGTTGCCGAGGGCCTGGCGCATACGGACGGGGTCGGCGTCCAGCCAGGAAGTACTGTCCGCCTCGGTGCGCAGGGCGACGCCGGCCGTGTCCGCGGCGACGCGGTGGGCGGCGGCGACCTGGTCGAGGAGTTCGTCGGCGCGGACGCGTTCGCGGTGCAGACGCAGTGTGCCGGCGTCGGCGGCGGCCAGGTCCTGGAGGTCGTCGATGACGCGCTGGAGGACGAGGGCCTCTTCGTGCAGGGAGGCGAGCAGGGCGTGATCCGGGTCGACGACTCCGTCGCGGGTGACCTCCAGCCAGCCGCGGATGTTGGTGAGCGGGGTGCGCAGCTCATGGGCGACATCGCTGACCATCGCCTTGCGCTGCGCCTCCAGCCGCTCCCGGCGCTCGGCGAGTTCGTTGAAGGCCGCGGCGAGGATGCCCGTCTCGTCGCGGGTGGTGACGGGCACCCGCGCATGCAGTTCGGGCGGCTGCTGGGCGGCCTCGGTCAGCGCCCGCAGCGGCCGGACGAGCCGGGTGGCGACGACGGCGGTGACGGCCACGGTGACCGCCAGGACGAGTCCGGCGGCGCCGACGACCTTGGCCTTGTTCGCCGACGACATGTCGAAGCGGACGGCGGTCGTGTCCCCGCCGCCCAGGAACAGCTCGGCCACGGGGGCGACGTACGGGTCGAGTTGGGCGTGGCGTGCCTCGTCGACGCAGCGGTCCGCCTCCCGCACGGCCGTACGGTCGTCGGTCCCCTTGGTCTTTCCCAGGAGGTAGCGGGTGCCGAGCCGCTGCTCGGTCACGTCGACCGTGACGAACGGCGGCGTCCCGGCGTTCAGTCCACGCCGGTCGAGGCACTTCCGAGCACGCTCGGACAGGTCGGACAGGGCCTTGTTCTCGGTCGGGGTCGTGGTGTTGAGCAGCCCGTCGGCGCACTCGTCGGGCACGACGCCGCCCGCGACGGGCCCGTCGTGGTCGGTGACGACCGGCCGGCCGCTCGGCGTCTGCACGACGACGGCGTCGTAGCCGTTGCGGGCGAAGCACCGCTGCCGCGTCGAGGCGAGCTTCTGCAGCTTGGCCCGTTCCTCGTCGGTCACCCGGTACGGTCCCACGACCCGGGGGTCGACGCCGCCGCGCTGCGCTCCGCGCTCCGTGTAGGTGTCGATGTGCAGGGGGTCGACGGTGGCGGCGGCGCGCGGCGGCAGCGAAGTGCCGGCCGGGGCCGAGTCGGCGATCGTCCTGCGGTCGGTGGTGGTGAGGGCGATACGGCGGCCGGTGCGCGCGGACAGCTCACGGACCGTGTCCCCGACGCCCTTCCAGTCCGGGTGGGTCGCGGCGTACCCGCTGAGCCGGGCGAGGACGTCCATGTCCTCGGCGAGGACCTGGCCCTGTTCCTCGCGCAGCGCCCGGGTGGTGGTCTCCACCGCCAGCCAGGCCGTCGCCGCGACCGAGCACACGGCGATCAGCACGGAGGCGATCAGCAGCCGGACCAGAAGCCGCTTGCGCAGCGGTACGGTCCGGGTCATCCGCGGCCGCCGCTGAGCTTGTAGCCGACGCCGAACACGGTCAGCAGCCGTACGGGGCTGCGCGGGTCGGCCTCGATCTTCTTGCGCAGGTTCATGATGTGGACGTCGACGGCCCGCTCGGTGGATGCCCGGTCGGTGCCCCGGGTGCACTCCAGCAGCTGCCGCCGGGAGAAGACGCGTTCGGGTTCGGCCACCAGGGCCAGCAGGATCTCGAACTCGGCCGGCGTGCAGTCCACCGCCGCCCCGTCGCACCGCACCTCGTGCCGCTCGGGATCGACGGCGATCCCGGCGGCCCGTACGACGGGGTCCTCCCGCCGGCCGGCGGCGTGCCCGCTGCGGCGCAGCACCGTGCGGATGCGGGCCATCAGCTCCCGCGGGCTGTACGGCTTGGTCATGTAGTCGTCGGCGCCGAGTTCGAGGCCGAGCAGGACGTCGTCCTCGGCCGAGCGGGCGGTCAGCATCAGCACCGGAATGTCGTCGTCCCGGCGCAGCACCCGGCACACCCCGAAGCCGTCGATGACCGGCAGCATCAGGTCCAGCACGACGAGGTCCGGCCTGAGCCGCCGGGCGGCGTCCAGGGCGGCCGACCCGTCGTGGACCACGGTCGCGGTGTGGCCCTCCGACAGCAGGGAGCGCCGTATGAGTTCGGCCTGCATCTCGTCGTCCTCGGCGACCAGCACATGTGCGCACACGCGGCGGATCCTAAGCGGTCGGGGAGGTCAGCGGGCGAGGGACTTGGCGTCGCCCATGACGACGACGGGACGCAGATCGGGGTCGAGGGCGCGCAGCAGTTCCCTCATGTGCTCGCGTGCGATGCTGACGCAGCCCTGTGTGGGCCCGCCGTGGTCGACGTGCAGCCATATGCCGCCGCCGCGTCCGGCGCCGAGCGGGCGGGTCCAGTCCAGGGGTGTGGTGCCCGGCTCACGGTTGTAGTTGATGGCGATGACGTAGTCGAAGGAGCCCGCGAGGGGCTCGCCCTCGAAGCCGGTGCCGTTGATGGTGAATCCGGGGCCGTGGTCGTAGGGCAGCCTGGCCCCGGGGTCGCGCAGCAGGCCCCCGGCGTCCGTGAGCGTGAAGACGCCGATGGGTGAACGCAGGTCGCCGGCGCGGTGGTTCCCGGTCCAGCCGCGCAGGGCGTTGTGCGCGGGCCACTCGGCGCCCGCCTCCCAGCCGATGTCGCTCCGCTCGTACAGGACGACCGTCGACTGCGAGGAGTTCCTGCCGCTTCCGGTGACGACGACGGCCTGCCGGGCCTCGTCGGGCACCTTCGCCCAGGTCTCGGGGCCGAGTCCGGGCAGTTGCTGCGGGGCCACTTCGAGGGCGACGTCGGGCAGCGGCGTGCCGGCCGGGGGCCGGGTGGCGGCCGGCTTGTGGTCCGGCGCCGCCGCGGCACCGCCGCCGCAGCCGGTCAGCAGCAGGGCGGCGCCGAGCAGGGCGACACGGGACTTGTACGTGATCATGCGTCGACCATGACCCACACTTGTGAGGAACTCGTCAGGTTCCACGAGTGCCCTTGTTCCGCCCGGAAAGGCCCGCCCATGAGCGTCCGCATCCGTCGCGTCCACGAAGCCCCCGAGCCGGAGGACGGCGTGCGCGTCCTGGTCGACCGGCTCTGGCCGCGCGGTCTGTCCAAGGACGCGGCCCGCGTGGACGAGTGGCCCAAGGGGCTCACCCCGTCCACCGAGCTGCGGCGCTGGTACCACGCGGGCGAGGGGTCGTACGAGGAGTTCGCGGAGCGCTACCAGGCGGAGCTGGCCGCCCCCGAGGCGGCCGAACTCCTCGATCATGTGCGGGAGTTGGCGGGCCAGGGCGAGGTGACCCTGCTCACCGCGTCGAAGACTCCCGCGGAGAGTCACGCTGCGGTGCTGGCCCGCCTCCTCCAGGCGTAGGGCGAGTCGCCTCAGGCCGTCTGCCGCGCCGCCGCCCGGCCCGCCGCCCGGCCCGAGAAGAGGCAGCCGCCGAGGAAGGTGCCCTCCAGGGCGTTGTAGCCGTGGACACCGCCGCCGCCGAACCCGGCTACCTCGCCGGCCGCGTACAGGCCGTCGATCGGGGTCCCGTCGGCGCCGAGCGCGCGCGAGTCGAGGTCGGTCTGGATGCCGCCGAGGGTCTTGCGGGTCAGGATGTGCAGCTTGACGCCGATGAGGGGGCCGGCCTCCGGGTCGAGGATGCGGTGCGGGGTGGCGACCCGGCCGAGGCGGTCGCCGATGTAGCGGCGGGCGTTGCGGATGCCCTGCACCTGGGAGTCCTTGCTGTACGGGTTGGCGATCTGGAGGTCGCGGGCCTCGATCTGGCGCCGGACGGTCTCCGCGTCGAGGAGCGCCTTGTCCGTCAGCTGGTTCATCCTCTCGACCAGTTGCTCCAGGTTCGGGGCGGTCACGAAGTCGGCGCCGTTGCGCAGGAACGCGGCCACCGGGCCCGGGGCACCCTTGCCGAGCACGCGCTCCCTCAGGAACCCGGCGCGGTCCTTGGCGGTGATGTCGGGGTTCTGCTCGGAGCCCGACAGCGCGAACTCCTTCTCGATGATCTTCTGGGAGAGGATGAACCAGGAGTGGTCGTGGCCGGCGATGTCGGGGTCGGTGCGCAGGTGCTTGAGGGTGCCGAGGGTGTCGTAGCCCGGCAGGCACGGGTCGGGCAGCCTGCGGCCGAGGGCGTCGAACCACATGGACGACGGGCCGGGCAGGATGCGGATGCCGTGGCCGGGCCAGATCGGGTCCCAGTTCTGCAGGCCCTCGGTGTAGTGCCACATGCGGTCGCGGTTGACCAGTCGTACGCCCGCCTGCGCGCTGATGTCGAGCATGCGCCCGTCGACGTAGGCGGGGACGCCGGTGACCATCTCGGTGGGCGGGGTGCCGAGCCGCTCGGGCCAGTAGCGGCGGACTATGTCGTGGTTGGCGCCGATGCCGCCGGTGGTGACGACGACGGCCCGGGCGGTGAGCTCGAACTCGCCGATGTGGTCGCGGTTGGAGGAGACACCGCGGGGCGAGTGGTCCTCGGCGAGCACCGTTCCGCGCACGCCGCGCGCCGTGCCGTCCTCGATGACCAGCTCGTCGACCTGGTGACGGTGGTAGAAGGTGAGCAGTCCGTCGCGTGCGGCCTGCTTGGCGTACCGCACGAAGGGCTCCACGACGCCCGTGCCGGTGCCCCAGGCGATGTGGAACCGGGGCACGGAGTTGCCGTGGCCGTCGGCGCGCAGGTCGCCGCGCTCGGCCCAGCCGACCGTGGGCAGGAACTTGATGCCGTGCGTCTCCAGCCAGGCGCGCTTCTCACCGGCCGCGAACTCGACGTAGGCGCGCGCCCAGCGCACCGCCCAGGAGTCCTCGTCGTCGACCCGGTCGAACCCGGCGCTGCCCTGCCAGTCGTTCCAGGCCAGGTCGAGGGAGTCCTTGATGCCGAGTCGCCGCTGCTCGGGGGAGTCCACGAGGAACAGTCCGCCGAAGGACCAGAAGGCCTGCCCGCCGAGGTTGGCGGCGTTCTCCTGGTCGACCAGCGCGACCCTGCGGCCCCGGCTGGTCAGTTCGCTCGCGGCGACCAGGCCCGCGAGTCCCGCTCCGACGACGATGACGTCGGCATCCATGGCGACCGTCCCTTCCTCAACTTGGTGGTGGCGCTGTTCGGTACACGGTGGTGGCGCTGTTCGCTGGTCCGGTGGGCGGATGTTGCGGCTGCCGCTAGGCCGTCGTGTCGCCGCTGCCGTCGGTGAGCAGTGCGGTGAGGAGCTGGCCCAGCCAGACGCGGGCGTGCTCGACGTCCCGGTCCAGCAGCAGCTGGGTGGTGACGCCGTCGTACGCGGCGACCACCGCGTGGGCGGCGCCGTCGATGTCGCCGAGCACGGCGGGCAGTGCGGTGTCGCCGCCCGCGCGGGCGAGCCGCTCGGCGATCGCGCCGCGCAGCCGGGCACGGTGTTCCAGCAGGGTCCGCGCGACGGCCGGGTCACGTGCGGCGTGCACCAGGAAGTCGGTCTTCACCAGCAGCCAGTCGCGGTCCAGCAGCAGCACCTCGGTCACCCGGTCCACGGCGGCGGGCACGTCCAGGCCGGGTCCGTCGAGGGCGAGGGCCCCGGCCACCTGGTCGGCGATCAGGTCCGCGCGCTCCTGGTAGAGGGCGAAGAACAGCTCGTCCAGGCTGTCGAAGTTGGAGTAGAACGCGCCCCTGCTGTAGCCGGCGGCCTCGCAGACCTCCTCGATCGAGACCCGCCCGAACCCCTTGGCGGCGAACACGGCGAAGGCGGCGTCGAGCAGATTGGCCCGTGTGCGGACGCGGCGCTTGGTGACGCGTCGGGTCGTTTCCTCCACCACCATGGCCGGACCTCCATTCGATACGGGAATGTATCCGATACACCCGTGTATCCAAAGGGTCTGTCGGAAACTCGGCTCGACACGAGGCACCCACCCGAAGGGAACAGATTTTCGATTTCGGGGTACGCTGGACGCATGGCCACGCACCTCCAGGGCTCCCTGTTCGACCAGACCGACGAGCTGCGGCTCGGCTCCCTCGCCGGGATCCGCCGTACGCGGCTCTCCCACGGCGCCTGGATCGACGTCCTGCCGGGCTGGCTCAGCGGGGCGGACGAGCTGTTCGATCAGCTGGCCTCAGAGGTGCCGTGGCGCGCCGAGCGGCGCACGATGTACGACCACGTGGTCGACGTACCGCGGCTGCTCGCCTTCTACGGAGCCGACGACGCCCTGCCGCACCCCGTCCTCGCCGAGGCCCGGGACGCACTGTCCGCGCACTACGCCGAGGAGCTGCGCGAGCCGTTCACCACGGCGGGGCTGTGCTACTACCGCGACGGCCGGGACAGCGTGGCCTGGCACGGGGACCGCATCGGGCGGGGCGCGCGCGAGGACACCATGGTCGCGATCCTGTCGGTGGGCGCGCCCCGGGATCTGCTGCTGCGCCCGATACGCGGCGGCGGCGACACGGTACGGCGTCCGCTGGGGCACGGCGATCTCATCGTGATGGGCGGCTCCTGCCAGCGGACCTGGGAGCACTCGATACCGAAGACCACCCGCGCCACGGGACCACGCATCAGCGTGCAGTTCCGCCCGCACGGCGTGCACTGAGGCGGAGAGGCGGCCGCTTCCGGTGCACGCGGGGGCTGCCTCCGGCGGACGGTGCCGGAGGCAGCCCTTCCTCTGGGCGCGGCCCCGCCGCGCCCCCACACTGTCCGGATGAGCACGCAGACGCAGCTCCCGGCCGCCGCTCCCCGGCGCACCGAACTCGACGCGCTGCGCGTGTTCGTCGTCCTCGGCCTGGTCTTCTTCCACTCGGCCCTGGTCTTCTCGCCGGACGACGACTTCTACGTGAAGAACGCGCAGACGACCGAGGCCGTCACCGTGTTCGTAGGGCTCGGGGTGGTGTGGGCGATGCCCATGCTGTTCCTCGTGGCCGGGCTCGGCTCCCGGTACTCCATCCGTCGGCGCGGAGCGGGGCGGTTCGCCCGGGAACGCCTGCTGCGCCTGGGCGTTCCGCTGGTCCTCGCGACGCTGCTGCTGTGCCCGCTCCCCCAGTGGCTGCGGCTGCGGGCCGCCGACCCCGGCTACGACGAGTCGTACTGGCGTTTCTGGCCCCGTTTCCTCACCGTCCGTCCGGACGCGGCCGACCTCCCGTTCGTCATCGACGGCGAGCACTTCGAGACGGGCCATCTGTGGTTCGTCGTACTCCTGTTGACCTTCAGCCTGCTGCTCGCCCCGGTCGCGGCGCCGCTGGCCGACTCGGCGCAGCGGATCGGACGGGCCGTCGAACGTCGTCCGACGCTGCTGCTCCTGCCCACCATGCCGCTCGCCGCGATCAACGCGTTCCTCGGCATGGAGGAGGGCTTCGCCGGCTGGAACCGCTGGGCCTACCTGGTGTTCTTCCTGTTCGGGTACGCCCTCGCCGACGACGACCGTGTCCGTGCCGCCCTGCGCCGGCTCGCCGTGCCGGCGGGAGTGGCGGGGCTCGCCCTGTTCGCGGGGACGGCACCCGGATTCATGTCCCTGGACGAACCGTTCACCGCGTGGAGCCCCTTCGCCCTGGTGACCCGGGCGCTGTTCGGAGCGGCGGGCTGGTGCTGGGTGGTGGCGATCCTGGGGCTGCTGGACCGGCGGCGCGAGCCCCGGCCGCCGTCGCGCGCCATGGTGTACCTCGGGATCGCCGCCCTGCCCGTGTACGTCCTGCACCAGCCGGTCGTCGTGGCGCTGGCGTACGGCGTGGTGGGCTGGTCAGTGCCGATCGTGGTCGAGTACGCCGTGATCGTGACCGGTTCACTGGTGGTGATCCTCGCGCTGTACGAGGGTGTGGTGCGCAGGACGCGGCTGACGCGGCTCCTGTTCGGGATGCGTAAGGCACCGGCCGCCTCGCCGCCCGTCCACCGTCCGGACCCCCCGGTCACACCGGCGCGTTGATCTGCTTTGCTGGGTCCGTCGGGCCACGGACCTCACCACGCGGGGCGATCATGCGGGCAGATGTGCAGCAAGTCGCGGACGGCACCTATCTGGTGCACGGCAGCAACACCAACTGGGTGATCCTGACCGAGGGGGACGCGGTCACGCTGATCGACACCGGGTACCCCGGCGACCGGGCCAAGCTGCTCGCCTCGCTCACGGAGGTCGGCAGCGCGCCGGAGGCCGTCGCGGCCGTACTGATCACCCACGCGCACACCGACCATCTCGGCAACGCCGAGTATCTGCGCGGCACGTACGGCACGCCGATATACCTCCACGAGGCCGAAGTGCCGCATGCCCGCCGGGAGTTCCTGCACCAGGTGAGCGTCGGGACCGTCCTGCGCAACGGCTGGCGGCCGGGTGTGCTGCCCTGGGCGATCCACGCGATCCGCTCCGGCGGCACCGCGCACGTCCCGGTGACCTCCCCCGAGCCGTTCCCGTCGGCCGGCCCGCTGGACCTGCCCGGCCGCCCCGTCCCGGTGCACACGCCCGGCCACACCGACGGCCACTGCGCCTTCCACCTCCCGGACGCCGGTGCGGTGATAGCGGGCGACGCGCTGGTGAGCGGGCACCCGACCTCGCGGATCAAGGGGCCCCAGCTGCTGCCGGACATGTTCCAGCACGAGCGCGCCCGCGCCGTGGCCTCGCTGGCCGTGTTCGAGGGACTCAAGGGCGACGTCCTGGTACCCGGGCACGGGCCGCTGCATCGGGGCCCGGTGCGGGAAGCTGCTCTTCAGGCCCGGGAGCACGCCCTCTAGGGTGAGCTGACGATCACCGCGAGGCGAGGACGAACGGCCCATGGCACTCCAGATCAGCGCGACGAATCCGGAGCATCCCGCCCTTCTGCTGGAGCTGCCCTGGCAGCTGCCGCTCGAGGAGTGGCCGGACGAGGTCCTGGTCCCGCTGCCGCGCGGTATCTCCCGGCACATCGTGCGCTACGCCCGGGCCGGCGACGAGGTGATCGCCGTCAAGGAGCTCGCCGAACGCCCGGCCCTGCGCGAGTACGAACTGCTGCGGGATCTGGACCGGCTCGGCATCCCGGCCGTCGACCCGCTGGCCGTGGTCACCGGCCGCACCGACGCCGCCGGCGCCCCGCTGGAGTCGGTGCTGGTCACCCGGCACCTGCGCGGCTCACAGCCGTACCGCTCGATGTTCGAGACGACGATGCGGCCCGCGACCATGCACCGGCTGATGGACGCGCTGGCCGTGCTGCTGGTCCGGCTCCACCTGGCCGGGTTCGCGTGGGGTGACTGCTCGCTGTCCAACACGCTGTTCCGGCGCGACGCGGGCGCCTACGCCGCCTACCTCGTGGACGCCGAGACCGGCGATCTGCACCCGCAGCTCAGCGCGGGCCAGCGCGACTACGACTTGGACCTCGCCCGGGTCAACATCAGCGGCGAGCTGCTGGACCTGGAGGCGTCCGGGGCGCTGCACCCCTCCGTCGACCCGATCGAGTTCGGCACCGAGATATGCGCCCGCTACCAGGGCCTGTGGCAGGAGCTGACCCGCACCTCCGTCTATCCGGCGGGCAAGTACCACTACATAGAACGCCGGATCCGCCGCCTGAACGACCTCGGGTTCGACGTGGCGGAGATGCAGATCGAGCACGCCACGAACGGCGACACGGTCACCTTCGTGCCCAAGGTCGTCGACGCCGGCCACCACCAGCGTCAGCTGCTGCGGCTGACGGGCCTGGACACCGAGGAGAACCAGGCCCGGCGGCTGCTGAACGACCTGGAGAGCTGGATGGCCACCCAGGACGACTACGACCCGGGTGACCCCCTCGGCGCCCGCCCCGAAGTGCTCGCGCACCGCTGGGTGCGGGACGTCTTCCGGCCCACCGTGCGGGCCGTGCCGCTCGACCTGCGCGGCTCCATGGACCCCGCCGAGATCTACCACGAGCTGCTCGAACACCGCTGGTACATGTCCGAGCGCGCACAGCACGACATCGGCCTGGACACGGCGGTCGAGGACTACATCAGCACCATCCTGCCCACGGCCCGGGAGACACTGCGGCCCACCGTGTCCGACTGAACTCAGTCGTGCGGGACCACGGCCACCGGGCAGTCCGCGAGGTGCAGCATGCCGTGTGCCACGGAGCCGATCCGGGCGCCCACGGCCGTACGGTGCGCACGGCGCCCCACGACCATCAACTGGGCCCGCCCCGACACCGACAGCAGCACCTGCCCGCCGCTGCCCATCTCCACGTGTTCGACGACGGGGACGTCGGGGAAGCGCTGCCGCCACGGCCGCAGCGCCTCACCGAGAGCCTGCTTCTCGTACGGCTCCAGTCCGCCGGCCTCGTCGAGCAGCTTCAGGGAGCCCGGGCTGTAGGCGAACAGCGGCGGCAGCGTCCAGGCCCGCACCGCGCGCACGGTGGCGCCGCGTGCCGCTGCCGTCTCGAAGGCGAACCGCAGCGCGGCGGCGCTGTCCTCGGGGTCTCCCTGCTGACCCACGACGACCTCGCGCCCGGCGGCCTCGCCGGACGGCTCGTCCCCGGCCTGTACCCGGACGACGGGGCGGGTGGCGCCGGCGATCACCTGCTGGCCGACGGAACCCAGCAGGAAGCCGACGACCCGGCCGTGGCCGCGCGAACCGAGCACCAGCATCTCGGCCTCGCCCGCGGCGGCGATGAGCGTCTCGGCGGGCGGGCCCTCGATCACATCGGTGGTCACGTCCAGGCCCCGGTGCCGCTCGGTGACGGTGCGAGCCGCCTCGGCGAGCCCGTCGCGCACCCACTGGGCCTGGGTGTCCGCGTCCCCCACGTCGATCGCGTCGTGCGGCTGGAACCGCCAGGCGTGCACCACCCGCAGCGGGAGCTCCCGGCGGACGGCTTCGCGGGCGGCCCAGGCCAGCCCGGCGAGGCTCTCCTCCGATCCGTCCACCCCTGCGGTGATCGGGCGCGTCATTCCGGCTGCCTCCTCGTGTCACGGTCACATCGATGGGGCCCAGTCTTCACCACGCCCCCTGGCCGAGGCTGACACCGGCAGGGTCCGGCATACCCGCGCGGGGCGGGGCGATCGAACATACGATGGGCAGGACCGGGCCGGTGACGACGGGGACGCCGTGCCCCGACACCGGACCCTCGGGGTGGGAGACGTATGACACAGGCCGCCGAAACAGCGCGGACCGTCATCCTGACCGTGGACGACGACCCGGGAGTCTCCCGGGCGGTCGCCCGCGATCTGCGGCGGCGCTACGGCGAGTCGCACCGGATCGTGCGCGCGGAGTCCGGCGAGTCCGCGCTGGAGGCGCTGCGTGAGCTGAAGCTGCGCGGTGACCTCGTCGCGGTGATCCTCGCCGACTACCGCATGCCGCAGATGAACGGCATCGAGTTCCTGGAACAGGCCCTGGACGTGTACCCGGGTGCGCGGCGGGTGCTGCTGACCGCGTACGCCGACACGAGCGCGGCGATCGACGCGATCAACGTCGTCGACCTCGACCACTACCTCCTCAAGCCGTGGGACCCGCCGGAGGAGAAGCTCTACCCGGTCCTGGACGACCTCCTGGAGGCGTGGCGGCGCAGCGACTACCGGCCGGTGCCCAGCACCAAGGTGGTCGGTCACCGCTGGTCGGCGCGTTCCTCGGAGGTGCGGGAGTTCCTGGCCCGCAACCAGGTGCCCTACCGCTGGTACTCCGCCGACGAGCCGGAGGGGCGGCGGCTGCTGGCCGCCGCCGAGCAGGACGGACAGCGGCTGCCGCTGGTGGTCACGCCCGACGGGACACCCCTGGTGGCACCGGAGGCACCGGAGCTGGCCGCCAAGGTGGGGCTGGCCACGACGCCGACCGCGGACTTCTACGACCTGGTCGTCATCGGCGGCGGACCCGCCGGGCTCGGCGCGGCCGTCTACGGGGCCTCGGAGGGGCTGCGGACCGTGCTGGTGGAGCGGTCGGCGACCGGCGGACAGGCCGGGCAGAGCTCCCGCATCGAGAACTACCTCGGCTTCCCGGACGGCGTGTCGGGCGCCCAGCTCACCGACCGGGCGCGGCGGCAGGCGGCCAGGTTCGGCGCCGAGATCCTCACCGCGCGCGAGGTGACGGGACTGGAGGTCAGCGGCGCCGCCCGGATCGTACGGTTCTCGGACGGGTCCGCGGTCGCCGCGCACAGCGTGATCCTGGCGACCGGCGTGTCCTACCGGCAGTTGCAGGCTCCGGGCTGTGCGGACCTGACCGGCCGCGGGTTGTACTACGGCTCGGCGCTCACGGAGGCGCCCGCCTGTCAGGGCCAGGACGTGTACATCGTCGGCGGCGCCAACTCCGCCGGACAGGCGGCGATGTATCTGTCGCGGGGTGCCAAGTCCGTGACGCTGCTGGTGCGCGGGGCGTCGCTGTCGGCGTCCATGTCGCACTACCTGGTCCAGCAGATCGAGGAGTCGCCGAACATCTCGGTGCGCCCCCGGACGGTCGTCGAGTCCGCGCAGGGCTCCGGCCACCTGGAGCAGCTCACCCTGCGCGACATGGACAGCGGGCGCACCGAGAGCGTCGACGCCCAGTGGATGTTCGTGTTCATCGGCGCGGCCCCGCTGACCGACTGGCTGGATGCGACGGTGCTGCGGGACGAGCGCGGGTTCATCCTGGCGGGCCCCGACCTCACCTCCGACGGACGGCCGCCGGCCGGCTGGGAGCTGGACCGGCCGCCGTACCACCTGGAGACCAATGTCCCCGGCGTGTTCGTGGCGGGCGACGCACGCTCCGAGTCCGCCAAGCGTGTCGCGTCCGCCGTCGGAGAGGGAGCCATGGCCGTGATGCTCGTCCACCGTTATCTGGAGCAGTCATGAGCGGGCAGTCGATGACGTGCGAGCCCGCCGAGATCGGCTCGCTGTTCCTGTTCGAGAAGCTGACCCCCGAGCAGCTCGGCCGGCTGTGCAGCGAGGGGCGGGTGGAGCGGTTCGAGCCCGGGCCCGTGTACACCGAGGGTGACCCCGCCACCTGCTTCTACGTGATGATCGAGGGCACGGTCGTGCTGTACCGCAAGGTCGGCGGGGACGACGTGGAGGTGACCAGGACGTCCCAGCGCGGGGTGTACGCCGGATCCATGCAGGCGTACCTGGGCGACCGGGTGCGGCAGGTCTACAACAACTCCATGCGCGTGACCGAGCCGACGCGGTTCTTCGTGCTGCCCGCGGACACGTTCGCGGACATCATGCAGGAGTGGTTCCCGATGGCGGTGCATCTGCTGGAGGGCCTCTTCTTCGGTTCGAAGAGCACCCAGCAGGCCATCGGGCAGCGCGAACGGCTGCTGGCGCTCGGCTCGTTGTCGGCCGGGCTCACGCACGAGCTCAACAACCCCGCCGCCGCGGCCGTACGCGCGACCGCGACGCTGCGCGAGCGGGTCGGCAAGATGCGGCACAAGCTGGCGATCATCGCGCAGGGTTCGTACTCCCCCGAGGTGATGGCGAACCTCATCGACCTCCAGGAGCGCACCGCCGAGCGGGTCGCCAAGGCGCCCACGCTCAGTCCGCTGGAGGCCGCCGACCGGGAGGACACGGTCACCGACTGGCTCGACGACCACGACATCCAGGAGGGCTGGCGGATCGCGCCCACCTTCGTCCAGGCCGGTATCGACGTGGACTGGCTGGACCAGGTCGCGGCGGCGGTGGACGCGGAGATCCTGCCGAGCGCGATCGGATGGCTCAACTACACGGTCGAGACCGAGCTGTTGATGGACGAGATCAACGACTCGACCACCCGCATCTCGCATCTCGTCGACGCCGCCAAGCAGTACTCCCAGCTCGACCGCGCGCCCTTCCAGAACGCCGATGTCCACGAACTGCTCGACAGCACCCTGCTGATGCTGTCGGGCAAGATCGGCCGGCGGATCGACGTCGTCAAGGACTACGACCGCACGCTGCCGAAGGTCCCGGCGTACCCGGCGGAGCTCAACCAGGTCTGGACGAACCTGATCGACAACGCGGTCTCGGCGATCAACAGCGCGGGCGGCGAAGGCACACTGACGGTGCGCACGGCATCGGACCACGACCGGCTGCTGGTCGAGTTCCGCGACACGGGCGTCGGTATCCCGGCCGAGAACCGGGGACGGATCTTCGACCCCTTCTTCACCACCAAGCCGGTGGGCGAGGGCACAGGGCTCGGCCTCGACATCTCGTGGCGGATCGTGACCAACAAGCACCACGGCACGATCCGGGTGGAGTCCGAGCCGGGCGACACGCGATTCCAGGTGCTCCTTCCGTTCACGTCCGAGGAGGCTTCATGACCAGCGCGAACGGCATCGATCCCAGCGCCACGCCGAGCGGCAGCGGCTGTACGGAGTGCGACGAGGCCGGCGGATGGTGGTTCCATCTGCGCCGGTGCGCGCAGTGCGGGCATGTGGGCTGCTGCGACAGCTCCCCCGCGAAGCACGCGACGGCGCACTTCCGCGACACCGGGCACCCGTTGGTGCAGAGCTTCGAGCCCGGTGAGGCCTGGTACTGGAACTACGAGACCAACGAACTGTTCGAGTCGGGGCCCGAGCTGGCGCCCCCGGCGAGCCATCCCGCGGACCAGCCGTCGCCGGGGCCGGAGGGGCGGGTGCCGGCGGACTGGGCGAAGACGTTGCGGGCCTGAATCCCCGCGCCGCTGAGGTCGGCACAGTGACAGGATGTCTGCATGTCACAGGCCTCCTTCAGTACTCCGCTCATCGGGCGGGACGTCGAACTCGCTCGGCTCTCCTCGGTGCTGGAGCGTGCCCGGGGCGGAGAGGCCGGGGCCGTTCTGGTCGCCGGGGACGCCGGGGTCGGCAAGACCCGGGTGCTGGACGAGGTCGCGGGGCGTGCCGCCGCGGACGGCATGTTCGTGCTGACCGGGCACTGCGTCGACCTCGGCGATGTCGGGCTGCCGTATCTGCCGTTCACCGAGGTCCTCGGGGTGCTCGCCGGTGACGAACGGTTCGCGGGGGTTCTCGAGGCGCATCCTGTCGTGGGCCGGCTGCTGGGCGGTGGCACGGATGCCGTGAGCGACCGGCTGCGGCTGTTCGAGGGCATCGCCGGGCTGCTGGCCGACCTCTCGGAGATCGGGCCGGTGCTGCTGGTCCTGGAGGATCTGCACTGGGCCGACCAGTCGTCGCGGGATCTGCTGCGGTTCCTGCTGAGCCGGGGCATCCTCCAGCGGGCGGCGGGCGGGGCGCCCGGACACCGGCTGGCCGTGTTCGCGTCGTACCGCGCGGACGATCTGCATCGCCGTCATCCCCTGCGGCCCCTGCTCGCCGAGCTGGTGCGGCTGCCCGCGGTCGAGCGGCTGGAGCTGCGGCCGATGGCCGACGCATTGGTCGCACGGCTTGTGCGTGCCGTCCAGCAACAGCCGCTCCCCGAGACGACGGTGCGGCGCATCGTGGAGCGGGCCGAGGGCAACGCCTTCTACGCCGAGGAGCTGGTCGCCGCCACCGACACGGAGGCCGGCGGGGTGCCCAGCGGGCTGGCCGACGTCCTGCTCATCCGGTTCGAGCAGCTCTCCGACACCGCCCAGCAGGTGCTGCGTACGGCCGCGGTGGCCGGGCGCCGGGTCGAGCACGACCTGCTGCGGGGTGCCGTGGGGATCCCGGAGGAGGAGCTGGAGTCGGCACTGCGCGAGGCGGTGGGACGGCAGTTGCTGGTTCCGCGCGACGACGACACGTACACGTTCCGGCACGCGCTCGCCCGCGAGGCGGTCTACGCCGATCTGCTGCCCGGTGAACGGTCCCGGCTGCACGGCGCGTTCGCGCGGCTGCTGGCGGGGCGCGGCCGTTCGCAGGAGTCGGCGGCGGAGCGCGCCCATCACGCGCGCGAGAGCCATGACCTGGCCGGTGCCCTGGCCGCCTCGCTGGAGGCCGCCTCGCACGCGCACCGGGTCGGCGCGCCGGCCGAGGAGCTGCGGCAGCTGGAGACCGCCCTCGATCTGTGGTCGTCGGTGGAGCCGGCGGCGCGGCCCTCGGGCGAGGGCAACGACCGGGTGACGCTCACGCTGCGCGCGTCGGCCGCCGCCGCGCACGCCGGTGAGTCGCACCGGGCGGTCTCCCTGACCCGCTCCGCGCTCGCGGGCGTCGGCCAGGACACCGACGCCGAACTCGCCGCCCGGGTGCGCTACACCCTCGCCGGCAATCTCCTCGACGTGGACAGCCTGACGGCGGCCTACGCCTACAGCAGTGAGGCGCTCGCCCTGATCCCGGCCGAGCCGCCGTCACGGACCTGGGTGTGGGCGGCGGCCACCCATGTCCTCGCGGCACGCCAGGTCGGGGAGAACGACACGGCGTTGCGCGTCGCGCGCGAGGCGCTGCGCATCGCCGAGCAGCTACAGCTGACGGACGCCCGCGCGGACCTGCTGACCTCGCTGGCCGTGTTCGAGGGCGGCGGCCGACGCACCCCGCAGGGGCGGGAACGGCTGCGCGAGGCGCGGGAGCTGGCGCGGCGTTCGGGCAACGCGCCGGTGGAGATGCGCGCCCTGTTCCATCTCGCCCTCGGCTGCTTCGAGTCCGGTGACCTGGCGGAGTGTCTGCCGTGGCTGGCGGAGGGGCTCGACCGCGCCCGGCGTGCGGGGCTGCTGTCCGCGCCCTATCCGCTTGCGATGCGGCATCTGCAGCTGCTGGTGCTGTACACGCTGGGCCGCTGGGACGAGTGCCTGCGCGCGGCGGCCGCCGATGCCGAGGTGCTGCCGGCGGCGGGCGGTTATACAGCCGGTCCGGCGCTGTACGTGGCGCTCGCGCGCGGTGACTTCCGGGCCGCCGAGCGGGCCGGTGCCCTGCTGGAGGGGCCCTTCGACTGGATGGGCACGCTGGTCGCGGGCATCGCGCTCACCGACGCCGCCGCGCTGCGCGGTGACGCGGAGGCGGCCGTGGAGCGGATGCGGGCCACCGTCGCCGCGCTCACCGACGACGCGGGGACGTTGCCCGACGCCACCGTCCGGCTCGCCGCCCTCGCGCTGTCCGCGGTTGCCGACCGGGCCGTCGAGCTGCGGCTGGCCGGCGACGAGGCGGGGGCGGGCGGTTGGGCGGACACGGCGACCGAACTGGTCGGGCTTGCGCGGACCACGGCCGTACGCGGCGAGGTCGGCACACCGCAGGGCCCGGAGGGCATGGCGTGGCTGGCGCGCGCGGAGGCGGAGTGGACGCGGGCCGTCGGCGGGCCGGACGCGGCGGCGTGGGGGAAGGCGGTGGCCGCGTTCGACTACGGCGACGACTACGAGCGCGCCCGGTGCCGGCTGCGCCACGCCGAGGCCCTGCTGGCGGCGGACGACCGGGAGACCGCGGCCGCCGAGGCCCGGGCCGCCCGGGAGACGGCGGCCCGGCTCGGTGCGACACCGCTGCTGGAGCGGGTGGATGCCCTGATCCGCCGCGGCCGTCCGGCGGAGGCCCGGGCCGACCGCTCCTCCCCGCTGACAGCCCGCGAGCAGGACGTCCTGCGGCTGCTCGCCCTCGGCCGCAGCAACCGGCAGATCGGGGAGGAGCTGTACATCACCGCCAAGACGGCGAGCGTCCATGTCTCCAACATCCTCGGCAAACTGGGCGCGGCAAGCCGGACCGAGGCGGTCGCGATCGCCTATCGAAAGGGCCTGATCACCCGTGAGGAGGCCGTGGGCTGACGTCTGTCACCCGCTGGTGTCGCAGGCGAGGGCGGTCAGGTCGACGGCGTCGGCCATCGCCTGCATGCCCTTGTCGTTGGGGTGTATGTGGTCGCCGCCGTCGAGGACGGGCAGCATCCTCTCCTGGTCGTAGGGGCTGCGCAGGATGCGGTCGAAGTCGGTGACGGCGTCGAACTCGCCGCCGGTGCGGATGAAGGTGTTGACCTCCTGGCGTACGGCCTCGCCGGCCGCGTCCCATTCGTGCCAGCCCTTGAACGGGCCGACGGTCGCGCCGACGACGCACTTGCCGGCCGCGTGCGCCCGGTCGATGATCTCGCGGTAGCCCTCGATCAGGTCGTCGGCCGTGACGCCGGTGTGGGCCTTGATGTCGTTGACGCCCTGAAAGAGGAACACGGTCCGCACACCAGGCTGGGACAGCACGTCCCGCTCCAGCCGGTTCAGCGAGCTCTGCCCGGCGCCGTCCGCGAGGACCTTGTTCCCGGAGATCCCCTCGTTGGCGACACCCTTGACCGCGGTATCCGTCTTCTGGAGCCGACGGGCGAGGTAGTCGGGCCAGCGGCGGTTCAGGTCGGACGTGGACTGCCAGCCGTCGGTGATGGAGTCCCCGAGCGCGACCACGGCGCCGGTGCCCCTGGAGGCCTGCACGGAGACGGCATCGAGGTAGAACCAGGACCCGGTCGGGATGGTCCAGGGGGTGCCGCTGTCCTCGGCGGTGTGGTCGCCCTGGGTGGCGTACGACGTCTGCATGGCCATCCAGTGCCCGCTCGCCGGGCCGGCCGCGTCGGGGCTGTGCAGGCTGACGACGAGGTGGGACGCGGTGGGCAGCTTCCCGGGCAGCGGGTCGCTCCACACGGTGGCGCCGGCCGGCACGGTGACGGTGCGCGCGCCGCCGAAGGCGAGACGCCGGTTGCTGCCCGGCCGCAGTTCGGCGCCCTGCTTCTGCAGGCCCGCGTAGGCGCTGTCGAAGGTGATGGGCCGGTCCCCGAAGGCGTTGGAGAGCCGGACCCGTACGCCGGTGCCGCCGACGCTGGTGTGCACGACGAGCCGGTAGCTGCGGCCGGCTACGCCGTCGGACATCCGGTCGGCGCTCGCCGCCCAGGTGACGACGCCGCTCGCGCCGCCGGTCGCCTCGGCGGGCGCGGACTGACAGGCCGCGACCGTCAGCAGGACGGCGGCCAGGGGCAGTTTGGACCTCACCGGGCGAAGTCCTTCAGGGTGACGGACGCGCCGGGCCGCAGCGAGACCGTGCGGGACGCCTCGCCGTGGGCGACCGTCGTGGTGCGGCCGCCGACGCTGCGGATCCGCGCCTCGGTCGGCCTGCCGTCCCGCCAGTGCAGGTCGACCTCGAAGCCGCCGCGCACGGGGACGCCCTTGACGAAGCCGGAGACGGCCCAGGCGTCGGGCAGGGCCGGAAGGAGTTCGATGTGTCCGGGCCGGGAGTACACAAGCATCTCCACCATCGCGGCGGGGGTGCCGAAGTTGGCGTCGATCTGGAAGATGCCCCGGCCGCGCTCCACCTCGTAGATGTCGAAGAGGTTGAAGGCCGTGCCGTTGCTGCCGTCGACGGAGGGGCGGAGGTTGTTGACGATGAGCTGGTAGGCGTTGTCCGCGTTCTTCAGGCGGGCCCAGCACAGGCTCCGCCAGGCGTTCGCCCAGCCGAAGCTCTCCATGCCGCGTGCGGTGAGCAGGGCGGTGGCGCCGGCGACGAGGTCGGCCGGGGTGGAGCCGTCGGGGCGGATGCGGTCGCCCGGGAAGAGGTTGATCAGCGGGGACAGATGGCGGTGCGTGGTCTCACCCAGGTTGTCCGGCGACATCCACTCCTCCAGCCGGCCGGTGGTCGGGCTGACCTGCGGCAGGTACAGGTTTCTGCGCAGGGACGCGATCGTATCCGCGTAGTCGGTGTCCCGCCCGAGTTCGGCGGCGGCGGTGCAGTAGTTCCCGAACAGCATCCACACGACTTCCTGAGCATAGGTGATGCCCTTGGCGTCCTGCGGGCCGTGTTCCGGGGACCAGTCGTTGTCGTCGACGAGCACTTCCTTGGAGGTGCCGGGGAGGGTGATGGTGAGCAGCCGTGCCTCCCAGAACTCGCAGGCGCCCTTGAGGAGGGGGTAGATCTTCTCCAGGTGCTCACGTGACCCCGTGTACTCGTAGTGCTCCCACAAAGTGGTGCACAGCCAGGCGTTGCCCGCCGGGTGCCACCACCAGCCGCTGCCGCCGTAGGGGTTGGTGGAGAAGGCTACGGCCCAGCCGGCGTTCTTGCCGCTGGAGTTGCGGTAGCGGTTGCGGGGGTCGTTGTACAGACGGCGGGTGAGGTCGTTCCAGGAGGGGAGCTGGGCGACGCAGTAGTCGGTGAACGCGTCGAAGCACGGCGACAGGCCCGTGCGGTCGGCCATCCAGTAGTTCATCTGGATGTTGATGTCGGTGTGGTAGTCGCCCATCCAGTCCGGGTCGTTGCCGTCCAGCCACAGCCCCTGGAGGGCCAGCGGCAGGCTGTCGCGGGAGCCGCAGATCATCAGGTAGCGGCCGAACTGCAGGTAGGCCGCCTCCAGTTCGGGGTCGGGCTCGGGGTCGCGGCTACGGGCGTGCAGCCGCTCCCAGGTGTCCAGTTCGCGCTGGTCGGCGGTGGATGTGCCCAGGGAGAGGTCGAGTCGTCCGTACAGGGCACGGTAGTCGGCGACGTGGGTGCGGCGCAGAGCGTCGGCGGACTCCGCGGCGGCGGCACGGACCTTCGTACGGGCGAGTCGTTCGGGGTCGAGCGAGGGGTCGCGGAAGCCGGATTCGGCGTCGGGCGCGTAGTTGGTTCCGGCGGTGACGACGACGGTGAGGTCCTTGCAGCCGGTGAAGTCGATCCGGGTGCCGTCGACGGTGACCTTGCCGCCGGTGCCGCGGGCCTTGACGGCGGCGCCGTAGCGCAGGCCGTTGGGGAGGGTCGCGCCGAACGACTCGGCGGCGGTGGGGTGTTCGCCGTGGGTGCCGGTCAGCGTGATCGTGCCGGTGTAGCGGCCGCCGCCGCTCTGGGTGAAGCGCAGCACGATGACGTCGTCGGGCCGGCTGGCGTACATCTCGCGCCGGTAGGTGACGCCGGAGCGGACGTAGGAGCTGGTGACCAGGCCCTGGGCGAGGTCGAGGGTGCGGCGGTATCCGTTGACGCCGCCGAGGTCGTGGTCGGGGATGTCGACGGTGAGCTTGGCCAGCAGGGTGAACGATCCGAAGTCGGCGCGGCCGTACGGGAATTGGCCGTCCTGGTCGAGGGTGTCGTTGAGACCGCCGGTCCACATGGTGGCGTCGGTGATCAGGAGGAGTTCGCGGCCGGGGTCGTTGCTCGCGAGGGCGCCGATGCGGCCGTTGCCGACGGGCAGGCCCTGTTCGATCAGTGAGCCCTCGTCGCCGGGGGCCCGCCACCACAGCCGGTGGCGGGCGGTGTCGGCGGGCAGCGGGGCTTCGGCGGGACGGACGGGCGCGGCGGTGGCGGTGAAGGCGGGCAGCGCGCCGAGGGCGGCGGTGAGGCCCGCGGTGGTGGCCAGGGAGAGGACGGCTCTTCTGCTCGGTTCGTTCGGGCTGGTGTCCATGTGCGGCTCCGGGGTCGTCCGGGCCGGGGCCCGGCGCGCGGCCGGACCCCGACGGAGGGAGATCAGAGGGACTTCGGTACGTCGATCCGGTCAATGTCCGGCGCGTAGCCGGTGCCGCTGTCGAAGGTGACCGTGTTGGCCCCGGCCTTGAGCTTCACCGGCACGTAGACGCTGTTGACGGTCCCCCAGTCGCCGGTGGAGGGGAGCTTGTGCGAGGTGCCGCCGCCTCCGTTGGCGGAGACGAGGACCGAGCGTGCGTCACCGCTGACGTAGGCGACCTTGATCTGGTAGGTGCCGGCCTTGGCCACGACGACGTCGTTGATGTCGGCCTTGCCGCCCACGTAGAGGTTGCCGACCTTGTTTCCGCCCGAGCAGGCGGAGCAGTCGGCCACGGAGGCGTTGCCGCTCAGGCTGCCCGCCTCGGCCTCGTACGCGGTCCAGGTGAGGTCGGTGCCGCGCGGGGTGACGGTGAACAGGCGGGAGCCGTGGGCCGGCAGGGCCTGGGTGATCTTGTCGGTGTAGGTGCCGAGGCCCTCCTTGTTCCACACGTCGCGCACCGATGCCCTGCCCTTGAAGCCGAGGGTGGACCAGTTGGCGGTCACCGAGGCGGGCGCGTCGGAGAGGTTGAACAGGGCCACGGTGTAGGTGCCGTCGGGGTTCTTCGCGGCCCACACCTGCTGCGGGTCGGAGGCGGTGACGGGCTCGGCGGGCGGGGCGCTGCTCTGATTGATCGCGATGACCTCGCGGTTGGTCAGCAGCGACAGGCCGTAGGAGTCGAGCTTGGTGATGTCGTCGCCGGTGAACAGCGGGGACTTGGCGATGGCCCAGAGGGTGGCGTAGCTCTGCCGTTCGGCCTTGGTGAGGCCGTCCATCTCGCCGTTGCCGACGTTGAGGGAGTCGAGGTCGTTCCAGCCGCCGGGGCCGGCGTGGTCGGTCCAGGCGGGGGCGTCGTCCCAGCGGTCGTCGACCGAGTTCTCCCAGGTGACCAGGGTGTTGCAGTAGCACTCGACGTCGGTGTCGATGCGCCAGCCGTTGGAGTACTTCTTCCAGTCGTCGACGTGTCCGTAGTCCAGGGACCAGGACAGCTCCAGGTGGATCGGGCGGCCGGTGGTCCTGATGGCCTTCTGCCAGGCGGCCACGTCGGCGACGTTGTTGTAGTTGTCGCCGTTCTTGAAGGAGCCGGGGCCGACGCCGTCGAGCTTCAGGAAGTCGTAGCCCCAGTCGGCGAACATCTGCGCCTGGGAGTCGATGTACTTCTGCGCGCAGGGATCCGAGAAGTCGATCTTGTAGGAGCTGTCCCAGCCGTTGGTGGTGCGCAGGTCGTCGTGGACGATGTCGCCGGTGGTGCAGCCCTCGGCGTTCCAGATCGGGCTCTTGCCGTCGTTGTACGCCCCTTTCTCCAGGCCGACCGGGAGGTAGATGCCGGCCTTCAGGCCCTTGGCGTGGATACGGTCGGCGACGGCCTTCATGCCGCTGGGGAAGCGCACCGGGTCGGCCTGCTGCCGGCCGTACTTATCGAACTGCGACTTCCAGGACCAGTCCATCCACCAGCCGGCGTCTATGTTGACGTACTCGTAGCCGTACTTCTTCAGCTTGGCCGCCATGGCGTCGGTCTGCTTGAGGACGTTGGCCTCGGACAGGTAGCTGTAGTCGCCCTTCGGGTTGAGGCCCGGGTACTTCGACGACTGCATGGTCCAGCTGGTCCAGCCCATGTAGGGCTTGGCGGCCACCTCGGTGGTGGGAGCGGCCGGGGGTGTGGTGGTCTCGGCCTGCGCGGTGGGGACGGCGGCGGTGACACCGGCGGTGAGGGCGAGGACCACCATGGCTCTCAGGGCGCGTGCGGGCATGACGGAGTACGAGGATGACCTCATGGGTCGGGCCTCCCTGGGTCGGTTCAGCGGTTCTGGCGCTGGTCGTCGGCTCGGATGAAGGACTGGATCGCGGTGGCCGCGGCCCCGCGCGCCCACTCCTCGAAGGGCAGCGGGCGGGTCTGAACGTCGCACTGGGCGGCGGTGCCGAACGCGGCCGTGGCGAACGCGTCGCGGATCTGTTCGGCGAACAGGTCGTAGGCGGCGAGGCCCTCGCCGGAGATGATCACCCGCTCGGGGCCGAGCAGGTTGGCCACGGTGGCGATGCCCCGGCCGATCGCCTCGCCCGCGCGGGCGTAGGCCTCACGGGCCGCGGCGTTCCCCCGGTGGGCGAGCGCGGCGGCCTCGGCGGTGTCGGTGACCTCGACGCCGGTGCTCTCGCGGATCCGCCGCACGATCGCGGCATCCCCGGCGATGGCCTCCACACAGCCGCGGTTGCCGCAGTGGCAGGGCGGTCCTGCCGGGTCGACGGTGACATGGCCGATCTCCCCGGCCACGCCGTGCGCCCCGGCGACGACCCGGCCGTGCACCACGAGGCCGCAGCCGATGCCGGCGCCGACGGTCACCACGGCGAAGTCGGACAGCCCCACGCCGGCGCCGAACCACTGCTCGGCGACGGTGAGGGCCCGTACGTCGTTGTCGACGGTGACCGGCAACCCGGTGGTCGCGGCGGCGAGTTCGGCCAGCGGCACGTCCCGCCACTCCAGGAACGGCGAGTACCGGACGACTCCGGCGCCGCGGTCCACGTCTCCGGAGACGGCGATGCCGAGTCCGAGGACGGGCACCCCCAGGTCGCCCGCCTCCGTGAGCAGTTCGCCGACCAGCTCGGCGACCGAGGCCAGCACGCCCTTCGGCTCCCGGTCAGCAAGCGGGGCGTGGCGGGCGACGCGGATACGGCAGCACAGGTCGGTGAGCACGCCGATGATCTCGTCGCCGGTCACCTTGAGGCCGATGAACAGCGCCCGTCCCCCGTCGACCCGCACCGGATTGGCGGGGCGGCCGAGCGCGGGGCGGGCGGACTCGTCCACGTCCTCCACCAGGTAGCCGGCCTCGATCAGAGGCCGTACCGCCTTGGTGACGGCGGCCGGGGACAGTCCCGCCCGCCGGGCCACCTCCAGCCGGGTCACGGGCCCATGGCTGAGGACCGTGGTGAAGATCTGCGAGGCGGCCGGCGTGTTCGCCGGGAACGTCTCGGCGGGGTGGATCGAGGACATGACCGGAACCTAGAGCCCTTATTTTCCGCCGTCAATAAAAGAAGCAGGATTCGTTCGGCTGCTCGGGATCCGGCCGTTCGAGGACTCCTACCCGGTGATCGAGGTCTGTCCAACTGTGCGTCGTCTGTGGCGATGTGACGGGATGCGAGAAGGTTGCCCCGCACGCGGATGATCGTTCTCGTATCGGCAGCGCCTTTGTACGGCAGCACGTCGGTACGGCAGCACGTCGAAGGAAACGGGAGGAACTCGCATGGTCTCAGCAGCGGTGGTCAGAGGTACGGCGGTGGCGGCGGCCTTTGTGTCGCTCATGGTGGTCCCCGCGCATGCCGCGCCTCTGGAACCCGGCTCCGGCCGGGCCGGCGCCCCGGCGGCCGCATCGCCGGCCCCGGACGTCACGGGTCTGTGGAACATCCTGCGGACGGCGCGACAGCACGGCGCACCCGGCGCGATGGCGCGTCTCGAGGACCGCGACACGGTCCACTGGGCGGCCGTGGGCGTCGCCGACCGGAAGACCGGACGGGCCCTCAGCAATAGCGACCGGTTCCGCATCGGCAGCATCACCAAGGTCTTCTCGGCAGTCGTCCTGCTGCAACTGGCCGAGGAGAAGAAGCTCAAACTCGACGCGCCGGTCGAGCGCTATCTGCCCGGACTGCTCCCGGACAAGCGCATCACGGTGCGCCATGTGCTCAGCCACCGCAGCGGCCTGTACGACTACACCAACGACATGTTCGCGCGGACCGTTCCCGGCTTCGAGGCGGTCCGCAAGAAGGTCTTCACCTACCGCCAGCTGGTGAACCGCTCCCTGGCCAAGCCGCGGACCACCAAGGCGGGCGGGGCGTACTCGTACTCCAACACCAACTTCGTGGTCGCCGGCATGCTCATCGAGAAGCTCACCGGGCATGCGGTGGGGACCGAGTACCGCAACCGGATCATCAAGCCGCTGATGCTGACCGACACCTTCTACGTGCACCCCGGCACGAAGATCCCCGGCCGGTACACCCGCGGCTATCTGACACCGGACACCGCGGGCGCGGCGCTCGTCGACGCCACCGAGCAGACCGCGTCCTGGGCGCAGAGCGCGGGCGCGGTCATCTCCAGCACCCGGGACCTCAACACCTTCCTGTCGGCGCTGCTCCGCGGCCGGCTGACCTCCCGTACACAGCTGGCCCAGATGCAGCGCTGGGTGCCGTCCGGCAGCACCCAGGCGTACGGGCTGGGGCTGCGGCGGCGCGATCTGTCGTGCGGCGTCTCCGTCTACGGCCACACGGGTGCCGTCCAGGGCTACTATTCCTACGCGTTCGCGTCCAAGGACGGCAAGCGCACCCTGGCCGCGCTCGCCACCGCGTCCAACAACGGCACGGTGCACAACACGATGCTGCGCACCCTGGAGTCCGCGTTCTGCGGCAAGCCGGCGAAGAAGGCGCGGCCTGCCGCCACGCCCGTCGAACGGCACGAGGACGTCGCACCGGGCAACCGGTTGAACGTCGACGACAAGGACTGAGGCAGCACACCGGGTGGGAACCCTCGGGATCCGGCGCACGTTTTCCGGACATCCCCACCGGATCCCGAACCACCCACCAGGACGTGCCGATGAGCGAGTTGGTCCCCGGGGGCAATCTGCCCCTCCCGGGCGGCGGCGTGACCGTCCGGGTGCCCGGCCCCTTCGACGTGTCCGCGCTCATCACCGACGACGGCGGCAAGGTACGGGGCGACGCCGACTTCGTGTTCTACAACCAGCCGTCCGCACCGGGCGCCCGCCTGCACGGCGACACGCTGACCCTCGACCCGCCGCGTCTGCGCTCGGGGGCCACCCGGGTCACGGTGGTCGTCAGCCCCGCCGACCCCGGCACTCCCCTGGGCCGGCTGCCCGCGCCCATGCTCCAGGTGACCGACCCGGGCGGGCGCCCGATCGCCCGGTTCGCCCCGCCGCGCCCGGGGCCGGAGACCGTGCTGCTGCTCGCCGAGGTCTACCGCCGTGGCGGCGGCTGGAAGCTGCGCGCCCTCGGGCAGGGCTACGCGGACGGACTCGCCGGGCTCGCGCGCGACTTCGGAGTGGACGTGATCGAGGACGCCACGCCCTCGCCGGACCGCCGGACGGCAGCTCCGCCCATGCCCAGCGCTCCACCGATGCCGATGCCGATGCCGACGTCACGGTCCACGATGCAGACCCTGGCCGCATTGACCGTCCCGGACTTCCCCTCCCCCGCCCAGGACGGCTTCCTGGGTCCGGTCAACTCGGCCCGCGCGAGCGTCGGTTCACCGCCCGTCGCCCTCGACTCCCGTCTCGCCTCCGCCGCCCGGGCCCACGCCGCCGCCATGGCCGCCGCCGGCCGGCTCGGTGTCGAGGTCGGGGACGGCGTCTCCGTGTACCAGCGCGTCACCGCCACCGGATACGCCTATGTCACCATCGGCGAGCACCTGGTCTCCGGGCCGCGCACGGCCGCAGAATTCGTCGCGTACTGCCTGCGCACCGAAGGTCCCCGCCGCACCCTGCACGACGCGTCCTTCACACACGCCGCCGTGGCGCAGGTCAACGGCGGTCGCTCGGGCGACACCTACTGGACGGCACTGTGGGCCAGGCCGCTCATGCCGGGCGATCTGCCCCGCACCGCGGCCGAGGTCGTCGACCTCACCAACCGGCATCGGGCCGGGGCCGGTCTGCGCCCCCTGTCCGCCGATCCCGCGCTGACCTCCGCCGCGCAGTCCTACAGCGCCGACATGGCGGCCCGCGCCTTCTACTCCCACACCTCGCCCGAGGGCACCCAGCCGTGGGACCGGGCGGCCGCCGCGGGCTCGCGCATGCGCGCGATCGGCGAGAACATCGCGTGCGGTCAGCGCTCTGCCGCCGAGGTGGTGGAAGGCTGGATGAACAGTCCGGGACACCGCGCCAACATCCTCAAGGGCGACTTCACGCACATAGGCATCGGCTTCGCGGGCGGCGGTCCGGCGGGCACGTACTGGACGCAGCTCTTCGGCGGCTGACGGGCCGGCCCGCGACACGCCGCGATCTAGGCGGAACGGGGTCGTCCGGGACACGATGCCCGCATGAAGGGTGACCTCTTTTCCAGCGAGCACATGGTCCAGCCGGCCACGGCGCCGGGCATGACGATCGAGAACGCCAAGTGCATCAAGTACGCGGTGAACGGCGAGATGCACGCCCGCCAGGGCGCCATGGTCGCCTACCGCGGCAACCTCCAGTTCGAGCGCAAGGGCCAGGGCGTGGGCGGCATGCTCAAGCGGGCCGTGACCGGTGAGGGGCTGCCTCTGATGGCGGTGCGTGGACAGGGCGAGGCCTGGTTCGCGCACGAGGCGCAGAACTGCTTCATCGTCGACGTCGACCCCGGCGACGAGTTCACGGTCAACGGCCGCAACGTGCTGTGCTTCGACGCCTCGTTGTCGTACCGGATAGCGACGGTGAAGGGGGCGGGCATCACCGGCGGCGGCCTGTTCAACAGCGTGTTCACCGGCCAGGGCAGGCTGGGGCTGATCTGCGACGGCAACCCCCTGGTCATCCCGGTCTCACCGCAGTACCCGGTGTACGTCGACACGGACGCGGTGGTCGGCTGGACCGCCGGCCTGCAGACCTCGCTGCACCGCTCGCAGTCCCTCGGCTCGATGCTGCGCGGCGGTTCCGGGGAGGCCGTGCAGCTGATGCTGCAAGGTCAGGGCTATGTCGTGGTGCGCCCGAGCGAGGCGACACCGCAGAAGCCGCAGCAGCACTGAAACGGTCCCGCGAGGTGATCTGCGCCTCACGAGCAACCCACTCCGCCCTGCCGACGTCTTGATCGACAACAGGTGAAGCCCTGGCCGAGCATATGGCCAGGGCTGGTTCTCAACGCTCTATACACACCATGTATACCGATGACGTATACGCACCATGTATACACAGCGCGTAGACACGGCGTGTATATCGATCGAAAGGCATCGATGTACGGCAAGGCATTCGCCCCGGAGTACCAGGGCGCCCTGACCACTCTGTCCGTGAACGCGTCGCTCACCGACGTTCTGGCCGCCGGCACCGAGCAGTTGAGAGCGGCCGAGCGGTCCGGAGAGCACGGTGAGGCGGCCCGCTCCGGGCTCGCGGTCGCCGAGGCGCACCGCCGGCTGGGGCAGATCGGGGACGCCGACCGCGCCTGGAAGGCCAGCTACCGCGCCGCCCGGGAGGCCGACGACCGGGGGGCGATGGCCTGGGCGCTGTGGAGCGGCGGCACACTGGCCCGCCAGCGCGGCGCGTTCCCGCTGGCCCGTCGGCTGCTTCAGCTCGCGGCCGACCTCGGCGAGCGCGGCGGCGACATCGTCGTACGCGGCTACTCGCTGGCCGGGCTCGCGGAGACCGGCCGTATCCAGGGCGACTACGCGGCCGTCCACCGGCTGCACGAGCAACTGCTGGCCGAGGCCCGGCGGCGCGGCGAGGCCCGGCACACCGTGTGGGCGCTGGAGGGCATCGCGCAGATCCACCGCAACACGGGCTCCTACGACACCGCGTATGCGCTGTTCGAGGAGGCGGCCGAGATCGCCGCGCGCGCCGAGGACCGCCGTGGCCATGCGTGGGCGCTGCGCGGACTGGCCGATGTCGTCTCCGTGCGCGACGGCGACGTGGAGCGGGCGCTGGCCCTGCTGTCCGAGGCGGAGACCACATGCCGCGCGATGAAGCTGTCCAGTGCGCTGGCCTACAACCACAAGATGCGCGGCAACGTCCTCTACCGGGCCGGGCGTTACACCGAGGCGCGGGCGATGTACGAGCAGGCGCTGTCGGAGTTCCGTGCGATGAGCGAGCCGCGCGGGGAGGCGCTGTCCCGGCTGGGGCTGGCGAAGTCGCGTGCCCAGCTGGGCCGTGACCGCGCGGAGACCGCCGCCGAACTGGCCGAACTGGCCGATGTGCTGGAGCGGATCGGGCTGCGGCACGCGCGGGAGATGGTGGGACGGGCGCAGCGGGAGTTCGGCGTCGCCGAAGGCGTCGAGGCGGTGGGCGCCAGGTGACGGCCTTCTCCTCGGCGCTGCGGGCTCCCTCCGGCGCCCACCTGCGCGCCTCCACGATCCACTTCCCGGTGGAGGCCGGCCAAGTCCTGGACCGCTGCCGGGCCTTGGTGCGGCCCGCACTGCAGGAGGCCGTGGAGCGGACCCATCCATGGGTCGGTGAAATGGCCGCGTACTCCTTCGGCTGGTGCGAAGTCGGTGGCGCGCCGACGGCGGCCTCCGGCGGCAAGGGCGTCCGGCAGGCACTCGCCGTGCTCGGCGCGGAGGCCGCCGGTGCGCCCGCTCCGGCGGCCGTGCCCGGCGCGGTCGCGGTGGAGCTGGTGCACGCCTTCTCCCTGCTGCACGACGACATCATGGACGGCGACGAGGCACGACGCCGCCGCCCCACGGTGTGGAAGGCCTACGGCACGGGACCCGCCGTCCTCGCCGGGGACGCGCTGTTCGCGCTGGCCGTCGAGACGCTCGCCGCGGCGCCGGAGGGCCCTCGGGCGGTACGGCTGCTGTCCGTGGCGTTGCAGGACCTGGTGCGCGGACAGGCGGACGACCTGCTGTTCACCACGCGCCCCTGGACCGGACCGGAGCGGGTGCGGCCGGACGAGTACCGGACGATGGCCGAGCACAAGACGGGCGCCCTGCTGGGCTGCGCGGCCGCGGTCGGCGCCCTGCTCGGCGGCGCATCGCCCGCGACCGTCGACGCACTCGACCGCGCGGGCCGGCATCTGGGCATCGCCTTCCAGGTCGTGGACGATCTGCTGGGCATCTGGGGCGACCCCGCCGTCACCGGCAAACCGGTCCACGGCGATCTGCGGGAGCGCAAGAAGACGTATCCCCTGCTGGCCGCGCTCGACACGCCTGCCGCCGGCCGGATCACCGCGCTGCTGGAGTCGGCCGGGGATCCCGGCGAGGTGGCCGCTCTGATCGAGGAGGCGGGCGGGCGCTCCGCCGCGCTCACGGAGGCACGGCGTCATGTCGCCGCGGTGGAGGCGGCACTGACCGACGTACCGCTTCAGGCCGGGCCCGCGGAGGAGCTGCGCTCACTGCTCGACTTCCTCGTGCGGCGCGATCTGTGAGAGCCCGGTCCGCGCAGGCGGCGGTGATCTTCGCCGCCGCGGCGCAGCCGCCCGCGCCACCGGGTTGACCGGCGGCATCTCGCGCGTCAGGGTGCCCACGGCGTGGATCCCCGCCCCACGCCGGAAAGGTGCCCGCCTTGATCGGGATCTCGGACGTCGAAGCCGCGGCCGGCCTCATCGCCGGACACGTCGTACACACCCCGACCGTACCCAGCCCCGGCCTGTCGGCCCTGCTCGGCGTCCCGGTCACGGCCAAGCTCGAACTGCTCCAGCGCACCGGGTCGTTCAAGGCCCGCGGGGCGACGGCGAAGCTGCTGTCGCTGAGCGACGAACAGCGGGCCGCCGGGGTCGTGGCGGTCAGCGGTGGCAACCACGGCATCGCCCTGGCGATGACCGCCGCTGTCCTCGACGTGAAGGCCACGGTGGTCATGCCGCGCTCGGCACCCGCGCACGCCGTGCGGATCGCCGAGGACGCCGGGGCGTCGGTGCGGCTGACGGAGGACATGGCCGGAGCGTTCTCGCTCGTCACCCGGCTGCGGGACGAGGGGCTGACCCTGGTCCACCCCTTCGACGACCCTCTGGTGATCGCCGGGCAGGGCACCGTCGGACTGGAGCTGGCCGCCGACGCCGGTGAGCTCACGGACGTGATCGTCAGCGTCGGGGGCGGCGGACTCATCGCCGGGGTCGCGACGGCGCTGCGGGACCGGCGTCCGGACGTGCGGATCTGGGGCGTGGAGACCGAGGGCGCCGAGGCGATGTCCCAGGCGCTGGCGGCAGGCGGTCCGGTACCGGTGGCGCTGGCCTCGATCGTGTCGACGCTCAGCGCGCCGACCGTGTCGCAACTGACGTACGACCATGTCTCCGCGCAGGTCGACGAGGTGCTCGTGGTCCCGGACCGGGAAGCGGTACGGGGCGTGCTCGACCTCGCCGAGCACGCCAAGGTGTGGACCGAGCCGGCCGCGGGCTGTCTGCTGCCGGCCGCCCGGCGTGTCCTGGAGCGGGTCGGGGAGGGCGCCCGGCTCGGGATGGTCGTGTGCGGAGGCAACGCGACGACCTCCGACGTGCTGCGCTGGGCGACGGATTTCGGACTTCACTGAGGCATTCGAACCCAATTCACTCGGCCTTTTCGTCTGCTTACTCATGCGTCAGAAAGCAAATGAAAAGAAACGCCCTTTGGTTGAGGTTTTCGTTGAACGCTTCCCGTGACGCCTCGCGTACTTCCTGTGGGAAATGAGAGCCAGCGGTTCAGCGAGGGATGGCCATGGTCAAGGCGCGCGTCTCCACAGCCGAGTTGGTCGCCGGAAGGTACCGCCTCGTCGATGTAGTGCATCGCGAGACGAACCGCGTCGGCTACTACGCCGAGGACCTCGAAACCGAACGTGCGTGCCTTCTGACCCAGATCGGACTTCCCGAAGACGCGGGCCCGGACGACGCGCGCCGGGCCACCTCGCGCATCCTGCGCACCTCGGAGCGGATAGGGCTGCTGCGCCCGGGCCGGGTGGCCACCGTTCTGGACGTCGTCGAGGAGTCCGGCGGCCTGTGGATCGTCACCGAATGGATCGACGGCACACCGCTGGGGGAACTCCTCGCCCAGCAGGGCACGTTCAACTATGTGCGGGCCGCGCGGATCGGTCTCGAACTGCTCGATGTGCTGGAGGCCGCGCATGTCGCGGGCATCACGCACGGCGAGCTGAGTCCGGGACAGGTGTTCGTGGGCGCCGACGGATCGGTCGTGGTCACCGGTTTCGGTCTGGCCGGAGCGACCCTGGCGCCCCGGGTCGCCGCGCCGTCGTACGCCTCGCCGGAGCAGGCCCGCGACGAGCGGATCGGGCCGGCGTCCGATCTGTGGGCGCTGGGCGCGATTCTCTACACGATGGTCGAGGGACGCCCGCCGTACCGCGAACGGGACCGGCCCGAGAGCACGTTGAAGGGAGTCGACCGGCTTCCGTTGCGCGCCCCGGTGCGCGCCGGGCCGCTCACCCAGGCCGTGCAGGGGTTGCTGCGCAAGGACTCGCGGGAGCGGCTGAGCAGACCGGTGGTCCGCGAGGCCCTGACCCGGGTCGTCAACGACGGCCCCGTGACGGCCACGCAGGCGATCCAGCGCCCCCGCCTGCGCGGTCGATACGCCGTGGCGCCCACCTGGGGCAGACGAGCCATGGTCATCGGCACGGCGCTGGCCGTGGTCACCGTCGCGGCCGCCGTCCTCGTGGTGACCAACGGCACGCAGGACGACTCGGACTCCTCGGCGACGGGTACGGCGAGCGGCCCGTCCGCCACGGCCGGCTCATCGGCCGCCCCCTCCCCCAGCGCCTCCGCCTCCCCCACTGAGCAGGAGACGGGGTCCGGAGCGGGGGCCGGGTCGGGCTCGCCCACCGCCTCCCCCTCCGGCACGGCGCTGCCCGACGGATTCCGGACGTACACGTCACCCGACGGCTTCTCCATCGCCCTGCCCGAAGGCTGGAAGCCCGTGGCCACCAGCCGGGCCTCGGACGTGGCGTACCGCGTCTTCTTCGGCGCCGAGGGAGACGATCGCAGGCTGGTGATCACCTACAGCGAGGCGCTGGGGGCGGACCCCGTCGCCGTGTGGCGTGACGACGTCCAGCCCGATCTGGAGGAGCGCGGCGGTTTCCAGCGGATCGGCGACATCGAGGCGACGACGTACCAGGGGTACCGGGCCGCCGACATGGAGTGGGTCTCGGACAAGGACGGCACCCGGTTCCGCACCTTCGGGCGCGGGTTCCTCCTCGACGACCACCGCGGTTACTCGCTGCGCTGGAAGACGCCGGAGGAGGAGTGGGACGACCCCGCGAACCGGAAGGCCCTGGAGATCTTCCTGCGGACCTTCCGGGTTCCCGGCGACTGATCAGGCCGACACGCGGGGGGCGCTCATCGCCCGCAGCGACCGCCCGTGGAGCGGCTCCGTGCGCCAACGGGCCGTGAACGTACGCTCCTTGAGCGAGCAGCTGACGTCCAGGTGGTGCGGGGTCTCCAGGAAGGCGATGTCCATGACGAGGGTGTCCGCGTCGGTCCAGCCGCCGCTCACCGCGGTGGGCACCGGTCCCTCGGTGACGGTCCATCCGGTGTCCCCGAGCCGTGCGTGGAGGGGGTGCCCGTCCTCGGTGAGCGTCAGGGTCCAGCCGTCCGTGCCGGGCGCGAGGTCGATCGACGTCAGCTTGGGCAGCGGCCCGCAGACACCGCCGTCCGGTGTGAACGCGGCGGCGGACCAGGCCTCGGCCTCCTCGGGCGGCGCCGGCTCACCGGCGGCGGGCGGCAGCGCCAGGCCGGCCAGCCGCTCCGCCAGCGCCGCGTCGGCCGACTCGCCGCCCGTCAGAGGCAGGGGCCCGAACGCGGGCAGCAGATGCTCCCAGATCAGGTTCAGCACGGTCTGCATGTCCCAGGTGTCCGCCGTGGTCGCGATCACGGCGTCGTGCTCGGGCAGCACGATGCAGAACTGGCCGAGGGCGCCGTCGCCGCGATATCCGTGCCGGGACATCCAGAACGTGAAGCCGTAGCCCCGCTGCCAGTCGTCCCCGGGCATCACACCGGCGTTCTCGACCTGACTGCGTGTGGCCTCGGCGACCCACGACTCGGGCAGCAGCCGCTCGCCCTCCCAGACGCCGCCGTTCAGATACAGCTGGCCGAGCCGGGCGACGGCGTCGGTGGTGGCGTGCAGTCCGCTGAAGCCGAGCTCCCGGCCACTGCGGTCGCACAGCCACGCGACCTCGCCGATACCGAGCGGATCCAGCAGGCGCGGGCGCAGATACTCGGTCAGCGACTGGCCGCTCGTGCGCTGGACGATGGCGGAGAGCGTGAAGGTGGCGGGCTGGTTGTAGGCGAAGACCGTGCCCGGATCGCGCTGCGGCGGCACCAGCAGGAAGCCGCGCACGAGGTCCTCACGGTCGCGTTCGCGCGCCTCGAAGACGGTGTCCGTCTCGTGCCCGCTGGCCATGGACGCCACGTGCCGCACCAGCATGGCGCGGCTGCGCGGGTCGGCGATGTCGGCGTCGAGCTCGGGGAAGTACGAGATCACCGGGTCGTCGAGCCGTATCAGTCCCTCGCCGGCGGCGATCCCGGCGGCGGTCGCGGTGAAGCTCTTGCTGATCGAGTAGAGCAGGTGCGGGCGTTCGGCGGTGTACGGCGCCCACCAGCCGGAGGCGACCAGATGGCCGTGCCGCAGGATCATCAGGCTGTGCGGCTCGATGGTGGGGGCGGCGTCGAGGGCGTCGAGGAAGGCGAGGACACCGGCGGCGTCGACGCCCTGGGCGGCGGGGGTGCTCGAAGGCAGCGCGCGGGCAGACATACGTGCATCCTCCCTCGACATCCCGGCGTCGTCCCGGAGTCCTCGCACTCCGGTCCGTGAGTCCTGGCACTCCGGTCCGTGAGTCCTGGCACTCCGGTCCGTGAGTCCTGGCACTCCCGTCCGGGAGTCCGCCCCGTCCGTCCCGTTTTCGACGCTCATGTCCGGGGACTCGGGCCGTATGGTGAAGATCGGATACACGATGATGACCGAGCAGGCCGGCCCCCGTGACCTGGTGGACCACCTGGTCCGCGCCGAGGAGGCCGGCTTCGACTTCTCCGTGGCCTCGGACCACTACTTTCCGTGGCTGCGTGCGCAGGGTCACTCGCCGTACGTCTGGAGCGTGCTGGGCGCGGCCGCGCAGGCGACGCGGCGGATACCGCTGATGACCTATGTGACCTGTCCGACGGTCCGCTACCACCCGGCGGTCGTGGCGCAGAAGGCGGCCACGATGCAGTTGCTGTCCGAGGGCCGGTTCCGGCTGGGGCTCGGCTCGGGCGAGAACCTCAACGAGCATGTGGTGGGCGGCGGGTGGCCGTCGGTGGACGTACGGCACGAGATGCTCGAAGAGGCGGTGGAGATCATCCGGGCGCTCTTCGGGGGCGGCCATGTGAACCATCGCGGCACACACTTCGACGTGGAGTCCGCCCGGCTGTGGGACCTGCCGGACGAGCCGCCGCCCATCGGTGTCGCCGTCTCCGGGGAGCAGTCCTGCGAGCTCGCGGGCCGGCTCGGCGACCTGGTGATCGCCACCGAGCCGAAGGCGGACCTGCTGGAGGCGTTCGACCGGCACGGCGGCGAGGGCAAGCCGCGGGTGGGGCAACTGCCGGTGTGCCACGACCCCGACCCGGACGCCGCGCTCAAGCGCGCCCACTCCCAGTTCCGCTGGTTCGGCGGCGGCTGGAAGGTCAACTCGGAACTGCCGCACCCGGACTCCTTCGAGGCGGCGACCCGGTTCGTCACCCCGGACGACGTCGCCGACTCCATCCCGTGCGGTGACGACCCTGACGCCTTCGTGAAGGCCGTGCGCCCGTACGCCGAGGCGGGATTCACCGAGATCGCCCTCGTCCAGATCGGGGGCGAGGCGCAGTTGCCCTATCTCGACTGGGCGCGGTCGACACTGCTGCCCGCGCTGCGGGAGGCCCTGGGCTGACCTCACCCGCACCGCCGCACGGGCACCGGGCTCGGGTGCCATAGGCTGCCGGTCTGCACTTTTCGCCTTCCGAGCAGCTCGTACAGGAGAGTCACCCGTGACACTGGCGTTCGTCCCACCCGAGACGTCCTCCGCATCCCCGGCCCCGCTGTCCGACCTCGTCGCGCGGGACGCGCGCGAGTTCGGGGTCTACGCGCGGACCGGCGGCTGGGCCTTCGGCCTGATGGTGGCGCGCAGCGTCCGGCCCGGCGGGCAGGGCGCCGACGAGACGCCGAAGGTGTCCGCGAAGGAGTTCGCCGAGCTCGCGGGGTGCTCCGCCGAGCGCGTCATGCGCTACTACAAGGCCTGGGACCGGGCCGCCGACGACGGTCTCGTCCCGCAGTTCGAGGCGCTCGCGCCGGGCCAGGAGGTCGAGCTGCCCGACGCCGACGTGTGGCTCAGCTACTACGTCTCCCGCAACAGCGCCACATCCGAGCGCGGTACCGCCATCTCCGAGGCCGCCGAGGCAGAGGGCATCCGCCCGACCAAGGCCCTGGAGGTCGCCGAGAACCCGACCGCGCTGCGCGCCGCGATCCTCGCCGACCCCTCCACCGCCCGTGCGGCCCGCCAGGCGCTTCTGGACCGGGTGCGCGAGGACCCGGACCTGCAGGCCGAGCTGGCGCGGGACGTCGTACGCACCGACGACCTGAAGAAGGCCGTCGCCACCGAGAGCCGGGCGGCGGACCGGATCGGTTACGTCCGTCAGATCGCCGAGTCGGGTCAGATCAAGACCCCGGCCGGGCAGACCGTCGAGGCGCCCGTGGACCTGCGCCAGGAGGCCGAGCGCCATCTGTCGCTCATCGACGAGCTGGAGGAGGACGAGGACACCGGCGAGTGGGCCACCGACGCCTACGACACCATGAAGTCCCTCGTCGTCGAGGCCGTGGAGGCCGACCCCGAGCTGCGGGTCCAGGAGCGGCGGACGAAGTTCTACAGCAGCCTCCAGCGGGCGACGAAGGTCTTCGAGGAGCTGACCTTCGACGATGTGCAGGAGTTCGTCGAGGACGACATGGTCCAGCAGTTGGAGGAGCTCCAGCAGGCCATCTCCAGCTGCATCTCGGCACTGCGCGGGGCGCGGGGGGACAGCGAGCAGGCGCGGTAGCCGCGCTCAGCCGGTCGGGCCGCCGCCGCTCACTCCGTGGCGCGGCGGCGCGCCCACAGCGGCAGCACGAACCAGCACACCAGGTACCAGACGACGACGCCCGCGACCAGCCACGGCACGAAGTCGTCGTGGGTGGCGACCCGCAGGATCAGCAGCAGCGAGCCTGCCATGGTGCCGAGCAGCAGGAGCAGTCCGACGAAGGTCATCTTCGACGCCCACGACACGGCCTGCGGCTTGATCCGCCGCCCGGAGACCAGGCGGTGCAGCGAGACCGGGCCGATCAGCGCGCCCGTGGCGGCGGCACCGAGCACCACCGTCGCGATGTAGATGGCCTGGTCGGTGTCGTTGAGGGTGGCGTACTTGTTCGTGAAGACCACGGTGAGCAGGAAGCCGAACAGGATCTGGACGCCCATCTGGGTCACCCGGACCTCTTGGAGGAGCTCGCCCCACATGCGGTCGGCGCGCTCATCCTCGCTCTCGTCGCGTCCCGTCCTTCTTTCCTGTTCGGCCATGCGCTACAGGTAACCCCGCCGCGTAGGACTCAAACGGCGGGGTTCGTGAGCGGTGGAGCCACCGCTCCCGGCGCGGTACGCGTCTACCAGCGGTTTTCCACCTGGTCCTTGATCCGTCGGTCGTAGACGTCCCGGATCGCGGTCAGCGTGTCCGCGGACAGCTCCGGCAGGGCGGCGGCGGCCGCGTTGGCGTGCGCCTGCTCGGGCGAGCGGGCGCCCGGGATGACGGTGGTCACGCCGGGCTGCTGGATGATCCAGCGCAGCGCCAGCTGGGCGGGGGTGAAGCCCTCGGGGGCCAGTTCGGCGAACTCGACGGCCGCCTCCACCCCGGAGTCGTAGTCGACGCCGGAGAAGGTCTCGCCCTGGTCGAAGGACTCGCCGTGCCGGTTGTACGTGCGGTGGTCGTTCGCTGGGAAGACGGTGTCCTTGGTGTACTTGCCGGACAGCAGGCCGGAGGCCAGCGGGACGCGGGCGATGATGCCGACGCCCGCCTCCCGGGCGGCGGGCAGCACCTCCAGCAGGGGCTTCATCCGGAACGCGTTGAGGATGATCTGCACACTGGCCACACCGGGCCGGGCGATGGCGGTCAGTGCCTCGGCGCAGGTCTCCACACTGACGCCGTAGTGGGCGATGCGGTCCTCCTGGACCAGGGTGTCCAGGGCGTCGAACACCTCGTCCGTGGAGTAGACGGGGGTCGGCGGGCAGTGCAGCTGGACCAGGTCGAGCCGGTCCACGCCGAGGTTGCGCCGCGAACGGTCGCTCCAGGCACGGAAGTTGTCAAGGACGTAGTTCTCGGGGATCTGGTCGAGGCGGCGGCCCATCTTGGTCGCCACGAAGATGTCCAGCTCGGGCCTGGCGCGCAGGAAGGCGGCGATGGTCTGCTCGCTGCGCCCGTCGCCGTACACGTCGGCCGTGTCGAAGAAGGTCACCCCCGACTCGACCGCGGCCTCCAGCACCGCAAGGGCCTGCGTCTCGTCGACGTCGCCCCAGTCGGCGCCCAGCTGCCACGTACCGAGTCCGACCACGGATGCCCGCTGACCCGACCTACCGATTACACGCTCGTCCATGGCGTCAGTCTGTCATTCGCCGACCGTCCGGGGTTGGGTGGCCTCGCGGAGGAAAAGCGGCTACCTGCTCGCCCTGCCCTGCACGGTCCGGGCGACCTTCGGCCCGAGCCAGCGCTTGAGGCGGCGCAGCGCCTCCAGCTGCCCTGCCGCCCTGTCGAGCCGGTAGTACAGCTGGGGCGGTACGTAGGGCAGCAGGGGTGAGTGACGCTGGCCGAGCAGGGCGAACATCTGCTGCGGGGGAAGGCCGATGTAGCGGGGCAGGTTCTCGTACCACAGGGCGCTGTGGCGAGCGGCGCTCTGGAGGGACAGCAGGTCCGCCTTGCGCTGCCGCTCGTAACGGTCGAGCGCCTGCGGGAGGGCGTGCCGCTCGTGCAGTGCGCCGGCCAGGGCGATGGCGTCCTCCAGCGCGAGCGTCGTACCGGCGCCGATGGAGTAGTGGGTGGTGTGGGCCGCGTCGCCGATCAGGACGACGTTGCCGCGGTGCCAGGTGCGGTTGGTGACGGTACGGAAGGTCAGCCACTGCGTGCCGCCGTCGGCGGACGGTCGGCCGATGAGGGGGTGGCCGTCGAGGATCCCGGCGAAGAGCTTCTCCAGCAGGGCCAGTCCGTCGGCCTCGGTCGCACGGTCCAGGCCGAGGCCGGTCCAGGTCTCGGGGGCGCACTCGACGACGCAGGTGCCGGCCTCGGGGCCGAAGGCGTAGCCGTAGCACCAGATCCAGCCGTGGTCGGTCTCGACGAAGGCGAAGGTGAAGGCGTCGAAGCTCTTGCTGGTGCCGAGCCAGATGTAGCGGTTGCGGCCGGAGTCGATCCGGGTGCCGAAGTGATCGGCGTGGCGGGTGCGCAGGGCGCTGTGGACACCGTCGCCCGCGACGACCAGGTCGGCCGCGGGCAGGTCGTCCGGGGTGATCGTGCTTCCGAACTCCAGGCGTACGCCCAGCGAGCGGGCGCGTGCGGCGAGGATCTCCAGCATCCGGTGGCGGCCGATGCCGTGCCCCTGGTCGCCGGGCCGACGGGTCGTCAGGCCCCGTACGTGCGCCACGCCCGCGTTCCAGCGGACCGAGCTCGCCTCGACGGCGCGTGCCGTCTCGGGGTCGTGGACGCGCAGTTGCTCGAGCAGGCCGCGCCAGTACGTGACGCCCCAGCCGTAGGTGGTGCCCTCGGCGTTGCGTTCGTGGACGGTGATGTCATGGGACGGGTCCCGCAGCTTCAGCAGGATCGAGAGATACAGACCGGCGGGCCCGCCGCCGACGCAGGCGACCTTCACACATACCCCTAGATATATTACCAATACGGTCATTTCGGATCCGCAGAGTAGCAGGACCGGGGCGACTTTCCGCGATGTTCCGGATCGCGCCAGTTTCGGCGGGCGGGACACACCACTGACGCCGCACCCGCCCGAGAAGGACCACCGGGAACACGACCCCCGGAAGAAGGAATTACCCATTCCGGGTGTGCGCCGAGGTCGCTCGAGGCAAGATCATCTTCGTTCAAGCTTGCACGACATGTGACCACTTGTCCGGATCGAAGCCAAGCGCTCGCGACCGATTTCTCCCGCTCTCCCGGGGACCGATAGGCATGCGGGGTCAACACCCGAATGCACCATCGAACCCACCCGGGAGATCCGCATGCCGGAACTCAGCCGTCGCCGCGCGCTGACCGCCGCGGCCGCCCTCGCCACCGCCGCCGGCGCCGGCGGCCTCGTCCAGACGCTCAATGCCCCCGCCGCCTCCGCCTCGGGACGGACAGGACAGCCGGGGCACCCGGAGCACACCGGCCACAGTGACCACGGCCGGCCCTCCCCCGCGCCCTTCGACGAGGTCTACCAGGGCCGCCGGATACAGGGCCGGCCGGCCTCCGGCGGCGCCCACCAGCATCACGGCGGCGGCTACGCCGTGTTCGTCGACGACGTCGAGCTGCATGTGATGCGCAACGCCGACGGCAGCTGGATCAGCATCGTCAGCCACTACGACCCGGTGCCCACCCCACGGGCCGCCGCCCGCGCCGCCGTGGACGAACTGCAGGGCGCGGCCCTCCTGCCCTTCCCCGCCAACTGACCTGCCGTAACCGCACTTTGGAGCACCCGCGACCATGACCGTCCGCAAGAACCAGGCCGCCCTGTCCGCCGACGAGAAGCGCCGATTCGTCGCCGCCCTCCTGGAGTTGAAGCGCAGCGGCCGCTACGACTCCTTCGTCACTACGCACAACGCCTTCATCGTCGGCGACACCGACAACGGCGAACGCACCGGCCACCGTTCACCGTCGTTCCTGCCCTGGCACCGCAGATTCCTGCTCGACTTCGAGCGCGCGCTGCAGGAGGTGGACGCCTCGGTCGCGCTGCCCTACTGGGACTGGAGCACCGACCGCTCGATACGCTCCTCGCTGTGGGCGCCCGACTTCCTGGGCGGCACCGGGCGCAGCCGCGACGGACAGGTGATGGACGGGCCGTTCGCCGCGTCGACCGGCAACTGGCCGGTGAATGTGCGCGTGGACGGCCGTGCGTTCCTGCGCCGCTCGCTCGGCACGGCCGTACGCGATCTGCCGACCCGCGCCGAGGTGGAGTCGGTGCTCGCCATGCCGACGTACGACATGGCGCCCTGGAACAGCGCCTCGGACGGCTTCCGCAACCATCTCGAAGGCTGGCGCGGCGTCAATCTGCACAACCGGGTGCATGTGTGGGTCGGCGGACAGATGGCCACCGGCGCGTCGCCCAACGACCCGGTGTTCTGGCTGCACCACGCCTACATCGACAAGCTGTGGGCGGACTGGCAGCGGCGCCACCCCGGCTCCGGCTATGTGCCGACCGCCGGGACGCCGAACGTGGTCGACCTGAACGACACGATGAAGCCGTGGAACGACGTGCGCCCCGCCGATCTGCTGGACCACACCGCGCACTACACCTTCGACGCGGCCTGAGCCCCGCCGGGCCGGCCGGTCAGGCGTCCGCGGTACGGCACTCCGGGTGGCCCCAGCCCTGGGCGTTCTTGGCGATCTGCTCGCCCGCCGCGTAGCCGCGACCGCACAGGCAGCGGCCGGGGAACTTGGCCTTGATGGTCCGCGAGGAGCTGCCGTTCTTCCGGGCGGCGGCGGCCTTGCGGCGCGGGGCCTTGGACTGCGGGGTGTCCGGGGAGGGCGGCGGCTCCGGTGAGCCGAGCTCGCTGCCGGCGGACTCCTGCACGGTGGCGGCCTGGCTGGCGGCGCGGTCGGCGAAGTCGTTCAGCGGGTCGCCGTCGACCTGGTGGGCGGGGACGTAGCGGAACTCGACCTTACGGCCGTCGAGGAGTTCGTCGATGCGTACGACCAGGTCCTGGTTGGCGACGGGCTTGCCGGCGGCCGTCTTCCAGCCGTTGCGCTTCCAGCCGGGCAGCCAGGTGGTGACGGCCTTCATGGCGTACTGCGAGTCCATGCGGATCTCCAGCGGTACGCCGGGGTCGACCGCCGTGAGAAGGCGTTCCAGCGCGGTCAGTTCCGCCACGTTGTTGGTGGCCCTGCCGAGCGGCCCCGCCTCCCAGCGGGCCGGGGCCTCCGACTCGTCGGCGACGACCCACGCCCAGCCCGCCGGCCCCGGGTTTCCCTTGGAAGCCCCGTCGCACGCGGCCACAACACGTTCACGCATGTGCCCGATCATGCCATGGGTCGGCGGGCGGTCCTCCCGCGGATCAGTCGCCGCTCACGACACGTCCGTCATCTTGGGCATGTCCCCCTCGGTGGTGGTGACGTCGATCACCGAGAAGTTGGCGCCCTGCGGGTCGGTGAGCGCGGCGAACCGGCCGAACGGCGAGGTCATCGGGCCGAAGCGCAGAATGCCGCCCTGCTTGGTGGCCCGGGCCACGGCGTCGTCGCAGTTGTCCACGCCGAAGTAGAGATTGATCCACGGGGGCAGGTCGTACGGGAAGTCCTCCGTCATCTGCATCCGGCCGAGGACCATGTCGTCGCCCATGGTGTAGAGCCGGAAGTTCACCGCATCGTCCTCCATCTGCTTCACGCCGTAGCCGAAGACCGCGGGGAAGAAGGCGTCCGGCTTCTCCGGCTCGCGGGTGAAGACCTCGCCCCAGCAGTACGCGCCTGGCTCGTCCATCGGCGCCTCGAAGCCCTCGTGGGTGCCGGCCTGCCACAGGCCGAAGACGGCGCCGCTGGGTTCGCGGGCCAGGCACATGCTGCCGAACTCGCCGACCGCCATCGGCTCCATCAGGATCTCGCCGCCGTTCTCACGGATCCTGGCCGCGGTGGCGTCGACGTCGGAGGTGGCGAAGTAGAGGCACCACTGCGACTGGCCCTCCTGGCCGGGCATGGGCGGGACGACCGCGGCGGCGGCCTTGTCGTTCGCATAGGCCTGGGTGTAGTTGCCGAACTCCGACGACGACTCGCCGAACGTCCAGCCCAGGACATCGCCGTAGAAGTTCTTGGCGCCCTCGATGTCGCTGAACATCGCGTCGGCCCAGATGGGGGTTCCTTCACGTTTCGCGGCCATGGCTGCGGCCCTCTCCCGGATCGGTGAGTTGTCCGGATTCTTACGCTAGTCACCGGGCCGTCGGGCCGCGCGCCGAATGCCCGGTTCCGTTCCAGACTGGAGGGGAGAGCGGCCGGTCGACGGACGGGACTCGGTATGGCGGGCGCGACGATGCGGGCGTGGTCGGTGAGCGAGCCGGCCCCGGTCGAGGCGGGGCCGCTGCGGCTGGTGGAGAAGCCGGTTCCGGTGCCCGGGGACGACGAGCTGCTGGTGCGGGTGCGGGCGTGCGGGGTGTGCCGCACCGATCTGCATGTCGCCGAGGGCGATCTGCCGGTGCACCGGAACGGCGTGACGCCCGGGCACGAGGTCGTCGGGGAGGTCGCGGCCCTCGGCGCGGCGGTGAGCGGCTTCGACGCCGGGGAACGGGTCGGCGTGGCCTGGCTGCGACGGACCGACGGCACGTGCGGCTACTGCCTGCGCGGGTCGGAGAACCTGTGCCCGGCGTCCTCGTACACGGGCTGGGACGCCGACGGAGGATACGCCGAGTACACGACCGTACCGTCCGCGTTCGCCCACCGGCTGCCCGGCGCCCTGGACGACGGGTCGCTCGCTCCGCTGCTGTGCGCCGGGATCATCGGGTACCGGGCGCTGCGCCGCTCGGCGCTGCCGCCGGGCGGGCGGCTCGGACTGTACGGCTTCGGGGGCAGCGCTCATCTGTGCGCGCAGGTGGCGCTTGCCGAGGGCGCCACCGTGCACGTCCTCACGCGCGGAGCCGACGCGCGCCGGCTGGCGCTCGATCTGGGTGCCGCCTCGGCCGGGGACGCGTACGCGATGCCGCCGGAACCGCTGGACAGCGCGATCCTGTTCGCGCCCGCCGGCGACCTGGTCCCGGTCGCGCTGCGGGCCCTCGACCGGGGCGGGACGCTGGCGATCGCCGGGATCCACCTCAGCGACATCCCGGTGCTGCGCTACGAGAGCGAGCTCTTCTACGAGAAGCAGGTCCGCAGCGTCACCTCCAACACACGCGAGGACGCCCGGGAGTTCCTGGCCCTGGCCGCGGAGCACTCCGTGCACGCCACGACGCACGCGTATCCGCTGTCGCGGGCGGACGAGGCGCTGCGCGATCTCAAGGCGGGTCGGTTCGACGGGGCCGCCGTGCTGGTGAACGACCTGTCCTGAGACGCAACGCTCCGCAGGGCGCGCGAGGGTATGCGGTTCGTCGTCTGCGGCGCCATTGTGGCTGGTCGCGCAGTTCCCCGCGCCCCTTTGGGACGCGTTCCTTCCGGCGTGGGAGCACTCGGACGTGATCACTCCGCTTCAACAAAGGGTTTACACCACCCCGGTGTACGAAACCGCCCCCTTCACGCCGTACCGGGCGAACCGCCCCCGCTGTTTGGCTTGTCCCTGCGGCGCGTACGGCCCATCCGTGTCACGAGGCCGCCGTGTTCGCGCCCAGAGACTGCCGTCGTCACCGACCACTTCGCTCACTCCTGACCACCCTCCAGGGAGGGATCGCGTGTCCGTATCCGAGAGCGCCGCCGGCCCCGCCGCCGACGACCCCGCCCCCACCACAGACGGACCACTGACCAGTCTCAGCACCCAGGCGGCGCGCCAGCTCGCCACGACCACCAAGTCCGAACCCCAGATGCAGGCCATCTCCTCGCGATGGCTGCTGAAGATGCTGCCGTGGGTCGACGTCAAGGGCGGCACCTACCGGGTCAACCGGCGTCTGCAACTGCGTGTCGGCCGCGGCCGGGTGCAGTTCGAGCAGAACGGCGCCGACGACATCAAGGTCATCCCCCAGACGCTCACCGAACTGCCCGTCCTGCGGGGCTACTCCGACATGGACGTCCTCAAGGAGGTCGCGAACCGGTTCCGGGTGCGCGAGATCCGGGCCGGCCAGGTGCTCGTCGAGGCCGGTCAGCCGGTCCAGGAGGCCTACCTCGTCGTGCACGGCCGCTTCACCCGCTTCACCGAGGGCAAGTACGGAGAGGAGGAGATCGTCGGCATCGTCACCGGCGGCGACCAGATCGGCGACGAGGCCATCGGGCAGCCGGACCCGCTGTGGCTGAGTTCGGTGCGGGCGGAGACCGCGGGCGTGCTGTTGGTGCTGCCCTGGACCGTGGTCCAGGAGCTCACCGACCGGGTGCCGTCCCTCGCCGAGCATCTCTCGGCGTATGCCGAGCGCCAGCGACTGCCCATGAACCGCAAGGGCGAGGCCGATGTGCCGGTGCAGGCCGGACATGTCGGCGAGCCGACCATCGGCGGCGGCTACGTCGACTACGACCTCGCCCCGCGCGAGTACGAGCTGTCCCTCACCCAGACCGTGCTGCGGGTGCACACGAGGGTCGCCGATCTGTTCAACAACCCGATGGACCAGACCGAGCAGCAACTGAGGCTCACCATCGAGGAGATCCGCGAGCGCCAGGAGTGGGAGCTGGTCAACAACCGGGACTTCGGGCTGCTGCACAGCACCGACTACGGGCAGCGGATCAGCACCTTCACGGGGCCCCCGACGCCCGACGACATGGACGAGCTGCTGTCGATGCGCCGCAAGACCAAGCTGTTCATCGCCCATCCGAAGGCGATCGCGGCCTTCTTCCGGCAGTGCAACCGGCGCGGTCTGGTGCCCGGCACGGCGAACGTCGACGGGCACGAGATCCCCGCCTGGCGCGGTGTGCCGATCTTCCCGTGCAACAAGATCCCGATCAGCCCGCAGCACACCAGCAGCATCATCGCGCTGCGCACCGGCGAGGGCGACCAGGGCGCCATCGGGCTGTACCAGACCGGGATCCCGGAGGAGTACCAGCCGGGCCTGAACGTGCGGTTCATGGGGATCGACACCAACTCGATCATCCGCTACCTCGTCACCGCCTACTACTCGATGGCGATCCTCGTGCCCGACGCGGTCGGGATCCTCGAGAACGCCCAGATCGGCCGGACCCCTGAATGAACCCGCGGAGCACCCGATGAGTACGACCGACTCCACATGGGCCCTGCCCGGGCCGCCGAACCTCGCGCGCAGTCTCCGGACGCGGCGCGGCGGCGCGATCCCGGGGCTGCGCTACCGGCAGGTGGGCCCGGCCGACCCGGAGAAGGTCACGGAGGTCGACCGCAGGCTGGAGGAGTGGGCCCGCCGTCTCGACCTGTTCCCGCCTGCCTGGTCGGGGGACTTCTCGGGCTTCCAGTTCGGGCGGGCCGTGGTGCTCCAGCATCCGGCCGGCGCCGACCTGGACCGGCTGACGGCGGCCGGGAAACTGCTGCTGGCGGAGAACATCGTCGACAGCTGCTACTGCGAGGAGGACGAGGGCAGGGGCGCGACCCGCAGCGGGCTCGGCGGCCGGCTGATCATGGCCCAGGCGGCGCTGGATCCGTTCCACGCCACGCCCGAGTTCCAGGAGCAGTGGGCGCACGGCATGCAGGGGGACGGTCCACTGCGCTCCTACCACTGGGCGCTGAAGGACTACGCGGCCGTCGCGACGCCGAGCCAGACCGACCGGCTCGTGCACGACCTCGCCCGGCTGCACATGGGCTACCTCGCCGAGGCGGCCTGGAGCGAGACGCGGTACGTCCCCCATGTGTGGGAGTACCTGGTGATGCGGCAGTTCAACAACTTCCGGCCCTGTCTGTCGATCGTCGACGCCGTCGACGGCTACGAACTGCCGGAGGCGCTGTACGCCCGCCCCGAGATCCAGCGGATCACCGCGCTCGCCTGCAACGCCACCACGATCGTCAACGACCTGTACTCCTTCACCAAGGAACTGGCCGGCGACCCCACCCATCTGAACCTGCCGCAGGTCGTCGCAGCCAACGAGCGCTGCGGCCTCAAGGCCGCCTATCTGAAGGCGGTCGAGATCCACAACCAGATCATGGCGGCGTTCGAGGAGGAGTCGGCTCTGCTCGCCGCCACCTCGCCGCTCGTCGAGCGCTACGCCCGGGGCCTGGACGACTGGGTGGCCGGGAACCACGAGTGGCACGCCACCAACACGCACCGCTACCACCTGCCCAACTACTGGTAAAGCGCGACCTGATGACAGAACGTCACAAGCACCAGCACAAGGAGTCACCGTTGACCATCGCCCCCGAAGCGGACGCCCAGGCAAAGTCGGTGCCGACTCAGTCCACGTACCAGAACCGCGTCGCGGACTACTGGAACGCCGAGGAGAACCCGGTCAACCTCGAACTCGGAAAGCTCGACGACCTCTACCACCACCACTACGGCATCGGGAACGCCGACCGATCCGTGCTCGACGAACCCGATCCCGAACTGCGCCGTGAGCGCGTCACCGCCGAACTGCACCGGCTGGAGCACGCCCAGGCCGAGCTGCTCGCCGGGCACCTCGGCCCCCTGTCCCCCGCCGACCGGGTCTTCGACGCCGGCTGCGGGCGCGGCGGCGGCAGTGTCGTGGCCAATCTGCGCTACGGCTGCCACGCCGACGGGGTCACCATCTCCGAGAAGCAGGCCGAGTTCGCGAACGCGCAGGCCCGCAAGCGGGGCGTCGACGACCGGGTGCGCTACCACCACCGCAACATGCTGGACACGGGGCTGGAGTCCGGGGCGTACGCGGCGTCCTGGAACAACGAGTCCACCATGTACGTCGAGCTCGACCTGCTGTTCGCCGAGCACGCCCGGCTGCTGCGCCGAGGCGGCCGCTACGTGGTGATCACGGGCTGCTACAACGACACCTACGGGCAGGCCTCGCGCGAGGTGTCCCTCATCAACGCCCACTACATCTGCGACATCCATCCGCGCTCGGCGTACTTCCGCGCGATGGCCCGCAACCGTCTCGTCCCGGTCCATGTGGAGGACCTGACGGAGGCGGCCATCCCCTACTGGGAGTTGCGGCGCGAGGCCGACCACCTGGTGACCGGGATCGAGGACACGTTCATCGACGCGTACCGCAACGGCAGCTTCCAGTACCTGATGATCGCGGCGGACCGCGTCTGACCGACGATCCGGCGCGCGTCGGCCATGGGCGTTCCGTGGCCGACGCGTGTCTTCCCCCTTGGGCCCGGCCGTGCTTGCCTGGGGAGCCGTTTTCGGTGTCCGGGGCGGGAGTCGCCGTATGCGCAAGCCGTGGATCGTGGGAGTGCTGCTGGCTGCCGTGCTGCTCGGCGCGTGCGGGGATCCGGCGTCCGGGCCCGGACCGCAGGCCGCGCCGCCCGCGAAGGTGCCGCGGGCGTCGGTCACCACACAGCAGCGGGCCCCGGCCTCGGCGTCACCGAGTGCTGCTCCGGTGAAGGCCGAGGCGCCGACCGTGCTGTACCTCGGCGACTCGCTCGCGATGGAGGCGCAGCAGGTGCTCGGAGCGGAGTTGCGCAGGGGGCTGCGGGCGACGTACACGAGCGCGCCGTACTCGGGCACCACCCTGTGCGACTACCTGGAGGGCACGGGCGAGCGCTCTCTCGTGCCGGACGCGGACAAGGCGGCCGCCCTGGTGCGGCGGCTGCGGCCGGACTTCGTGGTGCTGCAGTTCTGGGGCAACGCCTGGGGCTACACGCCATGCATGGACGGCATCACCCATGACGCCGCCCCGCAGCGGTACTTCGAGCGGTACGCGGCCGACATGAAGCGGCTCGCGGACCAGATCGCCGGCGCCGGGGAGGCGCGGATCGTCTGGGTGCTCCAGGGCCCGGACCCGATCACTCCCGACCGGGTCCGGCGCGTCAACGCCCTGTACGCGGAGCGTGCCGCGGCCTCCGGCGAGCTGGTCGCCGACGCGGGCCGGGCGGTGAGTGCGGCCGGGGCCCGCTACTCCTGGGTCCAGTACCTGCCGTGCACGGCGTACGAGCGCGCGCACGGCGGGTACTGCACCCAGCCGGGCCGTGACCGGACGGCCCTGCACCGCGACGACGACTATCTGCACTTCTGTCTGGCGCCCACGACCTCGACGCCGAAGCCGTGCCCCGTCCGCTCGCCCGGGATCCTGCGGATCGCCCAGGAGATCACCCGGGTGATCCGCGAGCACCCGTAGGAGGACGGTGCGGGGCTCACTCCCCGGCGTAGGCCTTCTCCAGGGCGGCGATGTCGAACTTGTGCATCGCCATGAACGCCTTGGTCACCCGGGCCGCCTTCTCCGGGTCCGGGTCGGTGACCATCGCGTCCAGCCGGTCCGGCACGACCTGCCAGGACACCCCGAAGCGGTCCTTGAGCCAGCCGCAGGGGCCGGGCTCGCCGCCGTTCTCGGTGAGCTTGGCCCAGTAGTAGTCGATCTCCTCCTGGTTCTCGCAGAAGAGCATGAAGGAGGTCGCCTCGGTGAACTTGAACTGGGGGCCGCCGTTCAGGCCGAGGAACTTGTGGCCGTTGGCCGTGAACTCGACGGTCATCACGCTTCCGGCGGGCTGCATCGCGCCCTCGGGGTAGCGCGCGACCTTGCCGACGCTGGAGTTCTTGAAGACCGAGACGTAGAAGTGGGCGGCCTCCTCGGCCTGGCCGTCGAACCAGAGACACGTGGTGAAACCGTCGGTTGCCATGAGTACCTCCTGGAGCGTGGATCCGCTGTCATGTGTGTCGACCGGACCACGCCGCGAAACTCATCGCTCGGGCCGTCGCCAAATCCAGGTGGCCGATACACCCACACGAACTAGCATCCGGGCATGACGTCATCGCCCATGGAAAGCGTCCGGCCCTTCCGCCTCGACATCCCGCAGAGCGACCTCGACGATCTCCACGACCGGCTCGACCGCACCCGCTGGCCAGACGAGATCCCCGGTTCGGGGTGGGCGTACGGCGTGCCGACGGACTATCTGCGCGATCTCGTACGGCACTGGCGGAACGTCTACGACTGGCGTGCGGCCGAGGCGCGGCTGAACGAGTGGCCGCAGTTCACGACCACGATCGACGGGGCGAACGTGCACTTCGCGCATGTCCGCTCGCCCGAGCCGGACGCCACGCCGCTGATCATCACGCACGGCTGGCCCGGGTCGATCGTGGAGTTCCTCGACGTGGTGGGCCCGCTCGCCGACCCGGCCGCGCACGGGGGCGATCCGGCGGACGCCTTCCATGTGGTGGTGCCGGGCATTCCGGGGTTCGGGCTGTCCGGGCCGACGACGGAGCCGGGCTGGGAGGCGGGCCGGGTCGCCGACGCGTGGGCCGAGCTGATGCGCCGGCTCGGCTACGAACGGTTCGGCGCACAGGGCGGCGACTGGGGCGCGGCCATCTCCCGTGAGCTGGGCCGGGCACACCCCGAGCACGTCATCGGCGTACATCTCAATCTGCTGCCGGGCGCGCAGGCGGCCACCGAGCCGACGGCGGAGCAGCTCGACGCGCTGAGCCCGGAGGAGCGGGAACGAGCGCTCACCTCGTGGCGGCGGTGGGCGGCGTGGTCACGCGACGGGATCGGCTACTACCACCAGCAGGCCACCCGGCCGCAGACGCTGGCGTACGGGCTCACCGACTCACCGGTGGGTCAACTCGCCTGGATCGTCGAGAAGTTCAGGGAGTGGACGGATTCCGAGGAGCTGCCGGAGGAGGCCGTCGACCGGGACCGGATGCTCACCAACGTGATGCTGTACTGGCTGACCGGGACCGCCGGTTCGTCCGCCCGCATCTACTACGAGCGTGCCCATGCCCGGGACCGGGTCGCGAAGCCCTCCGAGCCGTCCTCCGCGCCGACCGCGCTCGCCCTCTTCCCCGCCGAACCGCAGCTGCCGCTCCGGCCCAAAGCGGAACGCACCGAGAACCTGGTGCGCTGGACCGAGTTCGACCGGGGCGGGCACTTCGCGGCGATGGAGGAGCCCGATCTGCTGGTGGACGACGTGCGGGCGTTCTTCCGGCAGCTGCGGGAGGGCTCTGCCGTCAGCTGATCTGCCGAGGGCAGAGAAATCCGCCGTCGGCGTCGTACGAGGTCAACAGTGGAGTCACCGGCATCCATCACCACGAGGAGACCCGATGACTCCACTCTCGACGCTCGCGCCCCGTGCCGAGGAGGGCGAGGCCCCGCCGACGCGGTTCGACGACCATCTCGCCGCACAACTGCTCGGCCAGCGCATCGTGTTGCTCGGCACCGAGGTCACCGAGGCGTCCGCGAACCGGATCTGCGCCCAGCTGCTCCTGCTGTCGGCGGAGGACCCGCGCACCGACATCAGCCTGTACATCAACAGCCCGGGCGGGTCGGTGCACGCGGGGCTCGCCATCTACGACACCATGCGGCTGATCCCGAACGACGTGGCGACGCTGGCCATGGGATTCGCGGCCAGCATGGGCCAGTTCCTGCTCAGCGTCGGCACCGCCGGCAAGCGGTTCACGCTGCCGAACGCGCGGATCATGATGCACCAGCCGTCCGCCGGGATCGGCGGCACGACGTCGGACATCGAGATCCAGGCGGAGAACCTGGAGTTCACCAAGCGGACCATCGAGCGGATCACCGCCGAGCACACCGGCCAGACGCCGGAGACCATCTCCCGGGACGGGGACCGCGACCGCTGGTTCACGGCCGAGGAGGCGACCGAGTACGGCTTGGTGGACCGGGTCGTGGAGTCCCTCGCGGACGTCCGCCCGGCTTCCTCCAAGCGACGGATGGGGCTGTGACATGGGGAACTACACGATTCCGTATGTGATCGAGCGGACCGCGCACGGCGAGCGCTCCTCGGATGTGTTCAGCCGGCTGCTGTCGGAGCGGATCATCTTCCTAGGCACCGAGATCGACGACGGCGTGGCCAACGTCGTCATCGCGCAGCTCCTCCATCTGGAGTCCTCGGCGCCGGAGAACGAGATCGCGATCTACATCAACTCCCCCGGCGGCTCGTTCACTTCGCTCATGGCGATCTACGACACGATGACGTACGTGCAGGCGCCGATCTCCACGTTCTGTGTGGGGCAGGCCGCGTCCACGGCCGCCGTGCTGCTGGCCGGCGGGGACCCGGGGCGGCGGTTCGTGCTGGAGCACGCGCGCGTGCTGCTGGGCCAGCCCGCCACCGGGGGCAGCCGGGGCATGGTGTCCGACCTCGCCCTGCAGGCCAAGGAGATGGTCCGGATCCGCTCGCAGGTCGAGGAGGTGCTGGCCCGGCACACCGATCACGACATCGCCACGCTGCGCGCGGACATGGACCGCGACAAGGTGTTCACCGCGCCCGAGGCCGTGGCGTACGGCCTGGCCGACGAGGTGGTGAGCCGGCGCCTCGTGCGGGTCTGAGGCGGCGGCAGGTCCCTCACGCCGCCAGGCACAGTCCGTCGTACGACGAACCCGCCCTGCCGCGGGCGCCGCCCGGCACCCGGCGACTCGTGACCCGGACGAGCTCGCCCTGCGCCAGTGAGAGCAGGTCGCCGAGGCCGAGTCCGAGGGCGTGGGCCGCGGCCGCGAGGACCTCCGAGGATGCCTCCTTGCGGCCGCGCTCCACCTCCGAGAGATACGGCATGGAGATCCGTGCGGCGTCGGCGACGTCCTTCAGCGTCCGCTCCTGTGCGAGGCGCTCACGGCGCAGGACGTCGCCGACGAGGTCGCGCCAGAGGGGTTCCTTGGCGGCGGGTGCCCGGGGCGGGACGGTCGGCGGCGCGGCCGCCGGGGCGGTGGCAGGGCGTTCGGACGAGGGGCGGGGCATTCCGGGGCGCGTGACCGAGGGCCGGGCCACGGGGCGGGCGGCCGGCGGGCGCAGGGGAATGACGCGGGCTTCGTTCGGCACTTGTTCGCTCACCTTCCCAGCCTAGGAACGCCGGGCGCCAGGGGAAGGGATCGGCGTTCCGCCCTGGGGGAAATCGCGGCTACTGCCCGACGCGCCCGTCGATCCGCTCCCGCAGGAAGTCGGCGTGGCCGTTGTGCCGGGCGTACTCCTCGATCATGTGGACCAGCAGTTCGCGCAGGGCGATCGGCTCGTCGCCGTTGCCGATGATGTCGAGGTTCGGCGCCTCGGCCACGAAGCGCTCCGCGAAGGCGACTTCCGAGCGCCAGGTCGCCCAGGCCTCGGCGACGACCTCCGGGTCGGGAACGGCACCGGTGAACTCGCCGCCCGGGTCGTCCTCGGTGCGGTAGTGCCGGGGAATGTCCTGACCGGCCATGACACGGCGGAACCAGGCCTGTTCGACGCCGGCGAGATGACGCAGCAGGCCCAGCAGGGAGAGGTCGGACGGCGGGACCGACCGGCGGGCCATGTCCTCGGCGTCCAGGTCGGCGCACTTCATCTCGAACGTCAGCCGCTGGTCGCCGAGGTATCCGACGAGGGTCGCGAGTTCGCCGACGTAGCCGCCGTCACCGCGGGGATCGTCGTCCGGGGCGACCCACATGTCCCACCACCCGAAACGGCGTCGGGGCAGCGTCCCTTCCGGCTCCGTGACATCGGTCATACGGGCGAGCATGGGCGGTCGGCATCCGGACCGCCACCGGATTTCCGGCCGCCCCCTCACTCGTCGGTCAGCCGGAGCACGGCCCGCACCCGCTTGCCGACCGGCACGCGCTCGACGGCGACCTCGGCCGCGAGCGCGTGCACTATCTCCAGACCGTGCCGGCCGACCCGCTCGGGATCCTTGGGGTAACGGCGGGGCAGGGCGGAGCTGCTGTCGTACACGCAGACCGACACCGCGTCGTCCGTGCCCTCCAGGTCCAGGATGTACGGGCCGTTGCTGTGCCGGTCGGCGTTGGTGACCAGCTCGCTGACCACCAGGAGCACCTTGTCCTCGGCGGGCGCGCCGATGACGGCGCACCACTCGGTCCTGAGCCGGCCGAGGAAGAGCGCGGCGAAGGACCGCGCCTCGGCGATGCAACCCGGTTCACCGCTGTAGTGCGCTGCCCGCCTCAGTGGTTCCACGGGCACGTCGAAACCAGTAGGAATCACTGCCCCGTCCGCGTGCTCGATCATGCGTTTCTCTCTCGGAAGCCGGCACTGGCCGGATGCTGCTGCACCAGTCCTGTTACCCAGCGCGCGGCGGCGCAGTCACCGTGCAGGTGGCGCCGTACGTCACAGCGCCGGTGACTGCGGCGCGTCCTGGGAGGGCGCCGACTGCGAGGTGGTGTTCGTGTCCTCGTCCGGGGGCGGCGGCGGGGTGGAGGTGTCGGGCGTTTCGGGCTCGGTCGTCGGGGGTTCGCTCGTGGTCGGCTCACTCGTCCCGGTCTCCGGTGCGGAGGTCTCCGGAGTGGTCGGTGAGGTCGGCGTCGTGGCGCTCACCGACGGGGTGGGCTTCGCCGGGCGGTCGGTCTTGCGGTCCTTGTCGCCGTCGTCGCCGCGGGGGCGGGCGATCCACTCGTTGTCGGCGGCGTCGTAGATGACGAACACATTGATGATCGTCTGCGAGGGGGTGACGACCACGACGTTCGAGGAGCGGTACGACGGCCAGGAGTCGCCGGTCCGCTCGAGCGTGCCCTGCTGGGCGACGGGCTGGGTCAGCGGGTTGCCGCAGGCGCAGCGCACGCGGGGCTCTCCGCGGTCGTCGACCAGGACGGCCGTGCCGGCTTGGAGGACGGCCTGGTAGCTGGTGGCGGCTCCGTCGACGTAGCCGTGGTTGGTGACGCGGGTGTCGAGGCGGAGCTGGACGGGGGTCAGCGAGCGCAGGTAGGCGGGGACGTCGCCGGCGTCGACGCGGGCGACCGACGCGAAGGCCTCGTTCTTGTCCGGGGCCGCCCGCAGATAGCCGATCTGCTTCTCCACGTCGCAGCCGGCGACGTTGCGGGTGCCGCCGTAGAGGCCAGGCGCGCCGCCGTCGACGCCCCGCAGCTGGTTGGACGGCGTCGACTCGGTGGGCGGGGACGGGGTGGCGGGCGGGGCGGAGCTGTCGTTCGCTGTGGACTCGGTGAACGGGTCGGGGCCCGACTTGTCCGCCGCCTGGAGGAAGACTTCGCCGCTCTGTCCGGTGCCGCCGCCGTTGCCGTCGCCGCGGGAGAGGACGACGGCGACCACCACGGCGGCCACGACCACGGCGGTGAGCGCCGCGATGCGGGGCACGGACCGCCACCAGGGGCGGTGGGGTCCGGAGCCGCCGGGCTCCGGCGGGCCCGCGCCGGACGGGGGCTGCGAGGGCGGGCCGGACGGCGGCTGGGAAGGGCCCGACAGGGGGCCCGAGGGCGGTCCGGTGGGCCGGTCGGAGGACGGAGGTTCGACGCTCACGAAGCCTTCTTCCCGACGGGGGACCTCGTGCGGGTCCCCTGCTGCGGGAACCTCTTCCAGCTGTGCGAGGCTCCCGCGACGCCTGATCCGTTTCGTCGCGCTTGCCACCCTCTACGGCATTTTCGCAACGCTCCCATTCTGTGTTCCGACCCCGCGCCGCCCGCAAGCCGACGCATACGGACCTCCCGGCGGGCGCACCGCACAGGCGCTGCTTAGCGTGGGCAGGGTGAGTCGCGCGACCTCCCCCCGTCCGGCCGTGGCCGCCCATGGCTGGGTGCAGGCCCTCGCCGTGGTGCTGGCCGGGGTGGTCGCGATGGGGGTGGTCGCGGCGCTGGGACTGTGGGCGGCAGGGGCGGCGGACCTTCCCGACGGCGCGTTCCCCCGGGTCGTCGCGGCGACCGTGGTCACGGCGGTCGGCGGCACGGTCGAGCTCTCGGGGAGCGCCGGAGGGCTCGCCGAGTCCGATGCCGGGCTGACCGTGATCCCGCTGTCCGTCACGCTCACCGGCGCACTCGTGCTGGCCGCCGGTTTCCTGTGGCCGCTCCGGCACCGGGCGGTCGCCGGTGCCCGGGAGCTGGCGGGGTGGGCCGGCCGGATCGCCGTGCTGTGGCTGGTCGCCCTGCTGGCGTTGTCCTTCACCGCACGTCAGACCTTCTCCCTGTCGCTGCGCGACCTCGGGCAGGACGTGCTCGGCGACCTCGGGGACCTGCTCGGCATCTCACCCGAGATCGGCTTCACCACCGACGTCGTGGCGAGTGTGTTCTTCGGACTGCTGTGGCTGGCGGGCGTGCTGGTGCTGGCCCTGCTGGTCTCGCGCGGGGCGCCGCTGCCGGGGCGGCTGCTGCGCTTCCAGGAGTCGGTGCGGCCGGCCGCGTACGCCATGGTGGTGCTGTTGCTGGTGTACGTCGGCCTTGGCGTGGTCATCGGGCTGGTCGTCGCGGCGACGCGCGGGCACGCGGCCGAGACGTTCGCGGTGATCCTGCTCGGGATGCCGAACCTGGTGTGGTTCGCCCTCACCATCGGGCTCGGCGCGACCTGGAACGGACGGGTGGACGGGCCCTTCGGGCTGCCCATGCCGCATGTGCTGGACGAGGTGCTGCGCGGCAAGGAGGTGGCCGAGGTCAACCTCGGCACACTCGCCGAGCAGGACGGGCGGGTGTGGTGGCTGGTCGTGGTCGACGCGGTGCTGTTGCTGGCCGCCGCGTTCGTGATGGCGCGGCGTTCGCCGGCCCGGATCCGTGCCTGGCAGCACGCGGTGCACATGGCGGTCGCGCTGGCGCTGACGGTGCTGATGATCTGTCTCGTCGGCCGGATCTCCGCGCACTACGGCCTGTCGGTGCTGGGCATCGGCGACCTCGGCGGTGATCTGGCCGGCGAGCTGTTCCTGCGACCCGAGACCTGGGGTGCCTTCGGGCTGGCGCTGCTGTGGGGGCTGGTCACCGGGTTCCTGGGCGGGCTGCTGGCGCGACCGCTGCGCCACCGGGGCGAGGTCCCGGCGCGGGCCGAGGGCTGAGCGGGGGCCGTTCACCGCCGGAAGACCGGCTCGGCCCAGCGGGGCGGCGGTTTCGGCTCGGACCGGGCGGAATCCCGCGGCGGCGCTGGGGCGGCGGGCTCCTGCGAGGATGCCGCGCCCTCGCGGCTGTCCGACGGCCCCGACTCCACGGGCTCCTTCGCCGGTCCGGTGACTCCGCGTCCCTCGGAATGCCCGGCCTCCGCGGGCTCCACCCGTACTCCCGCGACCCGCAGGTCCACCTCCGTCGGCGCGTGTCCCGCGCCCGTGCCACCGGCCACGGCGTCCCGCAGTTCGGCGACGAACGCGAGGCAGGAGTCCTGCCGCTGGTCGGGGCTCTTGGCCAGCGCGCCGGCGAACACGGCGTCGACCGGCGCGGCGAGGTCCGGGCGTGCCTCGGTCACAGGCGGCGGCTCGTCGTACTGGTGCGCCCACAGCAGGGCCATGTCGTCGTCGCGACGGAACGGCGGATGGCCGGCCAGACACTCGTAGACCACACAGGCGAACCCGTAGACGTCGCAGCGCGCGTCGACCGGCTTGCCGGAGATCTGCTCGGGGGCCACGTAGTCGAGGGTCCCGACGAACTGGCCGACGGTGGTGAAGCCGGTCAGGGACAGCGACTTCTTCGTCAGGCCGAAGTCGGTGAGGTAGACGTGCTCGGGGTGGTCGCTGTCGGTGCCGCGCGCGACGAGGATGTTGCCGGGTTTGACGTCCCGGTGGACCAGCCCGTGCTCGTGCGCCGCGTCGAGGGCGGAGGCGACCTGGGCGGCGATGCGCAGCGCCGTTCCGGACGGCAAGGGACCCTGGCGGTCCAGGAGGTGGCGCAGGTCGCTGCCGGCGACGTAGCGCATGGCGATGTACAGGACGCCGTCGGTCTCGCCCGCCTCGAAGACGGGCACGATGTGCGGGTGGTCGATCGCGGCGGCGGCCCGGGACTCATGGGTGAACCGGCGCCGGAAGGTGTCGTTGCGGGCGAGTTCGGGGGCGAGGAGCTTCAGGGCGACGGTGCGCTCCAGGCGCAGGTCCCGCGCGCGGTAGACCACCGCCATGCCGCCGCGGCCGATCTCGCGCTCGATGCGGTAGCCGGCGACCTGCCGGCCGATCAGTTCGGAGGGGCGGCCGGAGAACAGGCTCGCGTCACGGGCCATCGGGCGTCACGACCTGGGTCGGCGCGCGGCCGGGCTCCGCCTGGGCGCGGGGTGTCTCGTCCGTCGCGTAGGTGCTCAGCCGGGTGCCGTCCGCGTACACCCACCGCCCGTGCTCGGAGTCGTAGAGCCACACCGACTCCCCGTCGACGACGACCCCGACGCGCACCCCGCGCGTGCGGCCGTGGAAGGACTCGCCGTCGAGGCCGCCGGCCGCCAGGTCCTCCACCGCGGACCGGTACCCGGAAAGCGCGCGTTCGGTCCGGGCGAGGAGCGGGCGCGGGTCGGCGGTGCGGGCGAGTGGGCCGTCGTCGGCGGTGGGCGGGTCCTGCGGTACGGCGACCAGGAAGCGGCCGTCGACCCAGGCCGACCAGCCGTTGGCGCACAGGATGTGCCCCCAGTCGCCGCGCCGCTCCACGAGCTGGACCGGCAGGAACGCGTCGAGGGGCACGGTGGGCCGGGCGGGGTCGGGTGCCTCCCAGGCGGGCATGCCGCGGCCGGGGACGACGTGGGTGGGCCGGAAGCCGGGGGTGGCCATCACGGGACGCCTACTTCCGCATCACGACGGGTTCGCGGCGGCGCAGCAGCCGGGAGACGAGGAACCCGAAGACCACGGACAGCACGAGAAGCATGGCGATGTTGAACAGCCACACGCCGGCCGAGTGCTCGAAGAGCGGGTCGCCCGTCAGGTCGCCGGGCACGATCCGGGACAGTTCGACGGTGCCGGCCATCGCGCCGAGCGCCCATCGCGAGGGCACCAGCCAGGACAGCTGCTCCAGGCCGGGGACGCCGTGCAGCTTGAGCAGGGCGCCGCAGAAGACGACCTGGACGATGGCGAGCAGCACCAGCAGCGGCATCGTCACCTCCTCCTTGCGCACCAGCGCGGAGACGACCAGGCCGAGCATCATCGCCGTGAAGGCCAGCAGGGCCACGGCGACGCTGATCTCGACGAGGGGCGGCATCAACACACCCTCGCCGCGAGGGGCGTTGAGATCGACGCCGAGCAGGGCGACCAGGGTCAGCACGACGGCCTGGAGCACGGTGATCGTGCCGAGGACCACCACCTTGGACATCAGATACGCCGATCTGGACAGGCCGACCGCGCGCTCACGCTGGTAGATGACACGCTCCTTGACCAGCTCGCGGACCGCGTTCGCCGCGCCCGTCAGGACGCCGCCGACGCACAGGATCAGCAGCGCGTTCATCGCCGTCTCCTGGGTCAGCTTTCCGCCCGCCAGGGCACGGGCCATCGCGCCCATCACGAAGGGCAGGGCGATCATGATGACGAGGAAGGTGCGGTCGGCACCGAGCGCGGCGGCGTAGCGGCGGATCAGCGTGCCGAGCTGCGCCCCGCGTCCGCGCGGCCGGGGCGGGCGGCCCACGACGACCGGGTCGGTGCGGGGCCGGCGCGGCTGCGCGGTGGCGTCGGCGATGTACTGCTGCTGGAACAGGGAGGTCCGGTAGTCGCCGGCCCAGTCCCGGTCCTGGTCGTGCTCGAAGGCCTCGAAGGCCTCGGGCCAGTGCTCGAAGCCGAAGTAGGGCAGGGCCTCCTCGGGCGGTCCGTAGTAGGCGATGCGCCCGCCGGGCGCGAGGACGAGGAGCCGGTCGCAGACGTCGAGGCTGAGCACGCTGTGGGTGACGACGATGACGGTGCGGCCGTCGTCGGCCAGGCCGCGCAGCATGTGCATCACCGAGCGGTCCATGCCGGGGTCGAGCCCGGAGGTCGGCTCGTCGAGGAACAGCAGCGAGGGCTTGGTCAGCAGTTCCAGGGCGACGCTGACGCGCTTGCGCTGCCCGCCGGACAGGCTGTGCACGGGCTGCCGGGCGCGCTGCTGAAGGCCCAGCTCGTGGATGACCTCGTCGACCCGGGCCCGGCGTTCGGCCTTGGCGGTGTCCTGGGGGAAGCGAAGCTCGGCGGCGTAGGACAGGGCGCTGCGGACGGTGAGCTGGGCGTGCAGGATGTCGTCCTGCGGGACCAGGCCGATGCGCTGGCGCAGCTCGGCGTAGTCGCGGTAGAGGTCGCGGCCGTCGTAGAGCACGGTGCCGTGGTCGGCGGGCCACTGTCCGGTGAGGGCGTTGAGGAGCGTGGACTTTCCGGCGCCGCTCGGCCCGACGACGGCGAGCAGGCACTTCTCCCCCACCGGAAAGGAGACGTGGTCGAGCAGGGTCTTGGCGCCCCGGTCGACGGTGACCGCGAGGTCCTGCACCTCCAGGGAGATCTCGCCGGTGTCGACGTACTCCTGGAGTTCGTCCCCGACCAGGCAGAACGCGGAGTGGCCGATGCCGACGATGTCGCCGGGGGCGATCGGGGCGGTGCCGGTGACCGGGGCGCCGTTGAGGTAGGTGCCGTTGTGGCTGCCCAGGTCGGCGATCTCGTAGTCGCCCTCCGGCAGGGCGCGCAGTTCGGCGTGGTGGCGGGAGACGACCAGGTCGTCGATGACGAGGTCGTTGTCGGCGGCGCGGCCGATGCGGACGGTGCGGGTGGGCAGCGGGCGGACGTTGGTGGGCTGCCGGAAGGTGCTGGTGCGGGCGGGCAGGGAGACGGCCGAGGGGCGCCCCTGCTCACGGGTCGGTGCGGGACGGTCCAGCAGGGTCGCGCGGGGGCCGTCGGCGGGGTTGCCGAAGCGGATGACGGTGCCGGGTCCCACGTCCCACTCCTGCACGCGGTGGCCGTCGGTGTAGGTGCCGTTGGTGCTGTTCTCGTCGGCGAGGGTCCAGTGGTCGGCCTCCGGCCGCAGCACCGCGTGGTGCCAGGAGACACGGGCATCGTCGATCACGACGTCGCTCAGCGGGTCGCGTCCGACGTGGTAGTCGCGGCCCGGGGTCATCACAGTCGAGCCCGAGTCGGTCTCCAGGACGAGCACGGGCGCAGTCGGTGCGAACGAACGCTCCGCCATGCCTGGATTCTATCGATCTGCCCCTGTATGCGCCTGTGTGCGCCAGGGCGTTCGGCAGGGCGGGAATCGCTTCGGTACGGGGGTCAGGCGACGGGGACGACCAGGGCCGGGACGGTCCGCTGCATACGCAGTGCGTCCACGGACTCGGCGAGCAGTTCGTACTCGGTGGTCTCGTCACTCACGGCGATCCTCACCAGCCGGCCGGCCGCCAGCTCGTCGGCGACCAGCTCCTGCCGGTCGACGTCGCCACACCAGTCGCGCAGCGCGGCGGGGACGTCGGGAACGGTGTCGGCGACCGGGACGAGCGAGCTGGGCGGGAAGTGCTCGGCCTCCGGTCGCGGGTCTAATCGCTCGGCCATCCAGGAAGCCCGGTCGCGTAACCACCACAGGGCGAGGGCCAGGGTGGGGGCCCGGTACGTTCCCAGGGGTACGCCGATCCGCCGCCCGTCGCAGACGCCGTACGCGGTGACATGGCAAAGGAACTCGTCGTGCACGTAGCCTCCCCCGTGGTGCCGTGTTCGCCTGTCGGCGGACCTCGCTTCCGGTGCGGCTCGTGAGCGGTGCGTGAGGGCGCGGTCGCCCCATGTGACGCGCCCACGTAGTTGAGTATGTTCACTGCTGAAACACTGTCACCACGGATTTCCGGCCACTCTCCTGGCATATTCACCGGCGCTGCTGGCCGGAATGCGGCGGGCACACGTCGGACCGAGGAGAAGGCGCAGGCGGGCGTGAGCGATGAGTTCCGCGCCTCGCGGCGGTCTGAACCGGTGAAGGCAGGAGACCGCCGCGAAACGGAGACCGTCATGACCACGAGCACCGAAGTGGACGCGGAATTCACCGCTGTCCTGCGCAAGAGCCCGAGCAAGGGCGGCTGGACCTATGTCGTGTGGCCGGAGTCCGTCGACTACTTCGGTACCCGCGGACTGGTCAAGATCCGTGGGACGGTCGACGGACATCCGTTCCGGAGTTCGTTCATGGCTCTCGGTGACGGCACCCACAAGCTTCCCGTCAAGGCGGACATCCGCAAGGCCATCGGGAAGCAGGAGGGCGACTCCGTGACCGTTCACCTGACCGAACGGCTCACCCCTTGAGCACCGCCTCGATCCGGGCCAGCTCCTCCGCGTCGAAGTCCAGGTTCCGGGTCGCGGCCACGCTGTCCTCGATCTGCCGCGCGCTGCTCGCGCCGACCAGCGCGGAGGTCACCCGGCCGCCGCGCAGCACCCACGCCAGCGCCAGCTGGGCCAGCGTCTGGCCCCGGGACTTGGCGATCTCGTCGAGCGCGCGCAGCTTGCCGAGCAGCTCGTCGGTGATCGCGTCGGCGTTCAGGAACGGGCTGGCGCCGGCGGCCCGCGAGTCCTTCGGGATGCCGTCGAGATAGCGGGAGGTCAGCTGGCCCTGCGCCAGCGGGGAGAAGACGATCGAACCGACCTGGAGCTCGTCCAGGGCGTCGAGGAGGCCCTCCTCCTCGGGGCGGCGGTTCAGCATCGAGTACGCGGGCTGGTGGATCAGCAGCGGGGTGCCCAGCTCGCCCAGGATGCGGGCGGCCTCGCGGGTCTGCTCGGGCGAGTAGTTGGAGACGCCGACGTAGAGCGCCTTGCCCTGCTGCACCGCCGAGTGCAGGGCGCCCATCGTCTCCTCCAGCGGAGTCTCCGGGTCCGGGCGGTGCGAGTAGAAGATGTCGACGTAGTCCAGGCCCATCCGCTTGAGGCTCTGGTCGAGCGAGGACAGCACGTACTTGCGCGAGCCCCACTCGCCGTACGGGCCGGGCCACATCAGATAGCCGGCCTTGGTGGAGATGATCATCTCGTCCCGGTACGGCGCGAAGTCCGTCCGCAGGGCCTCGCCGAACGCCGTCTCGGCGGCGCCGGGCGGCGGACCGTAGTTGTTGGCCAGGTCGAAGTGGGTGACGCCGAGGTCGAAAGCGCGGCGCAGGATGGCCCGCTGGGTCTCCACCGGGCGGTCCGGACCGAAGTTGTGCCACAGGCCGAGGGACAGCGCGGGGAGCTTGAGGCCGCTGCGTCCGGTGCGCCGGTAGGGCATGTCCGCGTAGCGGTCGGTGTGTGCGGTGTACAACGCGACTCCAGAGGGGTTGGCACACGGATGACGGCTCCGAGGAGCCGGTGTTCCAGTCACCGCCCATGCTGTCGCGACCTGCGGGCAGTGGTCCAACAGGTAAATCAGATGGGATTCAGCGGATACGCTGCTCAATCATGGAACTGCGTCATCTCCAGCACTTCGTCGCGGTCGCCGAGGACCAGCACTTCACCCGGGCGGCCGAGCGTCTGATGGTGTCCCAGTCGGGTCTTTCGGCCTCGATCCGGGCCCTGGAGCGGGAGTTGCAGACCCCGCTGTTCGTGCGCACCACCCGCCGGGTGACGCTCACCCCGGCCGGCCGGGCCCTGCTGTGCGAGGCCGAGCGGATCCTGGCCCAGGTGCGCTCCGCCCACGAGGCGGTGGCCGCGGTGCAGGGCGTGCTGCGCGGGATGCTGGCGCTCGGGTCCGAGCAGTGCATCGCCGGGGTGCATGTGGCCGGGCTGCTCGCGACCTTCCGGCGGGAGCATCCGGACGTGGAGATCTGTCTGCGGCAGGCGGGCTCGGGGGCGCTGGCGGAGGAAGTCGCGGCCGGCCGCCTCGATCTGGCCTTCGCCGTGCGGACGGCGCAGGAGGACACCGACCAGTTGCGGGTCGTACCGCTGACCAGTGAGCCGATGACCGTCCTGTGCCATCCGAGCCACCGCCTGGCCGTGGCCGGGGCCGCGGTCACCCCGGAGGACCTGGGCGGGGAGGTCTTCGTCGACTTCCACCCGGACTGGGGGCCGCGCCGCGCCACCGACGCGGTGTTCGCCGCCGCGGGCGTACGGCGGACCGTGTCCCTGGAGGTCAACGACGTGCACAGCCTGCTGGACCTGGTGGACGAGGACCTCGGCATCGCCGTCGTGCCGCGCCACTTCCGGCACAAGCGGCCGTCCCTGACCGCCCTGCCGGTGAAGGGCACGGGCGAGACCGTCTACGAGACGGTCGCCCTGCTGCCGCCCGCGCAGGCCACCAGTCCGGCGGCGCGGGCGCTGATGGCGCTGCTGGAAACGGAAGGCGCCTGAGGGCCGGGTGCGCGATGGTGGAGCCATGCATGCGAAGGACATCCTCATCGACGGGTTCAACCGCATCCAGGAAGAGGTCCACGCCGCCGTCGAGGGCCTCGGCCCGGACGAGCTCGGCACCCGCCCCTCCCCCGACGCCAACTCCGTCGCCTGGCTGATCTGGCATCTGACCCGCATCCAGGACGACCACATCGCCGGCGCCTTCGAGCTCGACCAGGTGTGGCTGACGCAGGACTGGCAGAAGACCTTCGGCCTCGACCTGCCGCGCCACGACACCGGCTACGGCCACACCCCGGCGAAGGTCGCCAAGGTGCGGGTCGACTCCGGTGACCTGCTGACCGGCTACTACGACGCCGTGCACGCCCAGACCCTGGGGCAGCTGCGCGAGGTGGCCGCCAAGGATCTGGAGCGGGTCGTGGACGAACGCTGGGATCCGCCGGTCACCCTGGGCGTACGGCTGGTCAGCGTCCTGTCCGACGATCTTCAGCACGTCGGACAGGCCGCCTACGTCCGCGGGCTGCTGTCGTAGCCCGCGAGCCCCCTCAGAGCTGTGCCGCGTACCCCGGCAGGACCACGTCCTCGATGAGGGCCTTGCGCTCGTCGAACGGGATGAAGGCGCTCTTCAGGGCGTTCAGCGTGACCGTGCGCAGGTCCTCCACCGTCCAGCCGGCCTCCTCGACCAGCAGCGACATCTCGCGGGTCATCGTCGTCCCCGACACCAGACGGTTGTCGGTGTTGAGGGTGACCCGGAAGCCCAGGTCCTTCAGCGCGGTGATCGGGTGCCCGGCTATGGAGGTGGCGGCGCCGGTCTGGAGGTTGGACGTCGGGCACATCTCCAGGGCGATTCGGCGGTCGCGCACCCAGCTCGCGAGGCGGCCGAGCTTGCCGTCGACGATGTCGTCGGTGATGCGCACGCCGTGCCCGATGCGCTGGGCGCCGCAGATCTGCAGGGCCTGGTGGATGCTGGACAGGCCGTCGGCCTCACCGGCGTGGATGGTGAACGGCACGCTCTCGCGGCGCAGGTGCTCGAAGGCGTCCCGGTGGTCGGCGGCGGGGAAGCCGGCCTCGGCACCGGCGATGTCGAAGCCGACGACTCCGGCGTCCCGGAAGGCCACGGCCGCGTCGGCGGCCTCGCGCACCCGGTCGAACATCCGCATCCCGCACAGCAGGGTGCCCACACGCACCGGGGTGCCCGCGGCGGCGGCCTTGGCCATGCCGGCGGCGAGGCCCTCCTGGACGGTCTCGACGACCTCGGGGATGGTCAGCCCGCCGTTGGTGTTCAGCTCGGGCGCGTAACGCACCTCGCCGTACACGACACCGTCGGCCGCCAGGTCGAGGACGTACTCCTCGGCGGTGCGCAGCAGGCCCTCGCGGGTCTGCATCACGGCGAGCGTGTGCTCGAAGGTGGCGATGTAGCGGACCAGGTCACCGGAGTTCGCGGCCTCGAAGTACCAGGCGGCGAGCTCGTCCGGGTCGGTGGTGGGCAGGGTGTGGCCGACCTCGGCCGCGAGCTCCACCACGGTGGCGGGGCGCAGACCGCCGTCGAGGTGGTCGTGCAGGACGGCCTTGGGGAGGCGGCGGATCACATCGTCGTCTACACGCGTAGCGTTCATGCTGCGGTCTTTCTCTGAGCGGGGCGGTTCGAAGCGGCGGGTGAAGCGGGAGGGGATCAGTCCGCGGGCTGGAGCAGGTCCCAGCGGTTGCCGTACAGGTCCTGGAAGACGGCGACCGAGCCGTACGGCTCGTGGCGCGGCTCCTCCAGGAAGGTCACGCCGGCGGCGAGCATCCGGGCGTGGTCGCGGGCGAAGTCGTCGGTGTGCAGGAAGAACCCGACCCGTCCGCCGGTCTGGTCGCCGACCCGGGCACTCTGCTCGTCCCCCTTGGCCCGGGCCAGCACCAGCCCGGTGCCCTGATCGCCGGGCCGGACGACGACCCAGCGGGAGCCGTCCGGGCGCGGGGTGTCCTCGACGAGCCGGAAGCCGAGGGCTTCGGTGTAGAAGCGGATCGCCTCGTCGTAGTCGTCGACGACGAGGGTGACCAGGGCGATGCGTCTCATCGGGGCCTTCCGGGAGGTTCGATTGACGGGAGAGGTTATACGTAAAACTTGCACGGCGCCAGTCATCACCGGGACCTGAGTCCTAAGTCCGCCGGCCGAGGTGCGGCAGGCGGCCGGCGACCAGCGTTCCCGGCATGACGATCATGGATGAGCCGCGCGGCCGCGAGCGTCGCAAGCGGGACGTTCTGGACCGGCTGGAGCGGGAGACCGACATCTGGGTGGCAACGGCGGACGGCGACGGGGTGCCCTGCCTGGTCGCGCTGTGGTTCGTTCGGGACGGCGAGGCGCTCTGGCCGGCCACCCGCCCGGGCAACCCCACGGGCCGCAACCTCGGCAGCGGCCGCCGCACCCGGCTGGCTCTCGGGGACACACGTGATGTCGTGCTCATCGACGGGGAGGTCGACGTCCACACGCGCGAGGAGGTGCCGGCCGCGGCGGCCGAGGCGTTCCGCGTGAAGACGGGCTGGGACCCTCGCGGCGACTCCGCCAGGTACGCCTACTACCGGGTCCGCCCGCACGCGGTGCAGGCTTGGCACGAGGTGCGCGAGCTGCCGCAGCGGCATCTGATGCGAAACGGAACTTGGCTTGTCTGAACAAGTTCCGGGGCGTACGTCCCCGCGACATCCAATGCCTGCACGAGTGTTACCTCAGGGTAATCCCTGATGGTTTGATGTGCGGCGCCACTCAACCCCCTTCGATCACAGGGAGATCCAGTGACGCTCTTCGCACATCGCCGTGCACAGGGCTCGGCCGTGCTAGCGCTCTCGCTCGCCACCGCCGGTCTCATCGGCTCGGCGCCCGCCGCGTCCGCCGCCGAGCAGACACCGCCGCTCAAGGTGCTGACGTACAACGTCTTCCTGTTCAGCAAGACCCTGTACCCGAACTGGGGCCAGGACCACCGGGCCACGGAGATCGCCAAGGCGCCCTTCGTCCAGGGCAACGACGTCGTCGTCCTCCAGGAGGCGTTCGACAACTCCTCCTCGGACGCACTGAAGAGCTCCCTCGCCGGCCGCTACCCGTACCAGACCCCGGTGGTCGGGCGCACCAAGAGCGGCTGGGACGCCACCGGTGGCGCGTACTCGGCGACCACACCCGAGGACGGCGGGGTCACGATCCTCAGCAAGTGGCCGATCCTGCGCAAGGAGCAGTGGGTCTACAAGGACGCCTGCGGCGCGGACTGGTGGTCCAACAAGGGCTTCGCCTACGTGGTGTTGAACGTGAACGGCACCAAGGTGCATGTCGTCGGCACACACGCGCAGTCGACGGACCCCGGCTGCGACGCCGGTGAGGCCGCCGCGATGCGCGGCCGGCAGTTCAGGACGATCGACTCGTTCCTGGACGGCAAGAACATCCCGGCGAACGAGCAGGTGGTCCTCGCCGGTGACCTGAACGTCGACTCGCGCACGCCCGAGTACGCCTCGATGCTCGCCGACGGCGGTCTGGTGGGCGCCGACGCCCGCACCGGGCACCCGTACTCCTTCGACACGACGGAGAACTCCATAGCCCACGACCGCTACCCCGACGACCCGCGCGAGGACCTGGACTACGTCCTGCACCGCGCGGGCCATGCCCGTCCCACGGTCTGGAAGAACGAGGTCGTCAAGGAGCAGAGCGCGCCCTGGACGGTGACCAGCTGGGGCACCGACTACACCTACACGAACCTGTCGGACCACTACCCGGTGACCGGATACACGGGCTGAGCGATGCCGGCGGTCCGGCTCAACCGGCGCTCTCTCGCGCCGCGTCGAGCCGGGCCGCCTCGTCGTCCGTCAGGCGCAGGGCTCCCGCCGCCACGTTCTCGGTCAGGTGGCCGGGGTTCCCGGTGCCGGGGATCGCGAGGACGTGCCGGCCCCGGTGCAAGGTCCAGGCGATGCGCACCTGGGCGGGGCTCGCGCCGTGCGCCCGCGCCACGGCGCGCACCTCGTCGTCGTGGGCGGCGGTCGCGCCCCGCTCCCCCGCTTCCCCGGCCACCGCGTAGAACGGCACGAACGCGATGCCCTGCTCACCGCACAGGCGCAGCAGTTCGTCGGCCTCGGGGTCGGGCCGGTCGAGGGCGTACCGGTTCTGCACGCTCACCACGGGCGCGATGGCCTGCGCCTCGGCGAGGTGCCGTGGCTCGACGGCGGAGATGCCGAGGTGCCGGATCAGTCCCGCCTCCCGCAGCTCGGCCAGCGCGCCGAAGTGCTCGGCGATGGAGTCCTGCCGCATGCGGCGCAGATAGACGACGTCCAGGTGGTCGCGGCCGAGCTGGCGCAGGTTCTCCTCGACATGGCCGCGCAGTCGGTCGGGGCGGGCCGAGGTGCCCCACTCGCCGTCGTAGGCGCGGAACGGGCCCACTTTGGTGGCGATGACCAGGTCGTCGGGGTACGGCGCCAGGGCGGTGTTGATCAGTTCGTTGGCGGAGCGGGTGGCGGAGAAGTAGAAGGCCGCCGTGTCGATGTGGTCGACGCCGAGGTCGATCGCCTTGCGCAGTACGGCGATCGAGCGCTCACGGTCGCTCGGCGTCCCGTGGTGGAAGGCGGCGCTGCCGGTGAGCCGCATCGCGCCGAAGCCGACGCGGCTCACGGACAGGTCGCCGAATTTCCAGGTGCCCGCGGCGTCCGCGGTGATCGTTTCCGAGGTCATCGGCGGAGTCTCGCACACGACTCGGGCACGCGGGGGCCTCAGCAGTAGAGGTTGCCGCCCGGGGAGACGCCGAGGACGGACGTGAACCGGTTGTAGGCGTCGACGCGGCTCTGCACCTGCGCGGGGTTCTTGCCGTCGCACTCCAGGGAGCCGTTGATGGAGCGGATCGTCTGGCCGAAGCCGGCCTGGTTCACCATGGCGTTGTGGGGGGTCATGGTGCCGGGGCCGGTCTGCGTGTTCCAGTACCAAAGCCCCGTCTTCCAGGCGACGGCCGACTCGTTCTGCACCCGCCAGGGGTTGTTGAGCAGGTCGATGCCGAGCGCGTCGCCGGCCGCCTTGTAGTTGAAGTTCCACGACAGCTGGATCGGGCCCCGGCCGTAGTAGGCGTCCTGGCCGGCGGGGCAGCCGTAGGGCTGGCTCCGGTCGCAGTAGTGGGGGTAGTTGGCGGTGTTCTGCTCGACGATGTGGACCAGACCGCCGGTCTCGTGGTTGACGTTGGCGAGGAAGGCCGCCGCCTCCTGCTTCTTCACGGTGTCGCTGCCGGTGTTCGCGAAACCCGGGTAGGCGCTGAGGGCATCGGTCAGCCCGCTGTACGTGTAGAAGGGATTCCGGTTCGGGAACATCTGGTTGAACTGTGCCTCGCTGACGACGAAGCCGGCGGCGGACGCACTCGGGGCCGGCTGGAACAGCAGTGCGGCGCTGCCCAGGGCCAGTGAGGAGACAAGTGCGGCGATACGACGCCTCTTCACAGGATCAACTCCTTTGCGGAGCACGGCCGCACCCGGACGAGGGCCGGTCGAATCAGCACCTCGTGCGCTCGCGCCGACCGAGTCGGCCACGGCGTGGGGGCGGCCGTGGTGGGGGGTGTGGAGACACACTCAACCCCTTTGGTATGTACCAGTCAAGGGTGTAGACCAGACAAGGTATAGACCAAAGCCGTCCGAGCGGCCGGGCATGGCGAGGAGCAACACGCCCGGCCGCCCCGGGAGTCGAGGGACGCGGGCCAGGTCAGCGCGCCGCGCGCCCCGCGTATGCGCGCACATCGGCGTCGGGGTCGTTGACCGCCGTGGCCAGTGCCGCGCGGGCGTCGGCGTGCACGGAGTGCCGCAGCAGACCGAGCACCGCGGCCTTGCGTACGTCGGCGTCGGTGTCGCGCAACAGCCCGGCGAGCCCGGGCACTCCACCCTCCGGCGCCGCCCCGCCGAGGGCCTTCGCGGCACCCGCGCGAACCTGCCAGGCCGGGTCGCCGAGCGCCGCCGTCACGGTGGCGAGGAGTTCCTCGGGGCAGCCGAGGACGCCCAAGGTCTCCAGGGCGGCGGCGCGTACCAGGATGTCGGGATCGTGGATCAGGTGGCGCAGGGCGGCCGGTGTGCCCTGCGCCGGGGGTGTGAAGTGCGGTGCCAAGGCCGCGAATCCGCGGGCGGCCGCGACCCGCACCTCGCGTGCGGTGTCCGCGGCCGCCCGGGCCAGGGCGTCGGCCGCATCCACCGAGACCAGCGCGCGTACGGCGGCCAGGCGCACCTCGATGTCCTGGTCGGCCAGCGCCCCGGTGAACAGGGCGGCGTCTCCCAGGCGCAGGGCTCGCAGCACGTCCAGGGCCGCGGCGCGCGGCACAGGGTCGGCCGCCGCCAAGGCGGAGAGCAGCGGCGCCCGCAGCTCCGCTTCGGCGGGCAGGACTTCCGCCAGTTCACGCAGCGAGGCGGCGGCAGCGGCGCGCACCTCTGCGTCGCCGTCGAGCAGGGCGTGGGCCAGCGCGGGACCCGCCCCGGCGGGGGCCGTCTCGGTCAGTGCCGTCACGGCGCCGAGTCGGACGGCGGGGTCCGGGTCCTTGAGATAGGGCTCCAGGGCCTGGAGGTCGGGTTCCTCCTCGGTGAGCGCGACGAGTTCGAGAAGGCGTTCCCGGGAGGGTGCGGAGGCACCGTGGGTCGTACCGGGGACGGAGACGGCGACGGTGGGCACCGCCGGGGGCACCTCCGCGCCCCCGGCCGTCGCCGTGGGCAGCGCGTGCACCTCACCCAGGTCCCGGTCCGGGCCGCCGGTGGGGGTGAACTCGGGTACGGGGACCAGGTAGGGCGCGACGGGACGGGCCGTGAACTCCATGGCGCCGGTGGGGCCCTTGCGCAGGTCGAGGTGGTGCAGCCAGTCAGTGTCGTCGCGCTGCGGGTGGTCGAGGCGCTCGTGGTAGAGGCCCCAGCGGGACTCGGTGCGGGCGAGGGAGGAGCGGGCCGCCATCTCCGCGCAGTCGCGGATGAACGACACCTCGGCGCAGCGCATCAGCTCGTGGGGCGTGCTCGCCCCCATGTCCGCGATCTCGTCCCGCATCCGTTCGAAGTGCTCCAGCGCCAGGGACAGCCGGGCGCCGCTCTTGGGCGGGGCGACATAGTCGTTGACGAAGCGCCGCAGCTTGTACTCGACCTGCGGCTGTGGCGGGCCGGTGGGGTTGCGCAGCGGCCGGTAGATCAGCTCGTGGGCCTCGGCGAGCTGCTCTCGCGGCAACTCGCCCTCGTACGCACGGTACTGAGCGGCGTCCTCGCCCGCGAGGTCACCGAAGACGAACGCCCCGATCATGTAGTTGTGCGGTACGCAGGCCAGGTCACCGGCCGCGTACAGGCGCGGCACGGTCGTACGGGCGTGGTCGTCGACCCGTACCCCGGAGGCGGAGTGGCCGCCGCACAGGCCGATCTCGGAGATGTGCATCTCCACGTCGTGGGTGCGGTAGTCGTGGCCGCGTCCGGCGTGGAAGGTGCCGCGGGTGGGGCGCTCTGTGGAGTGGAGGATCGACTCCAGGGCCGAGACCGACTCCTCGGGCAGATGGCTGAGCTTGAGGTAGACGGGGCCGCGGTCGGAGGCGACCTCGGCGGCGAACTCCGCCATCATCTGCCCGGACCAGTAGTCGGAGTCGACGAACCGCTGCCCGTGCCGGTTGACCTGGTAGCCGCCGAACGGGTTGGCGACATAGGCGCAGGCCGGGCCGTTGTAGTCCTTGATCAGCGGGTTGATCTGGAAGCACTCGATGCCGGTGAGCTCGGCGCCCGCGTGGTAGGCCATCGCGTAGCCGTCGCCCGCGTTGGTCGGGTTCTCGTACGTGCCGTACAGATAGCCGCTCGCCGGCAGCCCGAGCCGGCCGCAGGCGCCGGTCGCGAGGATCACTGCGCCCGCGCGCACGGTCACGAATTCGCCGGTGCGGGTGTTGAAGGCGGCGGCCCCGACCGCCTTGCCGTGGGCGGTCAGGACGCGCACCGGCATCAGCCGGTTCTCGATCCGGATCCGCTCACGGTTCTCCCGCCTGCGCAGCTGCCGGTAGAGGACCTTCTTCACGTCCTTGCCCTCGGGCATGGGCAGCACGTACGAGCCCGAGCGGTGCACCTGGCGGACCGCGTACTCGCCGTGCTCGTCCTTCTCGAACTTCACCCCGTACGACTCCAGCCGCCGCACCATCTCGAAACCACGCACGGCGGTCTGACGGACCGTCGACTGGTCGACTATGCCGTCGTTGGCGCGGGTGATCTCGGCGACGTAGTCGTCGGGCTCGGCGCGACCGGGGATGACGGCGTTGTTGACACCGTCCATGCCCATGGCCAGCGCTCCGGAGTGCCGGACGTGCGCCTTCTCCAGCAGCAGCACGGACGCGCCGCGCCCGGCGGCGGTCAGCGCGGCCATGGTGCCGGCGGTGCCGCCGCCGATCACCAGGACATCGCAGCTCAGTTCCTCGGCCGAGTCGAGGGCGGGGATCCGGGTCAGGGAGGCGGGGGACATGGCGGGGGCCTTTCGGGCTTGCGGGAGGGCGGGGGTCGGGGGTCGGGGGTCGGCCCTGCCGGGGGCGTGACGGACGGGTCTGATCGGCCTGACGGGTCGGGGGCCCGGTTGGCCGGCCGGCGGGCCGCGTGGACGGGGTCGCGTGGCAGGTCGCGTGTGACGGGTCGCGTGGACGGGTCGCTCGGAGTTCCCGCGCCTCTGGGTGGGGGGCCGTGAGGCGGGCTCAGGGGCGCGGGGAACTGCGCGAACGGGCCCCACGGACCCGCGGCCGCCGACGGACCCGAGGACCCGACCTCTCAGGCGATCCTCAGAGCGTCGTGGTGCCGAGGGAATCCAGAACCTCGCGGCGCAGGGCCCTCGTCGCGGGGTCGTCGTGGGCGGCGCGGTCACGCGGCCGCGGCACCTGCCGGATCCCGGTGAGGCCGCCGTCGGCGAGCAGTGCCACCCGGTCGCCGAGGAACAGCGCCTCGTCCACGTCGTGGGTGACGAAGACGACCGTCGCACCGGTCCCGTGCAGGGCCTCCACCAGCAACTGCTGCATACCGGACCGGGTCTGGGCGTCGAGCGCACCGAAGGGCTCGTCCATCAGTACGGCACGCGGCTGCCCGGCGAGCGCCCGCGCCAGCTGCACCCGCTGGCGCTGCCCGCCGGAGAGCCGGTGCGGCAACTGCCGCTCCAGACCGGCGAGTCCGACCCGGTCCAGCCACTCCCGCGCCCTGGCGGTGCGTTCGGCGCGGCTAAGTCCTCGGATGGCGAGGGGCAGTTCGACGTTGGCGCGGGCCGTGCGCCATGGCAGCAGGGCGTCCTCCTGGAAGATCAGCGCCCGGTCGCCGCCGGGCCCGGTGACGGGCAGCCCGTCCTGCACGACCTGTCCGGCGAGCGCCGGCAGCAGCCCGGCCAGGGTCCGCAGCAGGGTCGACTTGCCGCACCCGGACGGGCCGACGACGGTCAGGATCTCGCCCGGGGCCGCTTCGAGGTCCAGGTCGTGCAGCACCACGGCGCCCGGCCGTCCGAGCCGTACCCCGGTCAGGCCGAGCCGTGCCCCCGGGGCGGGCCGTTCGACCGGCGTCGTGGTGGTCGCGATGTCCGTTCCCGTGCTCATGACGCGGCCTCCCCTTCACGTCGCGGCAGCCAGTGCGTCAACCGGCGTCCCAGGAGCTCCACCAGGGTGGACGTCAGCCAGCCCAGCAGGCCGATGCTGACGATGCCGGTGAAGACGCCCGGGTAGTCGATGACGGTGTAGTCCTGCCAGGTGCGGTAGCCGATCCCGTACTCGCCGGAGATCATCTCCGCGGAGATCACACAGATCCACGAGACGCCGATCCCGACCGACAGACCGCCGAAGATCCCCGGCAGCGCGCCGGGCAGCACCACGGAGGCGAGCACCCGCCACCGTCCGCCGCCCATGGTGAGCACCGCCTCCTCCCACACCGGGGCGAGCGCGCGCACCGCGTGCCGGGTGGCGACCAGCACCGGGAAGAACGCGGCGGTGAAGGTGATGAAGACGATGCCCTGCTCGTTGCTGGGGAAGAGCAGGATCGCCACGGGGACCAGCGCGATGGCCGGGACGGGCCGCAGCACCTCCAGGACCGGTCCGATCAGGTCCGCGGCCCAGCGGGAGCGTCCGACGGCGACGCCCGCGGCGACACCGAGCGCGGCCGCGAGCAGGAAGCCGGTGACGATCCGGCGCAGGCTGTCGGCGACGTCCTGCCAGTACGCCCCGTCGCCGAGCCGCTGCCCGAACTCGCGGGCCACGTCGGTGACGGACGGGAACTGGTCGAACCGAAGCCAGAGTTGGACGTCCAGCGTGGTGAGCAGCTGCCACAGCCCCAGCGCCGCCAGCAGCGAAAGAGCGCGTACGGCGGGCCGGAAGCGGTACGTGCGCCGGGCGGGTGCCGGCTCCGGCGAGGCCTCCCTCGCCGGAGCGGTCAGCGTGGTCATGACGCCTGCTCCAGTGCGGTGGCGTAGGACACCGTACGGGCGCCGGGGTGGGCCTGGGTGTACGCGCGAGCCGCCGACGCCGTGACGAAGGGGCTCAGCTCCTTGCCGTCCCGTACCCACACGGCCTTGTCCGCGTACCAGCGGGTGCCGGTCGTGGCATCCGGGACGTAGGCGGCCCGCACCTGGTCCTTGTGGCCCGCGACGAACTTCAGCAGCGCGGACGGGGAGTCGAAGTCACGGGTGCCGTCCTCGCCCTTGAGCCAGACCTCGCTGCGTGAGGGGTCCGGCGTGGCGGCGAGGTGCTCGGCGTACTCGCCGCCGTACACCCGCTTGAGCGGGCCGTCGTCGACAAAGGACTCCACGTCGACGTCGCCCACGAGCTTCGCCGACCGCAGCACCGGGACGTCCTTCTTCAGCGCGGCGACCAGCTCGGGCCTGACCGCCGGGTCGAACGTGGCGATGCCGCCGCTGCCGTTGTACAGGTAGACCACCTCGGGCGGCAGGCCGGTGGCGTCGGCGACCTTCTCGGCGGCCTCCACGGGATGGTCGTTCAGGTACCGCGTGGCGTCGATCTGGGCCGCGAGGAAGGCGTCGAGCACCTTCGGCCGCTGCTCGGCGAAGTCCTGACGGACCGTCACTCCGTGGAAGGTCGGCAGGTTCAGCTCGGCACCGTCGTACAGGGCCTTGGCCCTGCCCTGGAAGGCGAGGAGTCCTGGCCAGGCGACGAACTGCGAGAGGGCGTCGGCGCCGCCCGCCTGGAGTGCCGACGCACCCACCGCCGGCTGCTGGTTGAGCTTGCGGATGTCCTCGTTCGGGTCAAGACCGGCTTCCTGGAGCGCCCGTACGAGGGTTCCGTCGGCCGCGGAACCGACGCTGGTGGAAACGGACTTGCCCTTCAGATCCTTGAGCGAGCCGAGTTTCGACTGCGGTGCCGTGACGACGGTGTTGAGGGCGCCGCGCAGGTTGTAGCCGGTGACCGACACGAGCCGGGTGGGGCGGTTCAGCTGCTTGCCGCGGGCTGCGTTGATGAGCAGCGGGAAGTCGCCCATGGAGCCGATGTCGATCTTCCCGGCGGTCATCTGCGCGGTGATCGGCGCGCCCGTGGCGTAGTCCTGCCACTCGACCTTGTAGGTGATGCCGTCGCGCTTGCCCTGGGCGTCGAGTTCGCGTTCGAAGTAGCCGAGGGAGCGCAGCAGCGTGCCTGCGGTGACGGTGTTGATGGTCTTGGACTGATAGCCGACGGTGACGGTGACATGGGTGGCGTCGCCTGCGGACGCGTCGCCGCCGCAGCCGGTGACGAGGGTGCCGACGACGGTGGCCGCGAGCAGGGCGGCGGTCGTCGTGCGTTTCTTGCGGGCCGGGGATTTCATCGAGGGTGCGCCTTTCACCGAAGCAGGTAGGGCATGTTGACCGTGACGGCCCCGGTGGGGCAGCGGGCGGCGCAGGGGCCGCAGTACCAGCACTCGTCGACGTGCATGTACGCCTTGCCGCTGTCGGGGTTGATCGCCAGGGAGTCCAGCGGACACATGTCGACGCAGAGCGTGCAGCCGTCGATGCACTTCGACTCGTCGACGGTCACGGGCACGTCGGCCCGCTGGGGCACCAAGGGCATGGCTGTCTCCAGTGAGGTCCTGCTAGGGGTGAGGGAAGGTCCGCGCTCGCAGCGCGGAGTGGCGGGCCCGGTGGCGCCGCGGCCGGTTCACACGGTGCGGCGCAGCAGCCCGCTCATCGCGATCCGGTCGCCGCGGAACCGGATGAACTCCAGGTCCACGGGCCTGCCGTCGCTCAGGTGGGTCAGGCGCTCCAGCATCAGCACGGCGGTGCCGCGCGGCGCCTGGAGCACAGTGGCGGAGTGCGCGTCGGCGTTGACGGCCTCAAGGGTGATCTCGGCGTGCCCGAGCGGCTGCCCGGTGATCTGCTCCAGCAACCGGAAGACGTCGGTGTTCTCCAGGTCGGCGCCGAGCAGCTCGCCGCCGATGTCCAGGGGCAGATAGGTGAGGTCGAGCGAGAGCGGCAGCCCGTTCAGGCGGCGCAGCCGCTCGATGTAGAGCACGTCGGTGCCGGTGGGCAGCCGCAGCCGCTCGGCCACGGGTGCGGGCGCGGCGACGGGACCCATGGTGCGTACCTCGTTGGTGACGCGGCCGTGTTCCCGCAGGGTTTCCGCGAGTCCCATGAGCCGGTCGAGGCCGTGCGGGTACTTCTCGGCGACGACGACGGTGCCGACACCGGGCAGCCGCTCGACGAGTCGTTCGGCGCGCAGCAGGTCCAGGGCGTGCCGGACGGTGTTGCGCGACACCTGGTAGTCGGCGGCGAGCACGTCCTCGTGGGGCAGTGCGCCGCTGGGAAATCCCCCGGTCAGGACCAGGTGCCGGAGCAGGTCCGCGAGCTGCCGCGCCCGGTCCGCACGCAGCCGTCGGCGACGGGCGGCGGCGAGCGGGGCGGTGTGCTCGCGGATTCGTTCTGCTGGCATGCGGTGACCATACCGACGGTGCGGGCGCAGTGGTGTTACTGAATCATTGCGCCACCTGAGTACCCCTCACCCGGCCGCTGACGTGCACCTTCGTGGGGCCGTGGAGGCACTTTCGCCACCGCCTGCGCAGGATCACGTGCGGACGAGTTCCCGGCGCCGGCGTTCGAGGTAGGCGCGCTCGGCCGGGTTCGCGGAGAGTTCCACGGCTCGCTCGTACGCCCGCACGGCTTCCGTGTCGCGGCCCAGGCGGCGCAGCAGGTCGGCGCGGACGGCGTGCAGGACGTGGTAGCCGTCGAGGTCCAGCGCGTCCACGAGGTCCAGGGCCCGGGCCGGGCCTTCGGTCTCGGCGACGGCGACCGCCCGGTTCAGGGCCACGACCGGGCTCGGGGCGACGGCCATGAGCTGGTCGTAGAGCTGCCGGATCCGACCCCAGTCCGTGTCCCCTGGCCTCATCGCGTCGCTGTGCACGGCCTGGATCGCGGCCTGGATCTGGTACGGCCCCGGCCGGCCGAGTCGCAGACATCGGCGGACCAGTGACTGCCCTTCGGCGATCAGTTCCCGGTCCCACAGTCCGCGGTCCTGTTCCGGCAGCGGCACGAGTTCGCCGTGCTCGTCCTGCCGGGCGGGCCGGCGCGACTCGACGAGGAGCATCAGCGCGAGCAGCCCGGCGACCTCGGGTTCGTCCGGCATGAGGTCGGCGAGGAGACGGCCGAGCCGTACGGCCTCCGCACACAGGGCCGCCTCGCCCTCGTACCCCTGGTTGAAGATCAGGTAGAGGACGGCCAGCACCCCCGGGAGCCGGTCCGGCAGGTCGGCGTCGCGCGGCACGCGGTAGGGGATGCCGGCGTTGCGGATCTTCGCCTTGGCCCGCACCAGGCGCTGGGCCATCGTCGGTTCCGGCACCAGGAAGGCCCGTGCGATCTGCGCGGTGGTGAGTCCGCCGAGCAGGCGCAGGGTGAGGGCGACCCGCGCCTGGACGGCGAGGGCGGGGTGGCAGCAGGTGAAGACGAGCCGGAGCCGTTCGTCACGCACGGGGCCCTCCTCGCGCGGTGCGTCCGGGGCGTGCAACAGGGCCGCCTGGGCGTGGCGTTCGCCCCGGCCGGCCTCGCGGCGCAGCCGGTCGACGGCACGGTTGCGGGCGGTGGTGATGATCCAGCCGGCCGGGCTCGGTGGCACACCGGTCTCCGGCCAGCGCCGCAGGGCCGTGGTGAACGCGTCCTGCACGGCCTCCTCGGCGAGGTCGATGTCGCCGAGGAAGCGGACGAGGACGGCGACCGCGCGGCCGTACTCCGCACGGAAGACGGCCTCGACGTCAGGGACCGTCATCAGGCGCCGGCTTCGCGGTCCACCGCGTCGTGGTCCCCGGCCTCGCCCATGAACGGCCGCACCTCGATCGGCAGGGTCGTCGCCAGGGCCAGCCTGCGGCCCCACTCCAGGGCCGCGTCCAGGTCGGGGGCCTTGATGAGGCTGATTCCGCCGAGCATCTCCTTGCCCTCGGCGTACGGCCCGTCGGTGATCAGGACGTCCCCGTCGCGGGGTCGCAGCACGGTGGAGGACTCCGGGCCGTGCAGTCCGCCGGCGAAGACCCAGGCGCCCGCCTCGCGCAGCTCGCGGTTGAGGGTGTCGAGGTTCTTCTCGATCCCGGCGAGGACCTCGGGGGCCGGGCGCTCCCCCACCGGCTGCATCACATTGAGCAGGTAGTACTTCATGACGGCCTCCTCGGGCGTCGTCGCGTTCTCTCACCTCCTACACGAACGACACACCCCGGAATCGACACCCCGCACGACGGCGCCGGAAGAATTTCGTCCATGACCATGAATGAGCATCCCCTCGTCGCCCGCGCCCACCGCCTGGCGCACGAGGTGCTGGCCCCGTCGGCGGAACGCGTCGACCAGGAGGGCCTGCCCGCCAGTCACCTCGACGCGATCAGGCGCTCGGGGCTGCTCGGGGTGAGCGCGCCGGAGGCGTACGGCGGATGGGCGGCCCCCGCGGCGGTGGCCCGGCGTACGGCGGAGATCCTGGCCGGGGCCTGCTGCTCGACCTGGTTCGTGCAGACCCAGCACCACACGCCGGTCGCGGCCCTGACCGGGTGCGAGGGGCCGGTGCGGGAACAGCTGCTGGGTCCGCTGGCCCGCGGCGAGCTGCTGTCAGGGGTGGCGTACGCGCATCTGCGGTCGTATCCGCGCACGCCGGTGCGGGTCACCCGGGAGGGCGACGGGTGGCGGTTCGACGGGACGGTGCCCTGGTACACCGGCTGGGGTCTGAACGACGTGATGCTGCTCGCGGGGGTCACGGAGGGCGGTGAGGTGGTCTTCGCCTTCACCGAGGCCCGGGAGCAGCCGGGGCTGCGTGCCTCGGAGCCGATGCGGCTCGCGGCGCTCACCGCCTCCCGCACGGTGTCGCTGGAGCTGGACGGGCTGTGGCTGCCGGCGGATGCGGTGGCCCTGCGGAAACCGTACGAGGAGTGGGCCGACACGGACCGCGCGAAGACCGTCGAGACGTCCCCGGCGGTGATCGGGATCACCGAGGCGGCGCTGACGCTGCTGGACGAGGAGACCGCCGGACCGCTGCGCACTCGGCTGTCGGAAATCCGCGGCGGCGCCTACGACTTGGCCGACCGTTCCGCCGCGGACGAGCATCTGGCGGAGCGTCTGACGTTGCGTATCCGGGCCGCCGAGCTGATGCGTACGGCCACCACCGCGGCGGTGGTGGCCGGTGGCGGCCGGTCGCTGTCGCTGGCCGGCCCGGCGCAACGTCTGGCGCGGGAAGCCCTGTTCCTGCTGGTGCAGGGCCAGACGGCGCAGTCGCGCGGGGCGCATCTGGAGGCGCTCGTGGCGCACGCCTCCTAGGTCCTGCGCGGGACCGTACGCCGGGCGGTCCCTGAATTCCGCCCGGCGCACGGACGTCCGCTCAGTCCTCGTCGCGCGTGGGGACCACGACGAGGAAGGCGTCCGACTTCAGGTCCATCACGACAGTGGCCGGCTCACCGTGGTCGCGGCACCGGGCCGCGTACTCCTCCGCCGGCCACGATCCGCGCGGAGCCCCCGCGGGAAACCGCTCCAACACCTTCGCGCCCATAGCGGCAGACACCTCCGGACTCGGGCTTCGCTGGTGGCCCGAGTAGTCGCCTCCTACACTCCGCCTGCCCGCCTTGGGCGTGAACATGTTCACCCGTTGGTGCTTTCTCCGACGGACGTCGGCCCCTCCCCGCTACCGCTCATTCGCTGCGCACCCGGGCCGGCGCCGGCCGGCGCCCACATTTCTCTGGCCTCCCCGCCGTCCCCATCGACCGCATCCGCCGGTTAGCGGATCAGAGCCCCCGACTGCACGGAGTAAGCGACATGCGCACCTCGGTCGTCCTGTTCACCTCAGATCTGCGTCTGCACGACCATCCGCCCCTGCGTGCGGCCCTCGGCGGCTCCGAGCGGACGGTTCCGCTGTTCGTGCGGGACCGGGCGGTGGACAGGGCCGGGTTCGCCGTACCGAACCGGCTGGCCTTTCTCGCGGACTGTCTGCGCGACCTGGACGCCGGGCTGCGCGAGCGGGGCGGCCGGCTGGTCGTGCGCGCGGGCGACCTCGTCGACCGGGTGTGCGAGGTGGTCGCCGAGGCCGACGCGGACGAGGTGCACATGGCGTCCGACGTCAGCGCCCACGCCCAGCGGCGTGAGGAACGGCTGCGGCGAGCCCTGGAGGCGGCGGGGGTACGGCTGCACGTGCACGACACCGTGACCGGCGCCGTCGCGCCCGGCACGGTGACTCCGGCCGGCTCGGACCACTTCGCCGTCTTCACTCCGTACTTCCGGCGCTGGTCCGACGTATCGCTGCGGGACGCGCTCGCCGCACCGCGCACGGTAAGGGTCCCGGACGGCGTCGGCTCCGAGCCGCTGCCCTCCCGCTACGGTGTGCCGGGACTGTCGGCGGGGCTCGCCACGGGAGGCGAGCAGGAGGGCCGCAAGCGGCTCGGCGCCTGGCTGCGCGGTCCGGTGGCCGTCTACGAGGAACGCCACGACGACCTCGCCGGCGACGCCACCTCCCGGCTCTCCCCCCATCTGCACTTCGGCACGCTCTCCCCCGTGGAGCTGGTGCACCGCGCACGCCGGGCCGGCGGGCCGGGCCCCGAGGCGTTCGTACGGCAGCTCGCCTGGCGCGACTTCCACCGGCAGGTCCTCGCGGCGCGGCCGGACGCGGGCACCGCCGACTACCGCACCCGGCACGACCGTTGGCGGTCCGAGCGGGAGGCCCGGGAGGACATCGCGGCGTGGAAGGAAGGCCGCACCGGCTATCCCGTCATCGACGCCGCGATGCGCCAACTGCGGCACGAGGGCTGGATGCACAACCGCGGACGCCTGCTGACGGCGAGCTTCCTCGTCAAGACCCTGTACGTCGACTGGCGGGTCGGCGCCCGGCACTTCCTGGACCTGCTGGTCGACGGCGATGTCGCCAACAACCAGCTCAACTGGCAGTGGGTCGCCGGGACCGGCACCGACACCCGACCCAACCGCGTACTCAACCCGATCACACAGGCCAGGCGCTTCGACCCCGACGGCGGCTATGTCCGGCGCTGGGTGCCGGAGTTGGAGGGGGTGCAGGGGCGCGCGGTGCACGAGCCATGGCGACTGCCGGCCGACGAGCGCGCCGCGCTGGACTACCCGGACCCGGTCATCGACCTCTCCGCCGGACTGGCCCGCTTCCGGCAGGCCCGCGGGCGGTGAGGCCCCCGCAGACCTCCCACCTCTACACATAAGGAAAAAATAAGCGCAGAATGGCCTGAGGCGGCGCTTACCGCACACCGCACCAGTAGCGGTCAGGCCTGCGAGTCAAAGGAGACGAGTCATGGCCAACGTCTCGCCCACCAGAGGTGACATATCCAGCCACCCCGATGCATCCGAGATGCGGGAGCGCTACGCCCGCATGCTCGGTGGTCGTGATGTGACGCTCTTGGACGGACCGGTGTTCCTGCTCGGTCTGTACTGCGCCGTATCCCCCTGGATACTCCACTACACGACGAGCCAGCCGGCGCTCGTGACCCACAACCTGATCGTGGGGATATCGATCGGCCTGCTGGCCCTCGGGTTCACCCGGGCTCCAGAGCGTATGTACGGCCTCAGCTGGGCCTTCTGCGCGATCGGCGTCTGGATGATCATCGCACCGTGGGTGGTCGGGGACAGCCCGGACGCCGGTGTCATCGTGAACAACATCATCATCGGCGCGCTGGCCGTGGTCCTGGGGCTGATGTGCGCCGGCACGGCGGCGAAGAGCACTCCCAGGCCGTAGCGGCACACGGGAGAGGCAGACAAAGGGGCCGGTCCGCACCCGCGGACCGGCCTTCTCGCGTCCGGATCCCGGGCCCCGCTCGGACGCCGCACCTCGACGGGCTCCGTTCAGTGGACCGGCATCAGCCACGGCTCCTGGGGCAGGACGTGGCCGGTCTCCAGCAGCGACTTGAGGTTGGACAGCACGGCGGGCCAGCCGGACGACACATCGGCACGCGCGCTCTCGTCCGCAAGGTCCTCGTGGGTCACGGTGAGCCGGACGATCTCGGCGTGCTGCCGGATGTCGAAGGTGACCCGGGAGTACTTGTCCTGCTGTCCCTCCTCGTCCGGCGCCACCCAGGTGGTGACCAGCCGCGTCGGGCGTTCGCTTGCCACGACGGTGCCGACGACGTCGGCGATGCCCGAGCCGTCCGTGCGCACGTGCTCCCAGCGGGAACCGGGCCGCCAGTCCGAGACATTGCTGTGGCCCCAGTAGGCGGCGGTCAGGTCGGCGTCGGTGAGGGCGTCCCAGACCTTCTCGGGCGTGCTCTCGATGTAGGTGACGTAGACGAATGTGGGCTTGTCGGTCATGGCTTCCTCGGCTCGTCGTTTCACGGCCCCGAGCACACGCAGGCGCGGGCTCTCGAACTTGTCGATCCACCGCTCCTGGATCTCGTGGAGCGGGACAGGATTGAGGTAGTGCAGCTTCTCCCGCCCCCGCCACACCGTGCTGACCAGGTTGGCGGCCTCCAGGACGCCCAGGTGCTGGGTGACCGACTGACGTGTCATGTCGATGCGCGCGCACAGCTCCCCCAGCGTCTGCCCGTTGTCCTCGTGCAGCCCGTCCAGGAGCCGTCTGCGCGTGGCGTCGGCCAGCGCCTTGAAGACCTTGTCCATCGCGGGGTCGCTCTCTGATCGCACACTCCACGTTATGCAGGCAATTGCCTGCATGTCAACCATGGCATGCCCACGCAAGCCCAGCGAGGCCCTCGCGCAGGGGCGGACGCACGATGTCAGAGCAGAAACGCCCTCAGCTCACGCCGGTGCTCGGCCGTCCACGTGTAGGCGTCGCGCACCTCGACCAGGGCCCCGCGCTCCCGCAGCCCCACCATGGCCGGCTCACCGCGCTCGGCGCCCGCCTCGATGCCCCGCCGGCAGCGGTCCTGCCACCACAGGATCGTGTCCACGAGCACCTCGTCGCCGTCGCACGGCCCGTACGCCTCACGGACCAGGGCGATCCGCCGGGCCGCCTCGGACACGTCGGTGACGCCCGGTCCGAGATCCAGGTACTGCCAGCACACATGGGCGAGGTCGTGCACGCGCTCGCCGGGTGCGGCGAGGTCCCAGTCGACGAAGGCGGTCGGCCACCAGTCGGCGCCCTCGACCGTGTAGACCGTGTTCCTCGGGGCGAGGTCGTTGTGGCACACGACGTCCCGGTCACCGGCCGACGGGGTTCCGTGCGTCAGGTCATGGACGGCGCGCACGAGTCGGGCCACCCGCACCAGCGCCGCGTCCGTGCGGGCCGCGGCCCGCTCCGCGGCGGTGACGGCCGCCCGCCCCTCCAGGTGAGAGAACACCTCCCGCCCCCGCTCGTCCGTCCCGATGTGGCGCGGGGCGCCTTCCCACTCCCGGGACTCGAAGAGTTCGAGCAACTCCCGCACATAAACCGACCGTTCGTGCGGCGGTCGCCGCACCGTGCTCCCGACCCGCACGACCTTGTTGACGGCTCCGCCGCCGAGCACCCGCTCCACCCTTCGCACCTCCGCCGATCAGCCGGTGATCAGCCCACAAAACCACTCGACGAGCCTGCCCGCACCCGGGCACGCTGCCGGTATGGATCACGCCGAGGTACTTCTGATCGGGGGGCGTGCCGGGGTCGGGAAGACCACGGTCGGCTGGGAGGTCTCGGCCCGGCTGCGGGCCGCGCGGGTCGAGCACGCGGTGATCGACGGCGACTTCATGGGCGCCGTCCATCCGGCGCCGCCGGGCGACGCGCACCGGGCCGGCATCACCGCACGGAACCTGGCCGCGGTGTGGGCGAACTACGCCGAGCTCGGCTGCCGGCGTCTCGTCTACACGAACACCGTGAGCGTGCTCGACGTGGCCGCGCCGATGTTCCGCCGCGCCATGGGGGACGACGTACGGCTCGTACGGGTCCTGCTCACCGCGACCGACGAGACGGCCGAACAGCGGCTGACCCGGCGCGAGCTGGGCTCCGAGTTGGAGCACGAGGTGCGGGGCAGCCGGCGCAAGGCCCGGCTCCTGGACGAACAGGCGCCCGCGGACGTGCTGCGCGTGCCGACCGACGGCCGCACGGTCACCGACATCGCCACGGAGGTGGCGGCCGCCACCGGGTGGGCCGTGGACGTCCCCGCGCCGACGACCGGTCGGATCCGCGTCGCCGACTGAAGCCGATCTGACTGTCCCTCTCTCCAGGGGGAACTCGTATGACTGCGGGGACAGGAGGAAGAGGGGCGAAATGGAGATCTCGGGCATCATCAGTGCCATCGTGATCGGCATCGTCATCGGTGTGCTCGGCCGGCTCGTCGTTCCGGGTCGTCAGCGCATCGGTGTCCTGTGGACGATCCTTGTCGGCATCGTGGCCGCGCTGCTCGGCTCGGCGCTCGCGGCCGGCCTCGACGTGGCCGACACCGACGGCGTGGACTGGATCGAGTGGCTCATCCAGATCGGTCTCGCGGCACTGGGCGTCGCCGCGCTGGACCGGACGAAGGCACACCGCTGACACCACATCCGGGGACAACGAGCGGGCGCCGCGCCGGTGATACGGGCTCCGCGGCGCCCGACTCCGCTCGGCGCCCCCTGTCAGGCGGCGGCCCCGGCGGCCCGCATCGCGGCCAGGCCGTCGCGGACCGTCGGATGGACGGGCGTCCAGCCGAGTTCACGCTCGGCCTTCGCCGTGGACACCCGCAGCGTCGCCGACATCATCGTGTGCGCGTACGACAGGGGCCGCATCAGCCACAGCGGTACGGTCATCGGTCTCGGCAGCCCGAACACCTCGGCCACACACCGAACATGGCTCCCGAACCCCACCGGCATCCGGTCGGCGATGTTGTACGCCTGGCCGGGGCGCCCGCGTTCGACGGCGGCGACCACCGCTCGGGCGGCGTCCGTGAGCTCGATCCAGGGCAGGACCCTGCCGTGGTCGGCCGGAACGGGCAGTTGCCGCTTGCGCAGCATGGGCAGGAGGGCGTCGGTGCCGCCGGGGCCGTAGAAGAGACCGAAGCGCAGGGCGATGCCTTCGAGGCCGGGGGTTTCGAGGGTGAGTCGTTCCTTCACGCGCATCCCCTCGATGTGCTTCTCCAGCTCGGGGGTGCGGCCGCGCGGACCGAAGGGGTCGTCCTCGGTGACCGTGCGGTCGCCGTGGTCGCCGTAGCCGTACCCGAAGACCATCGACTCCGCCACGAGCCGCCGGGCACCGGTGGCCGTCGCCGCCTCGACGAGGTGAGCGCTTCCGTCGATGCGCAACGCGTTGGTGGCGTGCATGTCGCGATGGCGCATGGGTGGCTTGCTCAGCACGGTCGCCGCGTGGATCACCGTGTCGAAGTGGTGCCCGTCGACGGCACGCAGCAGGGCGTCCCGATCCATCAGGTCGGCCCGGATGTCGTTGCGCGCGCCGCGCCCGAGACCGGTGACCTGGTGGCCGGCCTCGGTCAGGGCCCGGGTGATGTGCCGGCCGAGGACACCACCGGCGCCCGCCAGGAGGATCGTCCGGCCGGTGCCCTTGTCGTCACTGTGGTTCGTCGTCATGACCTTGCGACGAATCGACCGGAACCGGATGTGACATCCGCGGCCCTATGGCGTGTACACGTACGGCGTCGTGGTCGTCAGCGGCTCGAAGCCCAGCCGCTCCAGGATGGGCCGGCTGGTGCTCATGGCATCCACCTGTAGGTACCGGTAGCCGCGGTTCACGGCGGCACGGGCGCGGTGGGCGACCAGTGCCCGGTAGATGCCCCGGCCCCGCCAGTCCTCGGCCGTCCCGCCACCCCACAGCCCGGCGAACCGTGTGCCCGGCACCAGCTCCATCCGGGCCGCGCTCACCGGGGTGTCACCGGCCAGGGCGACGACCGCGACCACGGTGTCCGCGTCGGCCGTGAGCTGGGCGAGCAGCTGGTGCCGGAGCCGGGAGCCGTCGGTGCCGAAGGCCTCCTCGTGGACCCGGGCGACGAGGTCGACCCCCGCACTGTCGGTCACCGGCAGGACGCGGATGCCCGCGGGCGGCTCGGCGTCCAGATCCAGGTCGGCGACCTCGGCGATCATCAGAGTCTCCTCGGGCTGGGAGACGAAGCCGGCCGTCCTGAGCCGCTGCCCGAGGTCCACCGGGAGGTCATGGCCGTAGAGCTTCCACTCGAACTCGCGGCCGAGCCGGGAGAAGTCGGCGATCTGTTCGGCGATCGCCGCGTCGGCGCCCGCCGCGTCCAGGTCGGACCACACGACGCCGTTCCAGCCGTGCTCGGACGACACCTGGCGGACGACTCGGCCCACCCGCTCGACCCGGGCGTCGGGGCCGTCCGGCCGCGCGCCTTCACGCATGTCCCGGTCGAACAGGGCGAGCACCGCGGCATGATCCATGGGGCCACTCCAGCACCGCACCGTCGCCGCGGCAAGACCTTTACGGCTCGGGCGGCCCCGCCTCTCCTTCCAGGCGGGCGTGGGCGACCATGGGAGGCGCAGGGAGAAGCCGCGCCGCCTGGAGGGCCGAGAGCCATGGTCGTGAAGGACACCGAACTGCCGCATCTGCGCCGCTGCGTCGAGCTCGCGGCCGAGGCCCTTCGGGCCGGGGACGAACCGTTCGGTTCGGTCCTGGTGGGCGCGGACGGGAAGGTGCTCGCCGAGGACCACAACCGGGTGGCCTCCGGCGACCGCACCCGGCACCCCGAGTTCGAACTGGCCCGCTGGTCCGCCGCCCACATGTCCCCCGAGGAGCGGACGGCCGCGACGGTGTACACCTCGGGCGAGCACTGCCCGATGTGCGCGGCCGCGCACGCGTGGGTGGGCCTGGGACGCATCGTGTACGTCGCCTCGTCGGATCAACTCGGCGCCTGGCTGGCCGAGTTGGAGGTACCCGCGCCGCCGGTACGGACCCTGTCGATCCAGGAGGTCGCGCCCGGCGTGGCCGTGGACGGCCCCGTACCCGAGCTGACGGAGGACATCCGCGCGCTGCACTTCCGGTTCCACCGGCGCACGGGCTGACGGCAGGCACGGCACGTGCCGTCGGGCCCGGCGCCGGCGCTCCGGGGATTCCTCTAACCGAGTTCCAGGGTGGTGACGCCGAAGACGCGCTCCTGGGCGTACGGCCGTACCGGACCCGTGTACATACGGGCCGTCTCGAAGGAGGGCGTGAAGCCGGCCTCCTCGGCGAGGGCGACGCCGGCCGGGTTGTTCTCCGGCACGTCGATCGCGACCGGGCCGCCGGCAGCTTCCGCGGTGAGGGCGGCGAAGACGGCGCGTGCGTCCTCGGGGGTGTCCGCGAAGAGGGGGCCGATGCGCGGGCAGTCGTGGCCGGGGCGGATCACGCCGTAACCGGTGACACGGTCCGCGGCGCGGCGGACGACGGCGTGGTGTCCGGGACCGGTGAGCCAGTGCGCGAGGAAGCCGGCCCGGTCGGCCGGTGTGCAGCCGGCGTCGTAGGCGGTGATGTCCTCGACGTCCTCCGGCCGCACCGCCCGCACGTCCGCCGGGACCGGTCGGGCAGGCGCGGTTCCGGCGTACCGGAACGTGCGGTGGGCCAGTTCGAAGCCGGAGCGGCGGTAGTTGTCCTGCTGGTCGACGACCCCGTCGAGGCCCACCGTGCGGTTCTCGGCGTGCGCCAGGGCCGTCTTCCAGGTGGTCAGGCCGTAGCCACGGCCCCGGACGTCGGGGCGGACCAGGTACCAGCCGAGGAAGGCGTAGTCGGAGCCGTAGTTCACGACGGAGATCGCCGAGACGGGCTCGCCGTCGATCCGGCCGATGAAGAAGCCCTCGGGGTCCTGCGCGAAGAAGGCCGCACTGTCCGAGACTCCCGGGTTCCAGCCCTCGTCGACGGCCCAGCCGCGGACGACCGGCCAGTCGTCGAGGCCGGCCTGGGTGATGACGAGGTCTTCGGGGGCCGGAGAGGCCATGGATGCGCTCCGTTCCGTGGGGGTGCGTACGCGCGGTGATCACCCGCGCACGCAGCATCCTCGCGGATCGGCCGGGAGGGCGTCACGGCATGATCAAGCCGTTGAGACACCCCTCGGGGGACCGGTCGGACACAAGTTCGCGAAGCTGGATGCGGCGCACAGCGCACAGGTCCGGCCCCGAGCCCCTTTCCCGTACGACAAAGGCCCCACCGCTCGCCTGCCCGGTGGGGCCTGCCGTACCGCAGCCCGGTGCGGGTCAGCGCATCGCCCTCGGGCGGAAGCGGCGGTACAGGACGGCCCCGCCCAGGACGAGGGCCGCGGCGCCCGCCACCGCGGGGGCGGTGTGGTCCGCACCGGTGTACGCGAGGACCGCCTCGGGCGCGTGCGGCACATGCGCGGGCGGCACCGACCGCGGCGGAAGCGACCTGGGCGGCGTGGCCGGCTTCGGAGCGGGACGGGTGGTGCGAGGGGGGCTGGAGGTGTTGACCGACTCGTTGTCCACGGCCGCGTTGCCGACGCCGACCACGTTCACGCTGTTCCCGGAGACGTTCACGGGAAGGTGGACCGGCAGCTCCACGACATTCCCGGACACGACGCCGGGTGAATCCTTTCCGCTCCCCTCGGCCGAGGCGCCGCCGCCCGACGGCCCCCTGGTCTTGTGCCCGCCGTCCTCATTGATGCACTTGTTGCCGGCGGTGGGGTTGAGCAGCCCCACCACGTTCACGGTGTTCCCGCACACGTTCACCGGCACGTGCACCGGGACCTGAATGGTGTTGCCGGCGAGCAGCCCCGCCGAGTCGGACGCGACACCGTCCGCCGCGGAATCGGCGTACGCCGGCACCGTCACAGCCATCGCCCCGGCGGAGGCGAAGGCGATCACACCGTTTCGGGTAACCCGTCTCATAGGTTCCCTGCCTTCCAGACTTGGTCACGGGCACTCGCCCGCATCGGATAAAACGCAGGCGAACCATTCGAGTTATGGCTTATCGGCCTTTCACCCCATCGAGTGGCAGGTTTGTCGAACTAGTGGCAAAAACGCCCGATAGGAACGCAAGGGGCGCAGGGTACGACGGCCCGGATGCCCCCGCATCCCGGGAGGCGTGCCCTGCGGGGCCCGCTTATCGTGATCGAGGACGCCGTTTCCCGGTCCGCGACGGGCGTCCTGGAGGCATCCATGCTGGCCAAGCTGTCCACGCGGCCCATGCTGCGACGCTGCGCGGTCACCGGCGCGGTCGGTATCGCCGTACTCGCCACGGGCCTGACCGCGGGCACCGACGACTCCGACCCCGACCTCGACCGCTTCTACGACCAGAAGGTCACATGGTCGAAGTGCCCCGGCGAAGGGGCGCCCAAGGATCTTCAGTGCGGCAAGGTCACCGTCCCCCTCGACTACGCCCACCCCCGGGCGGCGAAGATGGATCTGGCGCTGGCCCGCTATCGGGCCACGGGCGACAAGCGGGGCTCCGTGCTGCTCAACTTCGGCGGGCCGGGCGTCCCCGGTGTCCCCGACCTGGCCGCGGGCGGGAAGGAGTTCATGGAGCTGACCGACAACTACGACGTCGTGTCCTTCGATCCGCGCGGCGTCGGCAGGTCCTCCCCGGTCAGCTGCGGCGACGGCGAGGAGGAGATCGACATACCCGAGGACGGCACCGATCTCAGCCGCGATCCGCAGGCCGTCCTGGGCCAGTTGAAGAAGGCGGCCGCCACCTGCGCCCGTCACTCCGGCCCCGTGCTGCCGTTCATAGGGACCGTCAATGCCTCGCGCGACATGGACGTGATGCGTGCCGCGCTCGGCGACGACAAGCTCAACTACCTGGGCTTCTCGTACGGAACGCGGCTCGGCGCGGTGTACGCGGCCCAGTTCCCGGACAAGGTCGGCCGGTTGGTGCTGGACGGAGTGGACACGCTGACCGAGCCACTGACCGAACAGGGCCTCGCCGGTGCGCGGGGACAGCAGAAGGCGCTGGACGAGTTCATCAACTGGTGTGTGAAGGACATCGCCTGTCCGTTCGGACAGGATGCGCGCGAGGCCCGCAAGCAGGTCGTACGGCTCGTCGAATCGCTGGACGCCGATCCGCTGCCGTCGGCCTTCGGAGAGCCGTTCACCGGACAGGACCTGGTCGGCGCCCTCGGACAGGGGCTCTACAGCGAGGAGTTGTGGCCCTCCCTGGAGCGCGCCCTGGCCGCGCTGGTCGAGGACGGCGACACGCACGCCATCGAGTCCTTCGCGACCGGCGGGGCCGCGCTTCCCGGGCGTGCGGAGACCGACGACCCCGACGGCGGCCTGGCGGACGAGGAGGACGTCCCCCTGGACAACATGCCCGCGGCGCTGATGGCGATCAACTGCGCTGACGACCCGGACCGGCCCACGGGCCGGCAGATCGTCGACAACCTCGACCGGTTGCGCGCCGAGTACTACCGGGCGTCGCCCGTCTTCGGCCCGTACCGGCTCAGCGGGGTGCTGATGTGCTACGGCCGCCCCAGGGGCACGGACTTCATCCGCAAGGACGTGAAGGACGTGGACACCCCGAAGATGCTCCTCGTGGGCACCCGCGGCGACCCGGCCACGCCGTACCGCTGGACCGAGGAGACGGCGATGCGGCTGGGCCCCTCGGCCGTGGTCCTCGACAACAAGGGCGGCGGGCACACCGGTTACGCCTCTTCCAAGTGCGTGCACGGCAAGATCGACACCTTCCTGCTGTACGGCACGCTGCCCGCCGACGGCAGTTCCTGCGGGGTGGAGGAGGACAGGGAGTAGACCCCGGGCGGGGTGATCGCATTGCCCCTAATGCCCGATCGGTGAATCGGTCCTATCGTGCTGTTATGGAGCACGCACTCAGTCCCACCACCCTCACCGAGCTCCGGCGCCCGCGCCCGTATCCGGCCGTGTCCGTGCTGACGCCGACGCATCGCCGAGAGCCCTATCGGGCCCAGGACCAGGTCCGGCTGCGCAATGTCGTCGCCGAGGCCAAGAAGCAGCTGGAGGCCGATCCCTCGGTCACCCGCGAGCGGCGTACGGACGTCGAGCGACAGCTCGACCAGGCGCTCGCGGAGGTCGATCTCACCTACGCCGAGGACGGCCTGGTCATCTTCGCCGCGCCGGGTGAGCACCAGGTGTGGTCGCTCGCCCGCACGGTGCCCGAGCGCGTGGTGCTCTCGGACACCTTCCTCACCCGCAACCTGGTCTCCGCGCAGGCCGCCGAACGCCCGTACTGGGTGCTGTCGGTCTCCGCCGACCGCGTCACCCTGTGGAACGGCAGCCTCGATCGCATCACCGAGGCCCGCCTCGGTGGCTTCCCGCTGACCCGGCGCGAGGAGAACTTCGACGCCGAGCGCCGGGAGCAGATCGGCGACACACCGAGCAAGTTCCGCGACGAGGACACCCGTCACTTCCTCAAGGACGCCGACTCGGCCTTGAGCGCCATCCTGCGGCGCGATCCGCGGCCGCTCTACGTCACCGGTGAGCAGGCGGCCCTGTCCCTGCTGACGGAGATCGGCGGCAGCACGAAGGCCGCGGTGCACATCCCGCACGGCGGGCTCGCGCACGGCACGCACGACGCGGTGTGGCAGGCCATCAAGCCACGGATCACCGCCGAGGCCCGCGAGAGCGCGGACGCCGTCATGCGCGAGCTCGAAACCGCCCAGGGCCGCAAGGCGTTCGCGGCCGGTGTCGACGAGGTCTGGCGCAGCGCCCGCGAGAGCCGGGTGCGTCTGCTGGCGGTCGAGGAGAACTACCGGGCGACCGTGCGCGGCGAGGGCGGCGACCATCTGATCCCGGCGGCCGGCGGTGATCTAGACGCCCGCGAGGACATCGTGGACGAGATCGTCGAGCAGTGCCTGGAGACCGGCGCCGAGGTCCGCTTCGTACCGGACGGCACTCTCGGCGAGGCCGGCGGGATCGCCGGGGTCCTGCGCTTCTGACGCGGACGCGCCGAGGAGGCCGGCAGCAGTACGCCGGCCTCCTCGCACCGCACCTCGTCGCCCGTCTCACACCTCGTCGAAGAGCGCGCTCAGACCGCGCTCCACGACCGCCTCCAGATCCTCCTCACCGGCCGCGACCACCGCGTAGGTCCGCAGCAGGAAGCGCTGCAGGGCGCCGGTGTCGAACTGGAGCAGTGCCATGCCGTAGGGGGAGTGCAGTTCGACGACCGTGCGCTCGTCGCCGCACGGCCAGATGCGCACGTCCCCGTCGCCGGCGGGACCGCGCAGCCCCGCCTCCAGCAGAACGCGCGCGAAGGTCCAGGTGGCACCCCGGCCGTCGAGCGAGACGTCGCCCGGGAAGTCGATGTACACCGCCAGCGGGTCTGTGGAGGCGTACCGCAGTGTGGCGTGCACGGGGACCTCGCGCTCCTCACCCGTGATCAGGCGGGCGCGGGCGGGCTGCTCGAGGGCGATGTCCATGGGCGGGTCTCCCCTGCGGTCGGCGGTAGGACGGTTTTGCCGCTGTGCCTTTACGACTCCGCAGAGGCCCCTCGCAGTACACCCAAGGGCGCATGAATTTTGTGAGCTGCATCACTCCGGCTGCGGGGAGTCAACAGCCACACGGGGACCACCGCTCCACCCCTGGAACACGCAACCGTCGAACACACGCATGAGGGCCGTACGATCGTCTCGACAGCCCATCAAAACCCGTACGCCACCTACGACTTGGACCCTCCGGGGAAGTACGCCGTTCGTACCGCACGAGCCCTCCCAGGAGACTCTGGCATATGCCAGGCGCACCACCGAATCGGGTGTTGCCAAATCCCTTACAGGGCGTCGCGGGCTGTGCAACAGTCGTAACGGTCCTTCCGTCAGCCTTGGTCGTACCGTCCCCGCATCGGAGTGCGTCATGCCGCCCCATCTCTCTGCGGACCGCCCCGCCGCTCAGCCGCCAGGACGCGGCTCGGTCGATGCGCTCATCACGCAGGCACGGCGGCTCAAGGGCGACGTCGACGCCGTCCGCCGGGACACGCCCAGCGACGGATCGGACCCGCAGGAGCGGTGGCAGCGGGCGCTGTACGACCTCGCCCTGCACCAACTCGACGACCTCGACGAGCACTTGGGGCAGCTGCGCGACGGCCCGCCCCCGGCGCCCGCGGGCACGCCGGCCCCGCCCCGGCCCGACTCACTGCTCAGCCGGGTCGGCAGCGCGGAGTGGAACCTCCTGACGGACGAGGCATATTGGTCCGGCGAGCTCTACCAGATCCTGGGCCGCGATCCCTCCGCCGCACCGCTCACCCTCGACGAGCTGCCGTCCGTGGTACTCGACGAGGACCGGCGCGGCCTCACGGCGATGGTCACCGACTGCCTCGTCGACGCCAAGCCCATCGACGGGGAGTTCCGGATCGTACGGCCGGACGGCGAGGCCCGGACCGTGCACATGATGGGCGAGCCGGTGCTCGACCCTGACGGCAGCACCTCCTCGATGTGGGCCGTGCTGCGGGACGTCAGCGAACTGCGCCGGAGCCAGCGCGCCGTGAGCGAGACCCGTGACTCGCTCCAGCGCCACCGGGCGCACACCGAGCACCGGCTGGCGGTCGAGTTGCAGGAGGCCGTGCTGCCGCCGTGGCGTGGCTCCCTGCGACTCCCGCACCAGGGCCCCGAGACACTGGACCTCGCGGCCCGATGTCTCAGGTCGTCGACCAGCGCGATGATCGGCGGCGACTGGTACGACGCCCTCGAACTGGCCGACGGCGAGACGCTGTTGAGCGTCGGCGACCTCACCGGCCACGGGGTGGGCGTGGCCTCCGGCATGGCGGCCCTGCTGGGCGCCGTACGCGGCATGGCGATGGCCGGCACCCAACCGGGCCAACTGATGTCCTGGCTCAACCAGTTACTCGACGCCACCGTCGAGCCGGCCCTCGGCAGCGCCGTGTGCTGCCGCTACCGTCCCGACACCCGCACGCTGACCTGGGCGCAAGCCGGACACCCCGCCCCGTTGCTGTATCGCGACGGGACGGGGCGCAGGCTGAACGCGCCGGACGGAGTCCTGTTGGGCGCCACCTCCGGTGCCGTCTACGCACAGGCCGAGGAGACACTCCAGGTGGGCGACCTCCTGCTCCTGCACACCGACGGACTCGTGCCGGGGCACAGCGCGGCGGACTCCGTGAACCTCCTCCTCGACCTGGGCCCCCGCCTGGGTGAGGCGGGCACGGCACAGGACTGTGCACGGCTGGTCGTCGACGAGTTCGGTGAGAGTGAGCGCGAGGACGACGCCTGCGTGCTCGTGGCCAGGGTGACGTACTAGGGCGTGTTCCACGTACGAGGCGCGCAGGCCCCCTATGCCTGCGCGCTGCCGCCGGGCTTCTTCACCCTGGGCAGGGCCAACCGGATCTCCTCCCGCAGTTCGTGGATCCTCGGGTAGCTGGCGTACTCGGCGGTGAGCCGGTACATCTGCCGGAGCCGGTCCCAGGTGCGACCGGACGAGTTGGAACCCATGGACATCAGGGCCAACCGTGCGTAGTTGTCGGCCTGTTCGGGGTCGTCCGCGATGAAGCAGGCGGACGCCATGGACAGGTTGTCGAAGATCCTTGAGCGTTCCTGTGCGTCGACGCGCAGCGCCAGGGCCTTCTCCGCGTAGTGCTGGGCGTGCACGGCCGCACCCGGCTCGAACTCCGCCAGCGTGCGGTAGGACAGCGCCTGCATGCCGTACAGGTCCGCCTCGTTGAACAGCTGCATCCAGCTCGGCGGCGGCACATCGCTCTTGTCGGAGACGAACAGGTCCTCCGCCTGTCCGAGGGTGCGGCGCATGGCCTGGCCCTTGCCCTTGGCGGCCTGGGCCCACGCCTCGATCGTGTGGAACATGGCCCTGGTCCGCGGCAGCACCGCCTCGCCCGAGCCGGAATGGGCGAGTTTCATCAGGTCGAGTGCGTCGTCGGGCCGGCCCAGGTGCACCATCTGGCGAGCCGCTCGGGAGAGCGCCTCCGACGCACGGGGCCGGTCGCCACCCTCTCGGGCCGCGTGGGCGGCGATGACGAAGTACTTCTGCGCCGTGGGTTCGAGGCCGACGTCGTGCGACATCCAGCCCGCGAGGACGGCGAGGTTGGCAGCGACGCCCCACAGGCGCCGCTGGAGATGGTCGGGGTGTCGGTAGGCGAGCATGCCGCCCACCTCGTTGAGCTGGCCCACGACTGCCTTGCGTTGCAACCCGCCGCCGCGGGCCGCGTCCCAGGCCCGGAACACCTCCACCGAGCGCTCCAGTTCCTCGATCTCCTGCGACCCGATGGGGGCGGCCTCGTAGCGGTCGAACCCGGCGGGGTCGGCGTGCAGGGGGTCGTCGAACTGGGGGGCGTCGGCCTTGAGGGCCGGGTCGGAGTGCAGCCAGTCGTGCATGGCGCTGCTGAGTGCGGATCCCGCGGCGAGCGCGGCACCCGCGCCCACCAAGCCGCGTCGGTTGAGCATGAGGTCCATTCCCGTGAATTCGGTGAGGACCGCGGCGGTTCGCTCGGGCGCCCACGGCACACCGTCGGGATGCTCCACGCTCCCGGCGTCCTGCCGTTTCCCCGTACGCCCGTGCCGGACCAGACCGAGGTCCTCGATGGTCACGACACGGCCGAGACGCTCGGTGAACAGAGCTGCCAGCACCCGCGGCACGGGATCGCGCGGGATCTCTCCCATGTCGATCCACCGCCGCACCCGCGAGGTGTCGGTCGCCAGCTGGGGGTGGCCCATGGCCGCCGCCTGCCGGTTGACCAGCCTCGCGAGCTCGCCCTTGGACCAGCCGGCCAGGCCGAACAGGTCCGCCAGGCGGGTGTTGGGTTCTCCGCTCACGTCAAGCCCCCAGGTTCTCGGCTGAGTTGACAGTAGCCCGGTGAGAGTTGCCCCGGGACTATTCGCCAGGGTTCGCCAGGGTGCGCCAGATGGTGTGCCACTGGGCAACGGGTGTCAGGTAGGAACGCGCCACCCCGACCCGGTCGCCTTTTGAACAACGGGCCGCACTCCCCAGGGTGCACCCGAGGGACCGGGCCGGGTAGCGCAATGACGTCGAAGGCACACGAAGGGATCTGTTTCTCCCATGTACGCAGCATCGTCCTCCGTGTCCGCCCCGCCCCGGTCGCTGCGTGCCCGCCCGGCGGGTGGCGGCCCCTACCTCGCCCCCGCGCGGCCGGCGGCCGCCCCCGTGCTCGGCGCGGGCCGACCGCTGCGCACCGCGGGGCTCGGCACCCAACCGCTCAGCGGGAGACTCGACTTGTCCGGCCCCCAGGGCGCCCAGTTGCGTACGGCGATCGCGTCGGTGCACCGCATCTGCCCGGAGTTCGCGCCGGTCCAGGTCCTGCGCCGCAGTGGGCGGTCCGTGCTCCTGGTCGGCACGACCGGGCGCAGCACGGCCGTCGCCAAGTGTTTACTGGACCACTCGCCGGCCTGGTCCGAGCGGATCCGGCACGAGATAGCGGCATACCGCTCGTTCGTCCGGCACCGCCCCCCGGTGCGGGTGCCGAGACTGATCGCGGCGGATCCGGACAACTGCACGCTCGTGATCGAGCGGATGCCGGGCCGGGTGGCGGCGCTCCAGCGGCACCCTATAGAGGTGCCGCCGCGTGCGGACATCAGGGCGGCACTCGGCGCGATCTGCCGGCTCAACGCCTGGCGGCCGCCGGCCGGCACGTTCGACGCGCCGCTGGAGTACGCGGCACGGATCTCCCGGTACCACGAACTGGGGCTGCTCACCGACCGGGACATGGGTGATCTGCAGAAGCTGCTGCACGGCATCGCGGCCACCGCGGGCCGGCAGGGCATGGGTCAGTTCTGCCACGGCGACGCGTTGCTGTCGAACATCCTGCTCTCACCGGCCGGTCCAGTGCTGGTGGACTGGGAGCACGCAGGCTGGTACCTACCGGGCTACGACCTGGCGACGCTGTGGGCGGTGCTCGGGGACGCACCGGTGGCCCGGCGGCAGATCAGCCAGATCGCCCAGTCGGCGGGTCCGGCTTCGCGGGACGCGTTCCTGGTGAACCTGATGCTCGTGCTGACCCGCGAGATCCGTACGTACGAGACGGCCGTGCAGCGTTCGATGCACGACGCGACCCCGGCGGCATCCGGAGTGGCCCACCCGGGTGCTGCGCCGTCCGGCGAGGAACAGCGGCTGCTGCTGCGGCGGCTGCACGACGACTGCCAGCTGGCCCGTCGGGCCGTGCGTGCGGCGGTCGGCACTCGCTGAGGGGACGATGGTCCGCGGTGCGTCCTGGAGACAGGCGTACCGCGGGCTTTCGTGTGTCCGGCCGCGGTCATTGGAGTACGCCACTGACGCCCCGCAGGCCGGCGGGCCGTCGGCACGAAACTCCCGGGAATCCCGCTTGACGGGGGTATTCACGCAGCTATTGGCATGATTGACGGATCGTCGGACAGCCGGTACCACAGACCCACGCCCGGCCCCGCACGGCTCATCGCGCCCGACCGTCCCAGGAGGCTGCATTGCGTGGACCCGTCACCGCCTTGGCCGCTGCGACACTGCTGTTCCCCTTGATCGGCGCGGCCCCGTCCGACACCCGCGGCTCGCAGGACGGCCTCCAGTCGGCCTTCACCTCCGCCGCCGCCCGCTATCACGTACCGCAGAGTGTCCTGCTCGGCGTCTCCTATCTGCAGTCCCGCTGGGACGAGCACGCGGGGGCGCCCAGTGTGACCGGCGGGTACGGCCCGATGCACCTCACGGACGCCCGGACCGCGCTCGCCGGGTCCCCGTCGCACCACGGCGACGGGTCGGAGGACGCGCGCGGTGACAGCGCCCGCAAGGCACTGGCCCCGAAGGCGAAGCTGCCGAAGAGCTCCGAGGTCCCGGCCCGCCTCAGGACGCTGCCCAAGGCTGCCGAGCTGACCGGGCTGAGCCGTGAGCGGCTGCGTACGGACCCGGCCGCCAATGTGGCCGGCGGCGCCGCGCTGCTCGCCGCCGCGCAGAATGAGCTCGGCGAGCCCCTGAGCTCGGATCCGGCGGACTGGTACGGGGCGGTGGCCCGTTTCTCCGGTGCCGACGACACGGCCACGGCGGCGACGTACGCCAACGATGTGTACGACGTGCTGCGCACCGGCCAGGAGCGTGAGACGGACGCGGGCCAACTGGTGAGGCTTGCCGCCCAGCCGGACCTGTCACCCGACACCTCTCAGCTGCAGCGCGCAGGCCTGCGCACACTCAAGTCCAGGGAGACCGAGTGCCCGCGCACGGTGTCGTGCGAGTGGATCCCGGCGCCGTACGAGGAGTTCGGTGACGGTGACTACGGCAACCACGACGAGGGCGATCGTCCGACGTCGCAGGACATCGACTACATCGTCATCCATGACACGGAGGGCGCCTGGGAGGGTGTCCTCACCATGGTGCAGGACCCCGCCTATGTGTCGTGGCAATACACGCTGCGCTCCACGGACGGCCATATCGCCCAGCATGTGAAGGCCAAGGATGTGGCCTGGCACGCGGGTAACTGGTACGTCAACGCCAAGTCGATCGGCCTGGAGCACGAGGGGTTCCTGGCGCGCCCGGACGCCTGGTACACGGAGGCGATGTACCGCTCCTCCGCCCGCCTGGTGAAGTACCTCACCAGGAAGTACGACATCCCGCTGGACCGGCAGCACATCCTCGGCCACGACACTGTGCCGGGCCCGACCGCCTCGACGGTCAGGGGCATGCACACCGACCCGGGCCCGTACTGGGACTGGCGGCACTACTTCGAGCTGCTCGGCCGGCCCATCAGGCCCAGTGCCGGCCCGGACGGCCCACTGGTGACGATCCGGCCCGACTACGCGACCAACCGGCCCGAGTACACGGGCTGTGTGACCGCCGACCGGCCCTGCGCGGACCACGGTTCGAGCGCGGTGCGGCTGTACTCCGGACCCGGTGAGACGTATCCCCTGATCAAGGACATCGGGCTGGGCTCGAATCCGACCAAGGGCGTCAACGACCTGTCCTCGCGGGTCTCGACCGGGCAGCAGTACGCGGTCGCCGGTCGGGACGGCGACTGGACGGCGATCTGGTACCTGGGCCAGAAGGCGTGGTTCAAGAACACCAAGGAGAGTCCGACCGCGGTGAACGTGTCCGGTGAGGTGGTGACGCCGAAGGACGGCCTGACGAGTGTCCCGGTGTACGGGCGTGCCTATCCCGAGTCCTCGGCCTATCCGCCGGACGTGCCCCCGCAGGCGGTCTCGCCGTTGCCGTACACCTTGCCGGCCGGCCAGCGGTACGCGGTGGGCGGCAAGGTGCCGGGCGAGTACTTCTACGCGGTCGACTTCGACCAGGCGTCGCACCAGGTCGTGGTCGGCAAGGAGCTGTACTACGAGATCCAGTACGGTCACCGGGTGGCGTTCGTGCGGGCGGCGGATGTGGACGTCGTGGATTCGCGTTCCTAGCGCATCGGTGTCATGCCGGGCGTCCGTCCTTTCTCTCCCAGGTGTAGCGCCGCCCGGCCACCGCCTTGAAGGAGTGCTGTCCGGACTCGAACAGGTCGCTGCGGACGGTGAGTTCGCGGGTTCGTGACGCCGCCAGAGCAAGGTGGGTCGCCCGGCCGTCCCTCCACTCGATGGCGAGGGTGGCGCCGCCGCGGGCGCGCAGGCCGTGCACCGAGCCGGCCGGCCAGGCGGCGGGCAGGGCCGGGAGCACCTCGATGATGTCGTGCTGGCTCTGGAGGAGCATCTCGACGACGCCGGCGGTGGCGCCGAAGTTGCCGTCGATCTGGAACGGCGGGTGGGTGTCCCAGAGGTTGGGCAGGGTCGAGGACTTGAGCTGTTCGGCGAGCATCGTGTGGGCGTGGTCGCCGTCGTGCAGCCGGGCCCAGAAGTTGATCTTCCATGCCTTGGACCAGCCGGTGCCGCCGTCCCCGCGTGCGGTCAGGGAGACCTCGGCGGCCCGCGCCCACGCGCTGCCGGGTTCGATCTGCCGTCCGGGGTGGAGGGCGAAGAGGTGCGAGACATGCCGATGGGTGTCGGCGGGGTCGTCCAAGTCCTCCTTCCACTCCTGGAGTTGACCCCAGGAGCCGATTCGCAGGCCGGGGTCGAGCCGGGTCAGCGCGTCTTCGACACGGCGTCGGAAGTCGGGCGTGTCGCCCAGGGTGCGGGCGGCTTCGAGGGTGCTGGTGAACAGGTCGTGGACGATCTGCTGCGACATGGCCGCGCCGGTGGTGAAGTCGCCGTGCTCGGGCGAGTAGCTGGGGGTGACGACGAGGGTTCCGTCGCGGGGGTCGGTGCGCAGGTTGTCCAGCCAGAACTCGGTGGCCTCCTTCATGACCGGGTACGCGGTGGTGCGCAGATAGCCGGTGGAGCCGCCGAATCTGTAGTGCTCGTACAGCTGCTGGGTGAGCCAGGCGGCCGCCTCGGGGAACCAGAACGAGGTCGCCCAGTCGTGTACGCCGGTGAAGCCGTACGGGTTGGTCTCGTTGTGCACCACCCAGCCGCGCGAGCCGAACATCTCGTGTGCGGTCCGGCGTCCGGGTGCGCGCAGGGCCTCGACGAAGCGGTCGTAGGGCGCCGTCGTCTCGGCGAGGTTCGCGGCCTCGGCGGGCCAGTAGTTCATCTGGAGGTTGATGTTGACGTGGTAGTCGGCCGACCACGGGGGCGTGGTGCTGTTGTTCCAGACGCCCTGGAGGTTGGCGGGCAGGGAGCCGGGGCGTGAGGAGGCGATGAGCAGGTAGCGGCCGTACTGGAAGTAGAGGGCCTCCAGGGCGCGGTCCGCCGCGCTCGTGCCGCCGGTGTACGAGGACAGCAGGCGGTCCGTGGGGAGGTCGGCGGGGAGCGACTGGCCGATGTCCAGGCCGACTCGGCCGAAGAGGGACCGGTGGTCGCGGAGGTGCCGGTCGAGCAGGCGCGCGTGGTCCCGGCCCGCGCGTCGCACGGCACTGCTGACGGCGGCGTGCGGGTCCGGGCCGCGGTAGTCGGGGTAGGTGTCGGCGTAGTCCGTGCCGGCGGCCAGGACGAACCAGGCGCTGTCGGCCCCGGTCACGGTGAGGGTGCCCTCGGTTCCGGAGGTCACGGTGCCGCCCTCCGCGTGCACCCGGACCTGCGCCTCGAAGCGCAGCCCGTTGTCGGCGAGGGCGCCCCGCACGGTCAGGGTCCGGTCGGCGGCGGTGGCGGTGAAGTCGGCGCGGGGTGAGGTGTGGCGCAGGGTGAAGGTGACGCTGCCGGGGCGGTCGGCGCTGAGCCGTCCCACGATCACACCATCGGGGTGAGAGGCGAAGAAGTCCCTTTGGTGGCGCACGCCTTGGTGGGTGTAGGCGACCGAGGCGACCGCGTTGTCGAGGTCGAGCTCGCGGCGGTAGTCCGGCGGGGGCGTGGCCGGCGCGTCCGGCAGGTCGAGGTGGAGGTCTCCGAAGGTCTGGTGGGCGCCGTAGCCGCTCCGTGGCTGGCCGAGGCGGTCGGCGACCGACTCGGGGTCGAGGGTGGTCCGGGTGTCGAGGTCGTCCTGGACGGCGGTGATCGCGCCGGGTCGGGGCGTGCGCCAGTTGCCGTGGTCGTAGCCCTGGGCGGAGCCGGGGCCGCCGGTCCAGAGGGTCTTCTCGTTGAACTGGAGGTGTTCGGAGGCGAGGGTGCCGAAGACCATGGCACCGAGTGCACCGTTGCCGATGGGTAACGCCTCGCGCTCCCAGTCGGCGGCCGGGGCGGCGTACCAGAGCACGGATGGCACTCTCGACACATCGGAGGAATCGGCGGCATTGGCCTGCCCGGCTTCTGCTCCCAGGGCGAGCCCTCCGGCTCCTCCCACTGCCGCCACTGCCTTGAGAGTCGTTCTTCGGGTGATCCCTTGCGGCTCATACGACATGACCCCTGACGCTAGAGATCCGATGACTCAGCGGCAAGGGTCATGACAAAGACAGGCGGGGGCCGGTCAGGCCGGGGAGGGTGGGGTGACGGTTCAGCCTTGCTGGAAGAGCTCCGCGGGCAGCGGCTTGAGCAGGGCGTACAGGTCGTCGGTGATGGGGCGGTCCCAGGCGGCGATGGTGACCAGGACATGGTCGCTGCGGTCGAACTGCACGCAGGAGATCCGGCTCTCGGAGAGCTTCAGGCGCCGCACGATCAGGAGGTTGTCGCCCTGCATCACCGGCACGTCCTCGCTGCCGACGACGGTGACCTCCTCGTCGTTCTCCAGCGCCAGCAGCAGCTGCGCGACCTCGAACGGCACCTCGTCCTGCTCCACCTCGCGGGCCGGGGAGCCTTCGGGCAGATTGCCGATGATCATCGCCGGGCCGCGGCCGCCGAAGAGGTCGTAGCGCAGGAAGACGCCCTGGCAGCTGCCGTCGGGGGCGGGCAGCAGCCCGGCACCCAGGTTGCCGGGCCAGTCGCCCGGGTCCATGGCCAGTACGTCGAAGTCGGGCCCGGCGGGCGTGGCGCTGCGGCGGCGGAGGAACGACATGTCGCCATGGTACGTGGCCCGACCCGTTCCATGATGTGAGGGCGGTCGATCGACCGGCGCGCCCAGGTACTTCGACCAGCGGGAGTTGGCCGCCGCGCGACCCGCTACTCCTGCGCCGGCGCGGGTGGCACCACCGCCACCGGGCTCGCGGCGTGGAGCAGGACCGCCTGGGTCACCGAGCCCATCATGCGGGCCGGCGCAAGAAGGCGGCGCCGGTGACGGCCCACGACGACGAGGCTCGCGTCCCTGGAGGCGGCGACGAGGCTGCCCGCCGCGTCGCCCGGGGTCGCATAGGACTCGGCGTGGACGTCGGGGTGGCGTTCGCGCTGCGGTTCGAGGAGGCCCTCGGCCAGGACGCGGGTCTCGGACTCGATGGCTTCCTGGTCGGCCGGCGCCGGTACGACCTGGGCGGTGGCCGCGGTCCACAGATGCAGCGGCCAGTCGTAGGCGGCGACGGCCTGCAGCCGGGCTCCGCGCCGGGCGGCCTCGGCGAAGGCGAAGGACAGGGTGGCCTCGTCCGGGCTGTCCACCGCGAGGCCGACGACGACCCGGGGGCCCGGCTCGATCGGCATCGTGTCGTCGTCGACCTTCCGGCCCGGCTTCGGCACGACGACGACCGGGCACTCGGCGTCCCGCGCGGTGGCCACGCCGCAGGAGCCCAGCAGCAGACTGGCGAAGCCGCCGCGGCCCCGGCTGCCCAGGACCAGCAGCTGGGCGGTCGAGCCGAGTTCCGGCAGGACGGTGCCGGCCGCTCCGGCGAGGGCCGAGTACTCCAGGGCGGGCCGCTCGACGCGCCCCTCCAGATACCGGCGTACCTCGTGGATCACCGGGTCGTGCTCGGACTCCGGCTGCCCGGACGGCATGACCTCGGGCCCCGCCCAGGCGGCGTACTGCTGTACGTGGACCACTCGCAGCGGCGCCCGGCGCAGCAGGGCGGCCTCGAAGGCCCAGTCCAGCGCCACCAGGCTGTCGTCCGAACCGTCGACCGCCGCGATGACGGGCAGGGTGCTCATGGGTTCCTCACCTCCGGGGTACGACCTTCCCGATCCGGGGCCAGCCTGGCTCAGGCTTCGGCCCCGAAGGGGTTCTCAAGGTCGCGTGTCCGGAAAAACGGAAGGAACACCCCCGGATCGGCCCGAAGGCTGCGGCCGGCGCGCGGGTCACCGCCCGCCGGCTCGTCTCCGTACGGTCCGTTCGCTGCGTCCCCCGGTCAGGTCAGGTCGAACTCGCCCTCGCGCGCACCCGACACGAACGCGCCCCACTCGGCAGGGGTGAAGATCAGGGAAGGGCTCTCCGGGCGGCCGCTGTTGCGCATCGCGATGAACCCCTCGACAAAGGCGATCTGGACATCCCCCACGCCACGGCTGCTCGAGTGCCAGTCGGCGTTGCTGAGGTCCAGCTCCGGCTTGTCCCAGCCCGTGAGTGGCTGCTGCTGGATGGTGGTGCTCTCGGCCACGTCCGTGCTCCTCCCGATTCGCGTCGTCCGCGGGTCAGCCTAGCGATCGGTCCCGGGTGCCAACAGGCCACCTGAGGGGGACCTTTGCGGAGGCGTCTCCACCGGCGTGCGCGAGGCCGCTCAGGCGTCCGGGGGCTCGGCGCCCACGAGCCACATGGAGAAGAACTGCGACCCTCCGCCGTAGGCGTGCCCGAGCGCCTTGCGGGCCCCTTCCACCTGGTGTTCCCCGGCCTGGCCGCGCACCTGGAGGGCCGCTTCCGCGAAGCGGATCATGCCGGAGGCGCCGATGGGGTTGGTCGACAGCACGCCGCCGGACATGTTGACGGGCAGATCGCCGTCCAGCTCGGTCACCCCGGCCTCGGTGAGCTTCCAGCCCTCGCCCTCGGCGGCGAACCCGAGATTCTCCAGCCACATGGGCTCGTACCAGGAGAACGGCACGTACATCTCGACGGCATCGATGTCCCGGCGCGGGTCGGCGATGCCCGCCTGCCGGTACACGTCGGCCGCGCAGTCCTTGCCGGCCTGCGGCGACACGGCGTCCTTGCCCGCGAAGAGGGTGGGTTCGCTGCGCATGGCTCCGCCGAGCATCCAGGCGGGTGGGCGAGGTGCGCGGGCGGCTCCCGCGCGGTCGGTCAGCACCATCGCGCAGGCGCCGTCGGACGACGGGCACGTCTCCGAGTAGCGGATCGGGTCCCACAGCATGGGCGATGCCTGGACCTTCTCCAGGGTGATGTCGTGCTCGTGCAGATGGGCGTACGGGTTCTTCAGCGCGTTGCGCCGGTCCTTGTAGGCGACCAGCGAACCGATCGTGTCGGGCGCGCCGCTGCGCCGCATGTACGCGCGCACGTGCGGGGCGAAGAACCCGCCGGCCCCGGCCAGCAGCGGCTGCTGGAAGGGGATCGGGAGGGACAGTCCCCACATGGCGTTGGACTCGGACTGTTTCTCGAAGGCGAGTGTCAGGACGGTGCCGTGGACGCGGGCCGCGACCAGGTTGGCGGCGACGAGGGCGGTGGATCCGCCGACCGAGCCGGCCGTGTGCACGCGGAGCATGGGCTTGCCCACCGCGCCGAGCGCGTCGGCGAGATACAGCTCCGGCATCATCACGCCCTCGAAGAAGTCGGGCGCCTTGCCGATGACGACCGCGTCGATGTCCGCCCAGTTCAGCTCTGCGTCGTCGAGTGCGCTGCGGGCCGCCTCCCGGACGAGCCCGGCGATCGACACGTCCCGGCGTGCGGCGACGTGCTTGGTCTGTCCGATGCCTATGACGGCCACGGGCTCCTTGCTCATCGCGGATCCCCTTCGAGTACGGCGACCAGGTTCTGTTGCAGACAGGGGCCGGACGTGGCGTGTGCGAGCGCCCGGTCGGACTCGCCGCGGTGGATGCCGGCGGCGGCCTCGCCCATGCGGATGAGCCCGGCCGCCATGACGGGGTTGGCGGCGAGCGCCCCGCCGGACGGGTTGACGCGCACGCCGTCGTCGAGCCGGAGCGCCTTGCGCAGGACGACCTCCTGCGCGGTGAAGGGCGCGTGCAACTCGGCGGTGTCGACGGGCCGTTGGAATGCCCCTGCCTTCTCGGCGGCCAGGCGGGTCGAGGGCGAGTCGGTCAGGTCGCGCACACCCAGGCTGTGGGCCTCGATGCGGTGATCGATGCCGCGGATCCAGGCGGGCCGTTCACACAGCTCACGGGCCCGCTCCCCGGCCGCGAGGATCACGGCGGCGGCTCCGTCGCCGATCGGCGGGCAGTCGCCGGTACGGAGCGGCTGTACGACGTAGTCGCCGTGCGGCACCGAACCGCTCAGCTGCGCATGGGAGTTGGCGGTGGCGTCCGCCCGGCTGCGGGCGGCGACCGCGGCGAGAGCGGGCTCGTCCGTGTCACCGGCGTCGATGAGGGCCTGGGCCTGGAGGGCGGCCAGGGCGACCGAGTCGGGCCAGAGGGGGGCGACGTAGTACGGGTCGAGCTGACGGGTGAGGACGTCGCGCAGGGGGCCGGGTGAGGACTTGCCGTAGGAGTAGACGAGCGCGGTGTCGGCGTCGCCGGTCAGCAGCTTGGTCCACGCCTCGTACAGCGCCCAGGCGCCGTCCATCTCGACGTGCGACTCGGAGATCGGCGGCCAGGCACCGACACCGTCGAGGGCGAGGGTGAAGGAGAAGGCCCGGCCGGCGAGGTAGTCGCTGGAGCCGGAGCAGGTGAAGCCGATGTCGGCGGTCTTCAGGCCGGTCCGCGCCAGCACCTCGTGCAGGACGGGCATGAGCATCTCCACCTCGGAGAGCTCCTCGGTGGTGCGCCGGTGGTCGGTCTGCGCGAAGGCGACGACGGCGATCTCGCGGGTCACAGCAGCTCCCTGTAGGTGTCGTAGTCCGCGTCGGGCTCGCCCGTGGGCCGGTAGTGATCGGGGAAGCGGGAGTCTGCCGTCCACACGGGTTCGACCCGCAGACCCATGCGCACCTGGTCGTAGGGGATGCCGCCGATCCGGGCGTGCAGGGCGAGGCCGGCGCCGTCGAGGGCGATGTGGGCGTAGACGTACGGCACTTCGATGTCTAGGTTCTTCGCCTTGATGTTGACGATGCAGAACGTGGTGACTGTGCCGCGGGGCCCCACTTCGACCTGTTCCAATGTGGCGAGACCACATGTGGGGCACGCACCCCTGGGCGGCACGTACACCTTGCGGCAGGACGGGCAGCGTTCGCCGACGTTGCGGTGTTCGGCCAGGGCGTTGAGGTAGGCGGTCTGGGCGCGGCCGGGTGAGTAGGTGTAGTCGAGGCGGGCCAGGGCGACGATGCCGGTGACGGGATCCGCGAACTCGCCTGTGTGGGCGGCGGGTTCGGCCGCGTCCACGGCGCCCTCGGCGTACGGCTCGAAGCAGGAGATGTCCGTGATGGAGCCGGTGCGTTCCTCGGCCCAGCGGACGCGGACCCGCATGCCGGTGTGCACGGCGTCGGGGCCGGGGGCGTCGAGTGCGTGCAGAAGGGCGGTGTCGGCACCGTCGAGGCGGACCAGGACCCAGGCGAAGGGGGTGTTGAGGGGCTGGTCGCGGCGCGGGGCGTGGTTCCAGGCCCAGGTGGTGACCGTGCCCGTGGGGGCGACCTCGACCAGGTCGCGGAGCTCCTCGGCGGTGACGGGGTCGTACTCGACGGGTGGCACGAGCGTGCGTCCGTCGCCGGTGCGCACCCCGAGCACGACGCGCTCGCGCAGCCCGGTGAGGAAGGCGCTCTGCACGGGGCCGAGAGAGCGGGTGAAGGGGAACTCGACGGTCAACGGGGCCTTGAGGACTTCGGGCATCGGGGTGTGCCTCCTCCGGAGAACGGGGTGCGAGAGGCGCGCCCCAGAGGGGCGCGGGGCTGAGCTCATATGCGGCTCCGCCGCGTGGGCGCGACCAGCCACATACGGCCCGCAGCGTCCGAACCTGCCGGCGTCCCTACGTACGCTTGTAGACAGGCGGCCGCTTCTCGGCGAAGGCGCGGGCGCCCTCCTTGGCGTCGGCCGTATCGAAGATCGGCCAGCCACGCTTCAACTCGGCGGCGAGGCCGTCGGTCTCGGTCATCTCGGCGGTGTCGTACACGGACGCCTTGACGGCCTCGACGGCGAGCGGGCCGCAGGCGTTGATCTGTTCGGCGATCTCCAGGGCCTTGTCCAGTGCCGTGCCGTCGGGGACGACGTGCCCGATCAGGCCGATGCCGGCGGCCTCGCGGGCGCTGTACGGGCGTCCCGTGAGCAGCATCTCCAGGGCGTGGGTGCGCGGAATCTGCCGTTGCAGCCGGACCGTGGAGCCGCCGATCGGGAACAGGCCGCGCTTCACTTCGAACAGGCCGAAGGTGGCCGACTCGCCCGCGACGCGGATGTCGGTGCCCTGGAGCATCTCGGTGCCGCCGGCGACGCAGTACCCCTCGACGGCGGCGATCACCGGTTTGCGGGGCCGGTGGTGGCGCAGCATCGCCTTCCAGTGGAGGTCGGGGTCGGCCTTGAGCCGGTCGCGGTGGCGCTCCCCCTCCATCCCGTGCCCGGCCAGGGCCTTGAGGTCCATGCCCGCGCAGAACGAGCCGCCCGCACCCGTGAACACGACCGAGCGGATCGTGTCGTCCGCGTCGGCTTCGAGCCAGCCGTCGTAGAGGCCGACGAGCATCGCCAACGAGAGCGCGTTCTTGGCCTCCGGCCTGTTGAGCGTGAGCACCAGTGTGGCGCCTTCCCGCCGTACGGCGAGGTGTTCCGTCCCACTCATCGCCCGTCTCCCCTCTGAAAGAACGAGAACAGGTTGCAGGAGGCGCCGGGGCACTTCAAGGGTTTTCTGACAGGTAGTCAGATTTCTTGTGCGCGGACCCTTCACAGTTGTGCCGCCCTTTGCTCTGATGACCGGCAGCCGGTGGAGAGCGAGGGCAGGAGGAACGGTGGAGTACAACCTTGCCGACCTGTTCGAGTCGGTCGTCGACGCGGTCCCGGACCGCGAGGCGCTCGTGTACGTGGATCATCCGGGCACGGGTGCGGAGCGTCGTCTGACGTACGCCGAGCTGGACGCGGCGGCCAACCGGATCGCCCACCATCTGCTAGACAGCGGGATACGTCCCGGCGAGCATCTCGGGCTCCATCTCTACAACGGCATCGAGTACCTGCAGACGGTGCTGGCCTGCCTGAAGGCACGGATCGTCCCGGTCAACGTCAACTACCGCTATGTGGAAGAGGAGTTGGTGTACCTGTACCGGGACGCCGATCTGGTGGCCCTGGTCTTCGAGGCGGAGTTCACGGACCTGGTGGCGGCGGCGCTGCCCCGGGTGGACGGGCTGAGGCACCTGGTGCGGGTGGGGTCCGTGGCGCCGGGCGCGGCCGAGGCGGCGGTCGTACCGGCCGTGGCCTTCGCGGACGCCGAGGCCGCCGGGTCGCCCGAGCGGGGGTTCCCGGCACGGTCGGGGGACGACCAGTTCATCATCTACACCGGTGGCACCACCGGCATGCCCAAGGGTGTGATGTGGCGCCAGGAGGACCTGTTCTTCTCGGGGCTGGGCGGCGGCGCGCCGACCGGTGAGCCGGTGCGAAAGCCGGAGGAACTCGCCGAGCGCGTGGCGGCCGGCGGCGACGGCATCACGTTCTTCCCGACCGCTCCGCTGATGCACGGGACGTCCACACTGACCGCCTTCATCGGCTTCAACTTCGGCCAGCGCATCGTGATCCACCGCAAGTTCGCGCCGGAGGAAGTGCTGCGGACGATCGAGAAGGAGAAGGTCACCAGCGTCTCGCTGGTCGGCGACGCGATGCTGCGGCCGCTGGTCGACGCGCTGAACGGACCCATGAAGGGCACGGACTGCTCGTCGATGTTCAGCGTGTCCTCGTCCGGCGCGATCATGTCGGACACGGTGCGCCGGCAGTTCCAGGAACTGGTCCCGAACGTCATGCTCCTGAACAACTTCGGCTCCTCCGAATCCGGCTTCAACGGTACGGCGACCGAGGACTCCGGCCCCGAGCGCGGATTCCGCATCCGGGTCAACTCCCGTACGCAGGTGGTCGATCCGGCCACCTGTGAACCGGTCGCCACCGGCGAGGTGGGCCGGGTGGCCCAGTGCGGCCATGTGCCGCTCGGCTACTACAACGACCCCAAGAAAACCGCCGAGACCTTCTTCCAGAAGGACGGTCAGCGGTGGGTACTGCTCGGCGACATGGCCACGGTCGACGAGGACGGCGTCGTCACCGTGCTCGGACGCGGCTCGCAGTGCATCAACACAGGGGGCGAGAAGGTGTATCCGGAGGAGGTCGAGCAGGCGCTCAAGTCCCACCCCGACGTGTACGACGCGCTGGTGGCCGGGGTGCCGGACGCGAAGTGGGGGCACCATGTGGCGGCGGTGGTGCAGCTGCGCACGGGCGCGGAGCGGCCGTCCCTGGCGGACATCCAGAGCCACTGCCGCTCCCACCTCGCGGGGTACAAGATCCCCCGCCAGCTGGTGATCGCGGACTCGATCCGGCGTTCCCCCAGCGGCAAGGCGGACTATCGCTGGGCGCGTGAGGTGGCGGTCTCGGCGGACAGGTGAATCCCGGGCAGGTCTGGTTGAACCCAAGGTGACGTGCGGACGTACTGATGGTGGCAGGCTCGGTCATCGACCGCTGTTTGCCATGCCATCGCAAGACCGCACGGAAGGACCGCCGAGTGTCGCTCTTCACTCGCTCTCGTCAGCCGCTCAACACCGCTGAGGGCGGGTCGGACGCGGAGGACGATACGGGCGGGACGGGGGTGACCGGGGAGGCGGAACCGGCCGCAGAGGCTGAGGTCGGCCGCACGGCTTCGGACGCGGCTGCCGATACGGACGTCGTGGGTCCGTCGGACAAGACCGAGCCGGACCAGGACGCCGAGGCGGCCGACGAGGCGGAGGGTGTCGACCAGGCCGACAAGGCCGAACAGGCCGCCGGATCCGAGGAGACGGTCGACGACGGCGCGCAGCGCTCCGACTCCCCTCCCCCGGGCTGGTTCGGCTGGCGGCGACGTTATCCCCGTACGGCACGCGGCGTGTCCGTGGGTACGACCGTGCTGGCCGGCGCACTCCTGCTCTTCGCACTCCTCGTGCCGAACCGTCTCGAACGGCTCGGCCCCGAGGCCTTCTTCCGTCTCCCCGCCGAAGGGATCCTGCTCGCGGGCCTGCTGCTGGCGGTGCCGCCGCGGTCACGGCGGCTGATGTCGGTGGCCGCGGGTGCGCTGCTCGGCGTTCTCACCGTCCTGAAGTTCGTCGACATGGGCTTCTACTCGGTGCTGGCCCGCCCCTTCGACCTGGTCCTGGACTGGATCCTGCTGGACGACGCGGCCGAGTTCGTACGCGAGTCCTTCGGCCGTACGGGGCAGGTGCTCGCGGTGGTCGGGGTGATCGTCCTGTTCGTCGCGGTGCTCGTCCTGATGACGCTCGCGATGGTGCGGGTGACGAACCTGATGGTCGGCCATCGCGCGGTCGCCACGCGCACGACCCTGATCCTGGGCACCGCGTGGATCACCTGCATGACCCTGGGCATCCAGATCGCCGGGGTCCCGCTGGCCACCAAGGGCAACGCCGACTTCCTCAACAACCGCATCGAGCAGGTACAGGCCGGCCTCAAGGACGGGCGGGTCTTCGAGAAGCAGGCCGCGGTCGACGCGTTCGCGAAGACACCGCCGGACCAACTGCTGACGGGGCTGCGCGGCAAGGACGTGCTGTTCACGTTCATCGAGAGCTACGGCCGGGTCGCGATCGACGATCCGGCGATGGCTCCGCAGATCGACTCGGTGCTCAAGGAAGGGACGAACTCGCTCAAGGCGGCCGGGTTCCAGTCGCGCAGCGCGTGGCTGAAGTCGCCGGTGACGGGCGCGGGCAGCTGGCTGGCCCACTCCACGTTCCTGTCCGGCCTCTGGATCAAGAACCAGCAGCGGTACCGGAGTCTGACCACCAGCGACCGTGCGACGCTGGGCAGCTACTTCAGGAAGACCGGCGCATGGCGGACGGTCGGCGTCGTACCTGGTGTGCGGCGGGCCTGGCCCGAGGGCAAGTTCTTCGCGCTCGACCACATCTACGACTCGGAGCACCTGGGCTACAACGGCCCGTACTTCAGCTGGACGCCCGTGCCCGACCAGTTCAGCCTGGAGGCCTTCCAGCGTCTGGAGCACGGCAAGAAGAACCGCGATCCGATCATGGCGGAGATCATCCTGGCCTCCAGCCACAACCCCTGGTCCCCCATCGCGCGCATGACCGACTGGGACGAACTCGGCGACGGCTCGATCTTCCACCGGATCAAGAAGGAGGGCACCGACCCCAAGGAGGTCTGGAAGGACCCCGAGCGCGTGCGCACCGAGTACCGCCACGCCATCGAGTACTCGCTGCAGAGCCTCACCGAATGGGTCGAGCGGTACGGCACCGACGACACGGTCCTCGTCTTCCTCGGCGACCATCAGCCCGTCCCCACCGTCACGGCCGGCAGCACCAGCAAGGACGTGCCCGTCACGATCGTCGCCCGGGACCCGAAGGTCCTCGACAAGATCGCCGAGTGGAACTGGACGGACGGCCTCAAGCCCGCCGAGAACGCCCCCACCTGGGGCATGGACCGCTTCCGGGACCGCTTCATGACGGCGTACGGGCCCCGAGGGGACTGAGCGGCGGACGGCTGGGCCGTTCGAGGATCCCCGGGAAGGGCTCGAACGGCCTAGCACCGCGCGCCGGTGCTCGGGTGACGTACTTACGGTCGCACTGACGGTTGTCCAGACCGCAGGACCGAGAGGCAACGCCCGTGAAGCGACGCGCCCACGCGATATGTACGACCGCGATCACCCTGCTCGTCGCCGCAGGCCCGGTGTCCCAGCCGGCCTACGCCCAGGGTGACCTGGACTGTCGCGACTTCGTCTTCCAGGAGGACGCACAGGCGGAGTTCAACCGCGACCGGAACGACCCTCATCGCCTGGACGAGGACCAGGGTGCGGACGACGGCATCGCCTGCGAGATCCTGCCACGTCGCAGCACGCTCACGTCACCCTTTCCCACGAGCTCACCGCGCCCCACCAGCTCACCGCGCCCCACCAGCTCGCCCCGCCCCACCAGCTCGCCCCGCCCTACGAGCTCACCCCGCCCCACGCAGGGCGTCCGGGGCGGTCTTGGCGGTGCCGCCGGGCCGGCGGACTTCGAGCTGGCACTCGGCGCCGGCCTGGCCGTCGGCGCGCTGGCGCTGACCGCCGGGTACGTCGTGCTGCGGCGTCGACAGCGTCGCTGATCGCCACTCGTGGTAGGGGCCGGCGTATGTCCCGTGAGGAGCGGTACAAAGAGAAGCTCGCGACCGAGTCCACGCGACTCCTGGAGGGCACGGTGGTGTTGCAGCGCCGCACGGCTCGGTTGACTGCAATATCCGGCTGTTTTGCTGGTGATCAATTGGCAAGGCATGAAGCATCTGTCCTCATGTCTGGGATTGCCGAGTTCACTAGTGCGCATCCGGACGTCATGGACGGCCGGGCGGATTTGCCGCAAGTCGGCGCCGTGGTTGAGGCCAGGCGGCGGTCCTGCCGTACGTGGTGGTGCTGGGGTGGTTCTGACTGCTGTGGGCGGTCGACGTCGGCTGGGAGCAGGCCATCGAAGCCGAGACCGCCACACTGATGGGGTGGCTGCGGTCGGCGCGCCGAATCCGCAGCGGCGACGCCGCCGCATGGATGCGTTGGCGGCCGGCTTCGTCTATTCGAAGACCGGCAGGCCGAGTCTGGGATCCGGGTACGCGCCGCGCACCATCGCGCACAATCTGTCGGTAGTGCACTGCTTTTATGCTTTCCACTCGCACTTCGGTCGGGAGCCCGTGGTCAGTCCGGTGCCGGACAGCAGATCCCGCCGACGGGCCTTGGCGCACGTGTCGTCGATCAAGCCCGCCAGGCCGCATCGGCGGGCACGGCTGCGGCCGGGAGGCGGGCCTGCCCACGGGTGGCGATCCCGTCTGGCACACCCTGCGAGGGGAGCCGAGGCCGTTGAGCTACCGGGCGGAGCGACGGATCCTTCAGCGCGCCGGCGAGCAGCTTGGTACCAACTGGACGCTGCACGATCTTCGGCACACCGCGGCGACCCGGATGGCGCGGTGAGGTCGAATGACTCGACCTCACCCTGAGATTCCTGCGGAGCAAATGCGCCCAGGCGCACCGCACAGCCGCTATGCGCAGGGGGGAGCGACCGCGTACCGCCAGGGCGTGACTGATGCGGCGTGAATGTTGCTCAGGTGTGTACACCGCTGGCTCCCCAGCCTTTGAATCGTCGTGCGTTGACGAGTGGGGTCCACCCGTGGCTTCATGCGCTGCCAGCCGGGGAGGGACACCTAGCGTCGCGAGTGGTGCAACCAGGTCTGTCCCCGTTGTGCAGCACGCCAGGCGGCCGAAGCTGTCTCCAGGTCGTTGCGGGCACGCACGGTGTGCGGGTGCTCAGGACCCAGCACGCGTACGCGGTCAGTGAGCGTCTGCCGCAGCAGTCGTACCGCCTCTTTCTGCTCACCCATCCTGGCCAGTGCAATGGCAAGGTTGTGGCGGCTGGTCAGGGTATCGGGGTGCTTGACGCCCAACACACGAATGCGGTCGTCCAGCGTCTGCCGGTGCAGGCGGACCGCCTCCGCATGTTCGCCCATCCCATCCAGGGCGAGACCAAGGCTGTCACGGCTGGCCAGGGTGTGCGGATGCATAAGGCCCAGCACACGAGCGTGGTCGTCAAGAGCCCGACGCAGCAGGCGTTCCGCTTCTGCATGCTCGCCCATCCTGGCGAGTGCGCTGGCGAGGTTGTGGCGGCTGAGCAAGGTGAGGTGGTGTTCGGGGCCCAGCACACCGATGCGGTCGTCCAGCGTCTGCCGGTGCAGGCGGACCGCCTCCGCATGTTCGCCCATCCCATCCAGGGCGAGACCAAGGCTGTCACGGCTGGCCAGGGTCTGCGGATGCATAAGGCCCAGCACGCCGGCACGGTCGGCGAGGGTCTGTCGCAGTAAGGACACCGCCTCTGCATGCTGTCCCGTCCCGTCCAGGGCGCAGGCGAGGTCGTGACGGCTGGTCAGGGTGTCAGGGCTCGCGGGGCCCAGGGTGCGGTTACGGTCCTCCAGCGTCTGCCGGAGCAGACGTATCGCCTCGGCTGGCTCGCCCATTCCGAACAAGGCGTTGGCCAGGTGGTTGCGGCTGGTCAGGGTGTCGGCGTGCTGGGGACCTAAGGTGCGGGTCTCGAAGTCGAGGACCCGTTGGTGCAGCAGACGGGCTGCACTGAAGGCGCCGGCGTGCTGCAGTATTTGCGCGAGCGTGTTCAGGGCAGTGCGGTGGTGCGTGGCGGACCGCGGGTCCGGTAGCTCGAGCAGCACTGGCAAGTGAGGGGCGAGGAGCACGGCCTCAGGCCAACCGGCGCGCCCCTGCTCGTCTACCTCATGCACGGCTGCGGTCAGCCGCTCGGCAAGGGCTCGGTGCCATGTGGCGAGATTGGATGCCTCGGCCGCTAGAGCGACGGCGTTGATCTCTCGGATCAAGGGGTGCAGCACCACCTGCGCCGGGCCGCTGATGCCCGACGCCTGCCCGGCGTTGCCGGGAGAGTGTGGAAGGCCGAGCAGGCCGTACCGGTGCAGACCGGCAAACGCAGTCTCCAATGCCATGACGGTGACATCGCATCCGGTGACGGCAGACAGCAGGTCCGGGGTGATGAGGGACAGCGGGATGGGAGCCTCAGCCAGTACGGCTAGTAGTCGCAACACGGGGCGGGCCAATGCGTTGCCTTCCCGGGTCAGCTGGTCCAGGGACACCTCCCAGGTGTGCCGCACCACGGTGCGTGCGACTCGCGGATGGGAGGCGTCCGGGTGTTCGGCTCCCAGCAACCGGGGCAGCTCATGCTCCAGGGCCTGGCGGTAGGTGGTGAAGGTGCGGTAGCGGCTGGTGGGCCCGGCCAGGTAGGTGCCGGCCGCGTGCAGCGCCAGCGGGAGCCCGCCTAGCCGCATGGCCAGATCCCGAGCCTGCTCGGCTGTGCCAGCTGCGGGAGCAGCGTCGAGCAGGATCTGGCCTGCGGGCTGTGCGGGCAGCGGCTTCAAGGGCAGTAGCTGGGCACGCGGCCCCCACGTCTGCGGGCTACCGTCTCGGCTGGTCATCACCAGCAGGCCTCGGCCGTGCGGGCGGATCCAACCGCGGTAGTCGGCCAACGGCTCCCCTGTCGGGCCGATTTCTTGCGGCCCGTCGGCGTTGTCCAACACCAGCAGCCACCGGCGCGCCCTGCCCAACTGCCGCCACACTACATCCGGCAGACTCGCCCGCCCGGCTCGCGCGGACTCCAACTCTGCCTCGGGTAGCCCGCAGGCCAGTGCCGCCTGAACCATCTGCTGCGCCAGCTCGGCGGAATCGCGCCAGCGCACCCAGAACACTCGCCAGCCCGCCGCCTCGGCCTGGGAAGCGAGTTGCGCGGCTACCGTTGTTTTGCCCATCCCGCCAGCTCCGCACAACACCGCGAACCTTCCCTGTGGCCGGCGCAGCATGCCTGCGAGCTCGGCCAGCTCCACCTCACGTCCGCGCACGCGCTCCACATGTGGGGGGCGTAAGGAATGCGGCCGACCCCGAGTTGGTCGGCCCAGTGATCCCAGCCGCGCTGGCGGTCTTGCTGCGGCATCCAGCCGCCGACCCCACACCACCAGCCCGATGCCGGCCGTCACCAGCACAGCGAATGCCGGCCAGATTACCCATGCCTGAGCAGCCCATCCTGGTACGGAGGCACTGGCGTAGTTGGTCACCGGCCCCAGCCCCGCCGCCACGGCCGCAGCCGTCCCCGCCACGGCCGACCCGGCCCACGCCCCCTGCCTACGCCCCATGTTCGCCCCCCGTCCACCGCCATCAGCATGCCCAAACCGAGACCACGTGCACGGGCGGTTGCAGGATTGGTAGTCAAGCTGGTGCGGCACCCTCTCCCGACCAGCACGCCCGTCTCGAAGAAGGCCGACAATCGGTGGTCAGCTACGTGAGGGCGCCGCCGACCGGAGAACCGATGAGACCCCCGAGGAGTCCGATCCATAGCTGCATTGGATACTCACGATGCCGGTGACGTCCTGCAACAAGAATCTCGGAAGTGCAGCGCCGTCACCGTGGACGAGTATTCGTCCCAGGTCCGGCCGTCAAACATGCGGCCGCCGGCCTTCGAGGTGGGGCCACGAATTTACTTGAAGAAAAGGGGCCACTTGACGATCGACGTATCGGTCGCGGATGTCTCGAACCCAGTCCAGGTCCAGCGGCCGGTGCTGTGGGCCGCTCTCCCCGCCGACGATCAGCCAGTCGATCTCGGCCAGGTCAAGCGACGGCGCCGGGCCCAGCAGAGGCTCCAGAGACAGCAAAACGGACGGCTGCAGGGGTCCGCCGCAGCTCGTCGGCTCGCCAAGAATACTCATCCGATTCAATCGACGTGCTGATCCAGACGTTGGGCAGCGGCCACGGGTTCAAGGCGTTCCGGTTGACCACGCGCGTGCGCACATCCTCGGGCACGAGCCTGGTGAGCGGAGCGGTGCCATAAGCCGACAACCGCTCCACCTCGGCCCAAACCGAATCCACGAACTGCTGAGAGTCCAGCAGACGGCGCAGCTGTCGAGGCCTCTTCGCGAGTACCTGGAACTGGTGTTGAGGGCCTAGCGCCATCGTTGCGAACCCAGGGCCGCTGGTCCGCGGATCACCATCCCGCTGGTATTTCGCCTGCCCCGTCGCCTTCAGCCGCTTGGCCCGCTTCAACTCATGGCAGTTGTCACAACCAGGCGAGATCCGGTCACAGCCCGTCGTGGGATGCCAGGTGACGTCGGTCCACTCAATCGTCGTCGAGGTACTCATGGCGTACCGCAAGCAGCAACAATGAGACTTGAACGGAACGTGACTGCACGACTACGGCTCCTGTAAGACCTGCTCGGCGAGTCGACTTCCGGGGGAGCAGAATGACATCGGCGATCATTGGTCTGATAGGTGCGGCCCTGGGTGCGTTGACGGCTGTGATTGGCTCGACCCTGTCTGAACGACGGCAAGCACGTCACGAGGCCGCAGCGTGGCGCCGGGACCAGCGGGCCGCCGCCTACGACGGTGTCTTCCGCGCGCTGACCAGAGCGGCCAGTTACCGCCACAAGATCCCCGTCCAAGGTGCGCCTGACCAGTCCCTCCTGCAGCAATGGTTCGACGATCTCGTTGAAGCTCAGTATCGGCTGCGTCTTCTGACGGCCCACTGCCATCGCCCCGGCGGCGGAACGAGCCTCCCCGTCGCTGTCGAGCGGATCAACACGGCCCTAGCCCTCCTTGGGGAAGGTGACCTGGCCAAAGCTTCCGACGCTGCCGACGAGACGGCCGAACTGATCGCCAGGTGCGCGCGAATCGACATGGGCAACGAGCCCACCCCGCCATCGACGTGACCGCTGCCTGCTGGCGAACCTTCGCCGAGAGCCCGGAGGCGCACCGTGACCGCACGCTGGTGACCGGGATAGCGCAGAGAGGCCGGGAGTACGGCGACTCCCGGCCGTGCCGTGGTGACAGGTGACCCGGGCCGACTCGCTCAGGGCCGGCCGAGCACGTCCCTGCCGTCGACCGCGTCGTACGCCGGGTCCGCGTCGGTCGCCCGGTCCGTGTCGGTTGCCCGGTCCGCGTCGGTCGCCCGGTCCGCACCCGCGTCCGTCGTCGGCTCGGCCGGGGCTTCGCCACCCTCGGCGGCGGCCGGGACCGCTGCCGCGGACCTGCCCGTGCGCCACCGCATGACGCGCGTCGCCAGCGGTTCGGTGTAGCGGGCGGTGAGGGGACCCACGATCACCAGGATCAGCACATAGGCGGTGGCCAGCGGGCCCAGCGACGGTTCGATGCCGGCGGTGACGGCGAGTCCCGCGATGACGATGGAGAACTCGCCCCGGGCCACCAGGGTTCCACCCGCCCGCCAGCGGCCCTTGACCGAGACACCGGCACGCCGGGCAGCCCAGTACCCGGTGGCGATCTTCGTGCACGCGGTGACCACGGCCAGCGCGAGCGCGGGCAGCAGCACCGGCGGAATGCTCGCCGGATCCGTGTGCAGCCCGAAGAAGACGAAGAACACCGCGGCGAACAGATCCCGCAACGGCGCCAGCAGATTGTGCGCGCCCTCCGCCACCTCACCCGACAGCGCGATGCCGACCAGGAACGCGCCGACGGCCGCCGACACCTGCAGCTGCTGCGCCAGCCCGGCCACGACCAGGGTCAGGCCGAGCACCACCAGTAGCAGCTTCTCCGGATCGTCACTGGAGACGAAACGCGAGATGTGACGGCCGTAGCGCACCGCGAGCAGCAGCACCAGTCCGGCGACGCCGAGCGCGATGGCGAGGGTGGCGCTGCCCGCCGCGAGACCGGCCCCGGCGAGCAGGGCGGTGACGATCGGCAGGTAGACGGCCATGGAGAGGTCCTCCAGGACGAGGATGCTCAAGATGACCGGCGTCTCACGGTTGCCCAGCCGCCCGAGGTCGCCGAGGACCTTCGCGATGACACCGGAGGAGGAGATCCAGGTGACGCCGGCCAGGACGACCGCGGCGACCGGACCCCAGCCGAGCAGCAGTGCCATCACAGCGCCGGGCACCGCGTTCAGGGCGGCGTCGAGGAGTCCGGCCGGGTACTGGGTCTTGAGATTGGAGACGAGGTCGCTGGCCGTGTACTCCAGACCGAGCATCAGCAACAGCAGGATCACCCCGATCTCGGCGCCTATGGCGACGAACTCCTCGCTGGTTCCCAGGGGAAGCAGCCCGCCCTCGCCGAAGGCGAGCCCGGCCAGCAGATAGAGGGGTATCGGCGAGAACTGGAACCGTCCGGCGAACCGGCCCAGCAGGCCGAGACCGAGGATGATCGCGCCGAACTCGATGAGGAAGACCGCGGAGGAATGCATCGCGGCTCACTCCCGCCCGAGTATCTCGGCGGCCGACTCGACGCCTTCGCGGGTGCCGATGATGATCAGGGTGTCGCCGCCCGCCAGCCGGAAGTCCGGCGTCGGGGAGGGAATGGCCTCGGCACGGCGCAGCACGGCCACGATGGACACCCCTGTCTCGGTGCGCATCCGGGTCTCGCCGAGCAGCCGTCCGTTCCAGTGCGAGGTGGCGGACAGTTCGACGCGCTCGGCTACGAGGCCCAGCTCCGTGGTGGACAGCAGGTTGGGGCTGTGGTGTGCGGGCATCAACGCGTCGATCAGCGTGGTCGCTTCGGCGGAGCTGAGCCGCACCGACAACGCGCACGCGTCCGGATCGTCCTTTCTGTACGCGCTCAGCGTCCGTGAACCGTCCCGGTGGGCGACCACGGACAGGCGACGCTGTTCGCGCGTGGTGAGGTCGTAGCGGACGCCGATGCCCGGCAATGGCGTACTGCTCAGGCGCGGAGCACCCATAGCGGTCCCCCCTCATTCAGGTGTCTCTTCCAGCACTCTTTGACGAAACTTTAACGACCAGGGCGCACAGAAAGTGTGGCCCGCCCCCTTGCCTGATCATTCCCGGACTGAATTACTGAACCCGAGCACGTGGACCGAATGATCGGTCGTCCGAATTGATGCGGTTGGCGAGGGAGAGTTCCTCATGGCGGAGGCGACGGAGCTGCTGGACTCGGGGGAACGGCTCGACCCGGAGGCGCTGCGCGCGTTGCAGTTGGAGCGGTTGCAGAGGTCGTTGCGGCACGCCTACGACAACGTGCCCTTCTACCGGCAGTCGTTCGACAAGGCCGGCGTTCGGCCCGAGGACTGCCGCTCGCTCGCCGATCTGGCCCGCTTCCCGTTCACCGTCAAGGCCGACCTGCGCGAGAACTACCCGTACGGCATGTTCGCCGTGCCGCAGGACCGTATTCGCCGCCTCCATGCCTCCAGTGGCACCACCGGACGCCCCACGGTCGTCGGCTACACCGATGGCGACCTTTCCCTGTGGGCCGACATGGTGGCCCGCTCCATCAGGGCGGCCGGCGGACGTCCGGGGGACAAGGTGCATGTGGCGTACGGCTATGGGCTGTTCACCGGTGGTCTCGGCGCACACTATGGGGCCGAACGGCTGGGCTGTACGGTCATCCCCGCGTCCGGCGGTATGACGGCGCGCCAGGTCCAGCTGATCCAGGATCTGCGGCCCGAGATCATCATGGTGACGCCGTCGTACATGCTCACCCTGCTCGACGAGTTCGAGCGGCAGGGCGTCGATCCACGGGGGACGTCCCTGCGTGTGGGCATCTTCGGTGCCGAGCCCTGGACCGAGCAGATGCGCCGTGAGATCGAGGAGCGGTTCGCGATCGACGCCGTGGACATATACGGGCTGTCCGAGGTGATCGGCCCCGGGGTCGCGCAGGAGTGTGTGGAGACCAAGGACGGGCTCCATGTGTGGGAGGACCACTTCTTCCCCGAGATCGTCGACCCGATCACCGGTGAGGTACTGCCCGACGGCGAGGAGGGCGAGCTGGTGTTCACCTCGCTCACCAAGGAGGCCATGCCGATCATCCGGTACCGCACGCGGGACCTGACCCGACTGCTGCCGGGGACCGCCCGGGTGTTCCGGCGGATGGAGAAGATCACCGGTCGCAGTGACGACATGGTCATCCTGCGCGGCGTCAATCTCTTCCCCACCCAGGTCGAGGAGATCGTGCTCCGCACGCCGGGCGTGGCGCCCCACTTCCAACTGCGGCTCACCCGGGAGGGCCGTCTCGACGCCCTCACCGTGCGGGCGGAGGCTCGCCCCGACGCGTCGCCGGAGATCCGGGACAGCGCCGCGCGGTCCATCGCTGCGGCCGTGAAGGACGGCATCGGTGTGTCGGTCATGGTGGAGATCGTCGAACCGGAGTCGCTGGAACGGTCGGTGGGCAAGATCAGGCGGATCGTGGATCTCCGCCCGCGCTAGCCACCCCGTCGTCTACTCACCGGCGAACCGGTCCCGCAACTCACGCTTCAGGATCTTCCCGCTCGCGTTGCGCGGCAGCTCGTCCACGAACACCACCCGCTTCGGCGCCTTGAAGTGGGCGAGCTTCTCGCGCGCATGCTCGACGAGTGCGGCCTCGCTCACCTCTGCGCGAGGCACGACGACCGCTGTGACGGCTTCGATCCACCGCTCGTCCGGCAGACCGATCACGGCGACCTCGGCGACCGCCTCGTGCGTGTACAGGGCGTCCTCGACCTGCCGTGAAGCGACCAGTACGCCACCGGAGTTGATGACGTCCTTCACCCGGTCGACGACGGTGAAGTAGCCCTGTGCGTCCCGCACCGCGAGGTCCCCGGAGCGGAACCAGCCGTCGCGGAACGCCTTCTCGGTCTCCTCGGGCTTGTCCCAGTAGCCCTCGCACAGCTGCGGCGAGCGGTAGACGATCTCGCCGGGTGTGCCGTCGGGGACGTCCTTGCCGTTCTCGTCGACCACGCGCGCGTCGACGAACAGCACGGTGCGCCCGCAGGAGTCCATGCGGCCCTTGTGCTCGTCCGGTGCGAGGACGGTGGCGAGGGGGCCGATCTCGCTCTGGCCGAAGCAGTTGTAGAAGCCGAGTGCGGGGAGGCGTTCGCGCAGTCGTTCCAGGACGGGCACCGGCATGATCGACGCGCCGTAGTACGCCTTGCGCAGAGCGCCGAGGTCGCGCTCGGCGAAGTCGGGGCGGCCCGCCAGGCCGATCCACACGGTGGGCGGGGCGAACAGGCTGTCCACGCGGCCGGCCTCGATCAGGTCGAAGAGCCGGTCGCCGTCGGGTGCGTCGAGGATGATGTTCGTGGCGCCGACCGCGAGGTACGGCAGCAGGAACACATGCATCTGTGCCGAGTGGTAGAGCGGCAGGGAGTGCACGGGGCGGTCGCCCGCGCTGAGGTCGAGGGCGGTGATGGCGCTCAGATACTCGTGGACCAGGGCGCGGTGCGTCATCATCGCGCCCTTGGGCAGGGCCGTCGTACCGGACGTGTAGAGCAGCTGGACCAGGTCCTCGGCGCGCGGCTCAGGGCCGTCGTACGCGGGCGCCGTCGCGAGACGTGCCAGGAGCGAGCCGTCGGCGTCGCGCAGGGGCACCGTACGGACGTCATCGGGCAGGCGGTCGGCGAGGCCGGGGTCGGCGAGGACCAGGGAGCTGCCGGACTGGCCGACGATGTAGGCGAGGTCGTCGCCGGTCAGGTTCTGGTTGACCGGGACGTGCACGAGGCCCGCGCGGGCGCAGGCGAGGAACGCGATCAGATAGGCGTCCGAGTTGTGGCCGTAGGCGCCGACCCGGTCGCCGGGGGCGAGGCCCAGGTCGAGCAGGACGCTCGCCGCGCGGGAGACCGCGTCGTCGAGTTCCTCGTACGACCATGTACGGTCGGCGTACTCCACCGCGATCCGTGCGGGGGTGCGCCGCGCGCTGCGCCGCAGCACCCCGTCAACCGTGCTGCCCTGTCCCTGCGTCATGACTCATGATCCTCGGTGCGTCACCGGGGCAGGTCAAGCACCCGGGGGCACATGGGACAGACCAGTGGGTACGCTCAACCGCTCCTTCCCTCAATGACGTTGGGAGGCACATATGCGCACCACCCGTGTGAGACGAATTGCCGCCGGGGCGGCCGCCCTGCTCATGGCGTCGGCCGCGCTGCCGGCCGCCGCGGCCGAACGGCACGGTCGTCAGGAACATCCCTCGCACGGCGGCATGTCCGCCGTGATCCGTTACACCGAGTACGGCATTCCGCACATCGTCGGCAAGGACTACAAGTCGCTCGGCTTCGGCACCGGTTGGGCGCAGGCGGCCGACCAGGTGTGCACACTCGCGGACGGGTTCGTGACCGTCCGCGGCGAGCGTTCGCGTTTCTTCGGACCGGCAGCGGCGGCCGACTCCGCGCTCTCCTCGGCGACCAGCAACCTCTCCAGTGACCTGTATTTCCGCGGTGTACGCCGGGCCGGCAGCGTGGAGAAGCTGCTCGCCGAACCGGCGCCGCGCGGGCCCAGCCGTCAGGTCAAGGACCTGATGCGTGGCTTCGCGGCCGGATACAACACATGGCTCGAGCGGAAACGGATCACCGACCCCACATGTAGGGACGCCACATGGGTCCGGCCGATCACCACGCTGGACGTGGCCGCCCGTTTCTACGCCATCGCCGTGCTCGGAGGTCAGGGCGGCGCCGTGGACGACATCACCTCCGCCCGGCCGCCCACCGGATCCGCCACCGGGAGCAGCGGGGCCCGACCGGACGCCCAGGCCCTGATCCGGGCCGTGCGGGAGCGGACCGCGGACGCGGACATGGGGTCCAACGCGGTCGCGTTCGGGGGTGACACCACAGCGAACGGGCGTGGTCTGCTGCTGGGCAACCCGCACTATCCATGGCACGGCGGGCGCCGTTTCTGGCAGGCGCAGCAGACGATTCCCGGCGAGCTGGACGTCGCCGGTGCGGCCCTGCTCGGTTCGCCGACCATCGCCATCGGCTACAACTCACATGTGGCGTGGAGCCACACCGTGTCGACCGGTGTCCCGTTCAGTCTGCACCAGCTCACACTCGATCCGGCCGACCCGACCGTGTACCTCGTGGACGGCAGGCGGGAGCGGATGAAGAAGCGGACCGTGACCGTCGCGGTCAAGGGCGCGCCGCCGGTGACCCGCACCCAGTGGTGGACCCGGTACGGCCCGGTCGTCGCCTCCGAGGGGGGCGAGCTCCCGCTGCCGTGGACGACGACGACGGCGTACGCCTTCAACGATCCCAACGCGGCCAACATGCGGTTCGGCGACACCTCGCTGGGCTTCGGAAAGGCACGCGGCACGGCCGATGTCCTCGCATCGCTCGCCCGGCATCAGGGTCTGCCGTGGGTGAACACGATCGCCGCGGACTCCACGGGGCACTCCCTGTACACACAGTCGCAGGTGCTGCCCCGGATCACCGACGATCTGGCGGCGCGGTGTTCCACGGGGCTGGGCAAGGTGACCTACCCGGCGGCGGGCGTGGCGGTCTTCGACGGATCCCGCGGTGACTGCGCGCTCGGCAGCGATCCGGACGCCGTGCAGCGCGGGACGTTCGGGCCGGCGCGCATGCCGACGCTGAAGAACGAGCCGTACGCGGAGAACTCCAACGACAGTGCGTGGCTGGCCAACGCCGACCGGCCGCTCACCGGTTACGAGCGGATCTTCGGCACCATCGGCACCCAGCGCTCCCTGCGCACCCGCGGCGCGATCGAGGACGTGGCGGCGATGGCGGAGCGGGGCGGTCTGACCGTCCGGGACCTGGAGCGCCAGCAGTTCCGCAACCGGGTGCCCGCGGCGGATCTGGCCGTTGCCGACACGGCGAAGGCGTGCGCGGCCCTGCCGGGTGGCACGGCAACGGGCAGCGACGGCAAGGTCGTTGACGTCTCCGGAGCCTGTACGGCGCTCGCGGGCTGGGACCGCACCATGGACACCGGCAGCCGGGGCGCCCTGCTCTTCGACCGGTTCTGGCGGAAGCTGTCCGCGAAGGTGCCGACCGCCCAGCGGTGGAAGGTGCCGTTCTCTGCGGCGGACCCGGTGCGCACGCCGAACACGCTCAACACCGGTGCTCCCGGTTTCGCCACGGCCCTCGCGGACGCGGTCGCGGAGCTCCGGGCGGCGGGCATCGCGCTCGACTCCCGCCTCGGCGCCCACCAGTTCGTCGTACGCAACGGACAGCGCATCCCCGTACACGGCGGCACGGAGGGGATGGGTGTGTGGAACAAGATCGAGCCGGTGTGGGACCAGTCGCGGGGCGGCTACACGGAGGTGACGACGGGCTCCAGCCACATCCAGGCGGTGGGCTGGAACGGCAGCCGTTGCCCGGTGGCCCGCACGCTGCTGACGTACTCACAGTCCTCGAACCCCGACTCGCCCCACTTCAGCGACCAGACCCGGTTGTTCTCGGGTGAGAAGTGGGTGACGGCGCGGTTCCGCGAGAAGGACATCCTGTCGTCGCCGGTGTTGAGAGTGGTGTCGGTGGGCGAACACAGGTAACAGAGATGTGGTCCCGCCCCTTCCCACGGGCGGGACCGCTTTTCGCCCCCACGAGGCGACCCAGGCGAATTGCTTCTTTGCTTCTCCGTGCCCCTGTGCGCCCCCGTGCAGAAAGGATTCGCGAAAGCGACGGCTGGTTGAACTGGGCAGGACATGACTCAAGTGCCAACTCGGTGGAACGTTCACCGACTTTCATGGGGCGATTGAGACAGGGGGCCCGCAATGAGTCGTTTCGTGCCTGAATCAGAACACACCTGGAGGGTGGGGGTTGCGCCAGGCATATTCCCCAGCGTAGCCCACGGTATCGCTTTGTTTCGGCGCCCGCTGGATTTTCTGAATTCCTTACCCGCGCACGGGGATCTGGTCGAGGTGCGCCTGGGCCCCGTGCGCGCCTGGGTGGCTTGCCACCCTGAACTGGTCCACCAGGTACTCATGGACGCGCGTACCTTCGACAAGGGGGGCCCGCTCTACGACAGGCTGCGAACGCTCCTGGGTGATGGCGTGGGCACATGCCGTCATCCGGCCCATCGACGGCAGCGCAGGCTTCTCCAGCCCGCCTTCCGCAAGGCCCGTGTCGCCGACCAGACGGACCTGATGGGCGAAGAAGTGGAGTCGGTGTGCCGCGAGTGGCGGGCGGGGCAGGATGTCGACGTCAGCGCGACCATGCTGACGCTGTCGGCACGGGTCATCAGCCGGGTCCTGTTCTCCGACTCGCTGGACGCCGGAACGGCCGCCGAGGTGCACGGTTGCCTCGTCACCATCGTTCGCGGCCTGTTCCTGCGGACGGTGGTACCGGTCGACGCCCTGTTCCGGGTCCCCACGCCTGCGAACCGGCGTTTCCGGCACGCCTCCGACCGTCTGCGCGCGATCGTCGACACGGTCATCGCCGAGCGCCGACGAGGCACTCCCTCGAGTGACCGGGACGATCTGCTGGAGGTCTTGCTGTCAGCCGCGCGGAGCAACGGCGAGGCGGCGATCACCGAACAGGAGGTCCGCAGCCAGGCGCTGACGCTGATTTTCGCCGGCGCCGAGACCACCTCCCTGTGCCTGGCCTCCGCCTTCGATCTCCTGGCCCGTCACCCCGAGGACGAACGCCGACTGCACTCCGAGGCCGACGCCGTGCTCCCCGAAGGGCGGCCGCCCGGCAACGACGAGTTGCCGCTGCTCGTCCACACGCGACGCGTTCTCACCGAGACCCTTCGCCACCGCCCGCCGGGCTGGCTCTTCACCCGCGTCACCACCAAGGAGACGGATCTCGCAGGGCACCGTCTCCCACCGGGCGCCACCGTCCTGTACAGCCCGTATCTCCTGCACCACGACCCCGCCTCGTTCCCCGACCCCGACCGCTTCCTCCCCGACCGCTGGCGGCCGGACCGGGCCGTCTCGGTCCCGCCCGGAGCGATGATTCCGTTCGCCGCCGGCGCCCGGAACTGCATCGGCGACACGTTCGCCATGGCGGAAGCCACGGTGGCCGTCGCGTTCATCGCCCGCCACTGGCGGCTGCGCCATCTGCCCGGACACGTCGAACGGCTGCGCCCCGCGGCGTCCTTGGGGCCGAGGGATCTGGTGATGGTCTGCGAACCGCGAGGACGACGGCCGATGGGCACACCGCCTCAGGCGCCCTCTTTCGCGCCCCGGGCGACGGTGAGCCCCGTCGTCCCCGACCCCCGAACGGCAGGTGGCAACGGTGTCCACGACGCATGAGGAAATCGTGATCGCTGCACCGCGCGCAATTCCCGCCCCCAGTCTGCGGGAGCTGATCGACGCGAACCTCTACATGCCCTTCCCGTTCCAGAGCAATCCCCACGCTTCTGAAGCCGCAGCGGGCGTCGAGAATTGGCTCAGTAAATGGGGGCTTACCGATGAGCCGCCGGTAGCGGCCATGATCTCCTACACGCGCCCCGCCGAACTCGCGGCATACAACAGCCCGACGGTGGATTCCGGCCTGCTCCAGATCATGGCCAACCAAATTGCGTACCAATTCATCTTCGACGACCAGGCGGAAGAAGTCGGCCTGCAGCGGCCCGGCCGGCTGCTCCCCATGCTGTCCGAGAGCGTCAGGATCCTGCGGGACGGCCAACCGCCCGAAACCCCGCTCGGGGCCGCCCTGTCCGATCTCCATCAGCAGGTCCAGGAACGGTGCACCCCCGCCCAGGCCGCACGATGGGCCTGGAACAGCCGTGAGTACGTGCACGGTCTGCTCCACGAAGCTGTGGCCCAGACCCACTCCGCCCCTCTGGGGAGCGGGCTGTGTCGGTCCATACGTTCCCTCATCGCGGGCATCGAGCCGTTCCACCCGCTGTGCGAGGCCGCGCAGCCGCACGAGCTGGCCCAGGAGGAGCTCCGGCACCCTGTCGTCCGGCGCCTGGGGCGCCTGTCGGTCGACGCGGCGGTGTGGATAGCCGACCTGTTCTCCGCCGTGAAGGAGCAGCGGGCAGGCGGCGTGATCAATCTGGCCCTTGACTACCAGCGCGCCCACCAGTGCTCCCTGCCGGAGGCCATCGCCCTGGCCATCCGGCGCATCAACGGCACGATCAGGGAGTTCGAGGAGCTCTACGGCGACGTCGTGCCGGAGTTGAGCCAGAGCGGCGTCGGCTATGTAGAGGGGATGGGCGGCTGGATCCCCGGATGCTACTTCTGGTCCCGCACCGTGCCCCGGTACGCGGACACGACGACGGCATCCGCTGTGCCCCCAGCCTCTGCCGGACAGGTCACCCGCAGCCGTGGGACCCGTGCGGGAGCAGGACATATTACCCAAGGGGCCGAGACTTGAACGCCGGCTGCGGGAAAGTTCACCCTTCCCTGTCGACCTCCTGTTCCAACCCGTCCAAGGGGTGTCCGTGAGGGCGTACGCTCGCCCCCGTCCCGCGGGGAGCAACGACAGGAAGCGGTGGACCACATGGCCCATGGGCTGCGGCAACCGACCACCGGGCACTGGCCCCTACTCGAACGCGACCGGGAACTACAGGCAATCGACTCCGCGTTGTCGGACCTCCGTGACACCGTCGACGGAGTGCCCCGGTCGCCGCGCGGCGGGTTGCTCGCCTTCACGGGTGCAGCCGGGCTGGGCAAGACCACGCTCATCGCGGCGGCGCGCGCCCGCGCCGCCGCGCACGGAATCGCGGTGATCTCGGGCACGGGCGGCGAGAAGGAGCAGGGCCTGGCGTTCCGCGTCGTCCGCCAGGTCATGCAGCCCACCCTGGCCACGATGAGCGAAACGGAACGGCGGGCCTTCCTGGGCAGCTGGTACGGCATCGTCGGTGCCGCGCTCGGCCTCGAGGCAGCGGACAGCACTCAGATGCCGGAACCGACCGCGGTGCGCGACGGCCTGGACTGGGTCATGACTCGCCTCACGGTACGGAAAGCGCCCGTCGTTCTGCTCCTGGACGACCTGCACTGGGCCGATGCCGAATCCCTCGACTGGCTCGCCTCCTTCGCGCCCCGGGTCGCGGACCTCCCGCTCTTGATGGTCGTCGCCTACCGTCCCGACGATCTCCCGCCCGACGCCACCTCTTTCCGCACGCTCGTCGAGCGCCACGAGGAACGCCCTCACGCGCTTTCTCCGCTCGGCAAGGGCGGTGTGGCGCGAATCGTCCGGAACGAAGTGGGTGAAGAAGCCGAGGACGCATTCTGCGGCGAGTGCTGGACGGTCACCGGCGGCAGCCCGTTCGAGGCCGTCGAACTGGCCATCAGGCTACGGGAACGGCAGGTGAAGGGCACCCAGGACGAGGTGGCCGTGATCGGGGACCTCGCCGCGGCGGTCAAGGGCCCCGGACTGATCGAACGTCTCCACCGGCTCGGCACGAGCACAGTCCGCTTCGCGTGGGCCGCCGCCGTACTGGGCGGGTCCTTCTCCGCCGAGCTCGCAGCCGGCATCGCGGTGGTCGGCTGCGAGGAGGCCGCCGAAGCGGCGCAGAAACTGCGCGCCTCCCGGATCCTCGCGGACGGCGACGGGCCGGGGCGCAGGCTGGAGTTCGTCCACCCGTCGATCGCCACGACGATCTACCGCGACATCCCCTCGAGCCTGCGGGTCGGCATGCACAACGCGGCCGCCGACGCCGCCCGGGCGGCAGGGTTCGGCCCCACCGTCGCCGCCCGGCACCTGCTGGAGGTGCCCTGCGACAGTCGGCCCGAAGCGGTTTCCGTGCTGCGCGCCGCCGCGCGTGAGTATCTCCGCGCCGGGGCCCCGGAGGCCGCGCGTCGCGTACTGACCCGAGCCCTGCGGGAACCGCCCCCTGCGGAGGACCGCGCATCGCTCCTTCACGAACTCGCCTGCTCGACTTTCCTGATCGAGCCCACAGCCACGGTCAGCTACCTCCAGGAGGCGCTGACCGAGCCCGGAACGGACCCGGAACTCCGCGCCTCCATCGTCTACCGGCTGGCCCAGGCGCTGGCCAACACCGACCGCCTGACCGAGGCGGCGGCCGTGGCCGCCGACGAAGCGAGGCGGGCCCCCAATCCGCGTATCAAACTGCGCATGCAGGCCGATCACTTCGTATGGAGCGCGTTCCGCGCCGACGAGCCCGACTCGTCCGCCCGCTCACGCCGCCTGGCACGGCTGGCCGACAAGTTGACCGGCCGCGGCCTGGAGGAGCGTTACATCCTGGGCCTGCGGGCCTGGGACGCGCTGGTGCGCGGCGAGCCGCGGCGCACCGCCCTCGGACATGCTGAAGAGGCGCTGCGCGGGGGGGATGAGCTGGACCGATGAGAACCGCGGCTTCGAGGTGCCCGTCGCGGTCGCCCTGCTGTTCATGTACTGCGACCAACCTTGGCGAGCCGAAGAACTGTTCACCAAGGGCATGGCGGAATGCGAGCACAAGGGCTGGAGCGGCTCTCACCTGGCGCAGGGCCAGACGTTCTCCGGCTACATCCGCTACCGTCGCGGCAGCCTCTCCGAGGCGGAGGATGTCGTCCGGGCCGGGCTGCGCACGGCCGAGCGTGTCGAAGGCGCGGTACCCGCCCAGTGGTTCGCCATCGGCATCCTCATCCAGATCCTGCTGGCCCGCGGGCGGACCGCCGACGCGCGTCGGCTCGCCGACTCCTATCACTACGGCGATGTGGTCCCGAACGCCGTCATCTTCCCCGATCCCCGCACGGTGTACGCCGAACTGCTGCTGGCCGAGGAGCGGTACCCCGAGGCGGCACGGCTGCTGTCCGCCGTCGGGGACTGGCTGGAGGCACGGAACTGGCGGAACCCGGCCTGGTGCCCGTGGCAGCTGGACCTGGCCTCCGCTCTGGCCCGCACGGCCCCCGACCGGGCGGTCCGCCACGCCCAGGACGCCGTCAAGCGGGCGCGGGACTTCGGTGCGGCCTCGGCGATCGGCCACGCGCTCCACGTCGAGGCCGAGGTGACCGGCGGTCCGGCCGCGCTGGAGCTGCACGCCGAGGCCGTGGCACACCTGGAGCGCTCACCCGCGGCGTACGAGTTGGCGCGTGCGCTTGTGGGGCACGGTGCCGCGCTGTCCCGCAACGGACAGGTGCAGGAGGCCGCCCATCGGCTCTACCAGGGGCTGGAGGGCGCCGTTCACTGTGGTGCCGAAGCCCTCGCCGCCCAGGCCAGGCAGGAGCTCTCGGCGGCGGGGCTGCGACCGCTGCCGCTGCGCTACGCGCAGACGGACACCCTCACCGCTCGGGAACGGCAAACGGCCGAACTGACGGTCCAGGGCCATCCGGAGGCGGTGATCGCGAAGCAACTGCGCCTGACCGAGCAGGGCGTACGGCAACTGCTGTCCTGCGTCTATCGCAAGATCGGTACCGACGCCGCGGGCCTCGCCCAGGCGCTGGAGAACTTCCCGCGCCCTCGGACATGACCCACGAACGCCTTGCGGCCCCGGTCACACGGGCCGTGTCCGCCCTTCCCAGTACGGATCCCGCAGCCGCCGCTTGTACAGCTTGCCGTTGGGGTCGCGGGGCATCTCGGTGATGAAGTCGACGCTCTTGGGGCGTTTGTAGCCGGCGAGTCGGCCGGCGCAGTGGTCGAGGATCGTGGCGGCGAGGGCGGGGCCCGGCTCGTGGCCCGGCGCCGGTTCGACGACGGCCTTGACCTCCTCGCCCCAGTCGTCGTGGGGGATGCCGAAGGCGGCGGCGTCGGCGACGGCCGGGTGGGCCAGCAGGACGGACTCGATCTCGGCCGGGTAGATGTTGACCCCGCCGGAGATGATCATGTCGATCTTGCGGTCGCGCAGGAAGAGATAGCCGTCCTCGTCGAGATAGCCGAGGTCTCCGACGGTGAAGAAGTCGCCGATGCGGTTCTTCTTCGTCTTCGTCTCGTCCTTGTGGTAGGCGAAGCCACCGGTGTTCATCTTGAGGTAGACGGTGCCGAGTTCGCCGGGTGAGAGCCGTTTGCCGTCGTCGTCGAAGATGGCGAGTTCGCTGATCGGCCAGGCCTTGCCCACCGTGCCGGGCTTCTTCAGCCAGTCCTCGGCGGTCGCGAAGGCGCCACCGCCCTCGCTGGCGGCGTAGTACTCCTCCACACAGGGACCCCACCAGTCGAGCATCGCCCGTTTCACATGGTCGGGGCAGGGCGCGGCGCCGTGGATGGCGTGTCGCATGGAGGTGACGTCGTAGCGGGCCCGTATGCCTTCGGGCAGCGCCAGCAGGCGGTGGAACTGGGTCGGGACCATATGGGTGTGGGTGCACTTGTGGGTGTCGATGACACGCAGCATCTCCTCGGGTGTCCACTTGTCCATCAGCACCAGCCGGTGCCCTATGTGGAGGGACGCGCCCGCGAACTGGAGCACGGCGGTGTGGTACAGCGGCGAGCAGACGAGGTGCACGTTGTCGTCGAACGGCTTGATGCCGAAGATGCCGAGGAAGCCACCCAGGTACGCCTCCTCGGGCGGTTTGCCGGGCAGCGGGCGGCGGATGCCGCGGGGGCGGCCGGTGGTGCCGGAGGTGTAGTTCATGACCCAGCCGAGCGTGCGGTCCTCGGGCGCGGACTCCGGCTGCCCGTCGAGAAGTCGGGCGTACGGCCGGAAGCCCTCGACCTCGCCGACCGCGTACCGGTGGTCGGCCGGGAGGCCCGCCTCTTCCGCGGCCTGGCGCGCGGGTTCGGCGTAGCGCTCGTGGGCGATCAGCACCTTGGCGCCGGAGTCCGCGACGATCCAGGCGATCTCGGGGCCGACGAAGTGGTGGTTGATCGGGACCAGGTAGAAGCCGGCCTGGGAGGCGGCCAGATACGCGGTGAGGAACTCGACGCCGTTGGGGAGGACGACCGCGAAGGCGTCGCCGCGTCGCAGACCGGCCGCGCGCAGGCCGTGGACGAGTCGGTTGGTGGCGGCGTGCAGCCGCCCGGCGGTCCACCGCTCGCCGTCGGGGGCGACCAGGACCGTGCGGTCGGGTTCGGCTGTGGCCTGGGCCCAGAAGCCGACAGGCGGGGTGCTCACGGTGTGTGCCGCGGGGGTGCTGGTCACTGGCCGCTCCTTCCGGCGATGCGGTTGATGCGGTCGACGGCCTGCTCGAAACCGCGGGTGAGATCGTCGAAGACCGCCTGGACGCTGCGCTCGCTGTTCATCCGGCCCACGATCTGTCCGACGGGCGTGCCGAGGAGGGGCTCGACCTCGTACTTCTGGATGCGGGAGACGGCCTCGGCGACCAGCAGGCCCTGGAGGGGCATCGGGAGGGTGCCGGGCCCGTTCGGGTCGTCCCAGGCGTCGGTCCACTCGGTGCGCAGCTGGCGTGCGGGCTTCCCGGTCAGGGCGCGGGAGCGGACGGTGTCGCCGGAGCCGGCCGCGAGCAGCTTGGCGGTCAGCGCGGTCGAGTGCAGGTCCGCTTCTGTGGTGGTCAGCCATATGGAGCCCAACCACACACCTTGTGCGCCGAGGCTCAGCGCGGCGGCCACTTGCTGTCCGCTGCCAATGCCTCCGGCGGCGAGCACGGGCAACGGGTCGACCGCCTCCACCACCTCCGGGGTGAGCACCATGGAGGCGATCTCACCGGTGTGGCCGCCCGCCTCGTACCCCTGGGCGACGACGATGTCGATGTCCGCCTCCTGGTGCTTGCGGGCGTGCCGGGCGCTGCCCGCGAGCGCCGCGACGAGCACGCCCCGGTCGTGGGCGCGCTCCACGACATCCGCCGGCGGCGAGCCGAGGGCGTTGGCGAGCAGCTTGATCGGATAGTCGAAGGCGACGTCGAGCTGGTTGCGGGCGACCTGCTCCATCCAGCCGGTGATACGCCAGCCGGCGGCCTCTCCCTCCGCCAGTTCGGGCACGCCGTACTTGGCGAGGGTGTCTCTGATGAACTGCCGGTGCCCCTCCGGGATCATCGCCTCGACGTCGGCCTCGGTGACACCTTCGACCTTCTTCGCCGGCATGACGACGTCGAGGCCGTAGGGCCGGGCGTCGACATGGGCCTCGACCCAGTCGAGGTCGCGTTTGAGGTCGTCCGGGGCTGTGTAACGGACCGCGCCGAGCACTCCGAAGCCGCCGGCCCGGCTGATGGCCGCGGCGACGGCGGGGAACGGCGTGAAGCCGAAGATGGCGTGCTCGATTCCCAGTTTCTTGCTCAGCTCCGTCTGCATGGGCGCAGGATGCCGCAGTCCTCCGGACGACGGAAGGCCTTTTCTGATACACCGTCAGATCTCTTGCCGCAAAGGCGCCGTTGAACGCACCGTTGACACCGCCCCCACCTGACACGAAAGTTTCACCAGGCAAGGTCATCCCGGAAAGATACTTTCAGACGGAGTGCGGGAGGAACCTCGATGACCGACGACGGCAGCAGACTGACTCGGCGTCAACTGGGCACGGCGGCCGTGGCGTTGGGCGGCGCTCTGGCCCTGGCCCCCTTCCCCGCCGGCCCCGCGGCGGCCGCCGCCCCCTCATCGCCTTCCAGCCACCGGACCACATTGCGCCGCGGCTCCCCCGAACGCGCCGGTCTCCTCCCCGACCACCTGCGCCGACTCGTCGCCGACGCCGAGGCGTTCCTCGGCCCCTCCCCCAAGCACCCCTGGTATGCGGGCGCCGTGCTGCTCGCCGGCCGTGGCGGCACCGTGGCCCTGCACGAGCCCATCGGGATGGCGGTGCGCTATCAGGCGTACGACGAGAAGACCGACACCGGGGTGGAGTTCCCGGCCGACCAGCAGCTGCCGATGGCCGAGGACACCGTCTTCGATCTGGCCTCGGTCTCCAAGCTGTTCACCTCGATCCTCGCCGTACAGCAGATCGAGCGCGGTGCGCTCGCCCTGGAGGCCACCGTCGCCTCCTACCTCCCCGACTTCGGCCGCGCGGGCAAGCAGGACATCACCGTCCGTCAGCTCCTCACCCACACCTCCGGGTTCCGCGCCTGGATCCCGCTGTACCACGCGCCGACGTACGAGGAGAGGCTCCAGCTCATCTGGAACGAGGCGCCGCTCAACCCGCCGGGCACCAAGTACCTCTACTCGGATCTGAACCTGATCTCCCTCCAACTGGTCCTGGAGGAGATCACCGGCCGGGCGCTCGACGTCCTGCTCCGCGAGGAGATCACCGGCCCGCTCGGCATGCGCCGCACCCGCTACAACCCGCCCGCCTCGTGGCGAGGGGGAATCGCGGCCACGGAGGACGCACGCGCCCCGTGGTCCGGCCTGGACCGTGGGCTCGTATGGGGCGAGGTGCACGACGAGAACGCGTTCAGCCTCGGCGGGGTCGCGGGCCACGCGGGCGTGTTCTCGAACGCGTGGGACCTCGCCGTCCTCGGCCGGACGCTGCTCAACGGCGGCGCCTACGGCCGCTCCCGCATCCTGGAGCCGGAGTCGGTGGAGTTGATGTTCACCGACTTCAACACCGCCTTCCCCGGCGACGAACACGGTCTCGGCTTCGAGCTCTACCAGCACTGGTACATGGGCGCGATGGCCACCCCGCGCACCGCGGGGCACACCGGTTTCACCGGCACCTCGCTGGTGCTCGACCCGACGACGGACTCCTTCCTCGTGGTCCTCGGCAACTCGGTGCATCCGGTGCGCAGTTGGCGCTCCGGATCGGCTCCCCGGGTCGCAGCAGCCGACAACATGGCCCGCGCTGTCGCCGTCCGCCCGCGGCACGGCCGTACGGCATGGTTCTCGGGAATGGCGGCCGCCACGACCGCGACCCTCGTGCTCCCGGCGCTCGACACATCGTCCGGCGAGGCCCGGCTGCGCTGCGCCCTGTGGTGGGACACCGAACCCCAGGCGGACGTCCTCGCGCTGGAGGCGACCACGGACGGCGGCGCCACGTGGCAGCCACTCCCCTTCACCACGAGCCGCCACGGCGAGCGGCCGCAGGCCCACCCGGCCGGCACGGTCACCGGCTGGTCCGGCCGCGTCTGGCACCGGCTCACGGCACGACTGCCCGAGCACCGCCGGCTCACGCTCCGCTGGCGGTACGCCACCGACCGGCTGTACGTCGGCCGGGGCGGGTACGTCGACGGTCTGCGTGTGGAGACGCCGGACACCGTCCTCTTCGACGAGGCACGGCCGGCGGACGCGGCGCGGATCACCGCGAGCGGCTGGGTGGCCTCCGCGAACTGACGGCCGGTCGGTCCGAACCGCCCCTCGCAGTCGGCCTGTTCCGCCGAAAGCCCTAGTCGCCGCTCTCCAGCACCACCATCGCCGCGTTGTGCCCCGGCACCCCGCTCACCCCTCCCCCGCGCACGGCGCCCGCCCCGCACAGCAGCACGTTCGTGTGGCGGGTCTCCACGCCCCAGCGGCCGGTGCCCTCCTGGGCGTACGGCCAGGAGAGGTCCCGGTGGAAGATGTTCCCGCCGGGCAGCCGAAGGTCGTGGTCCAGATCCAGCGGGGTCTTCGCCTCGATGCACGGGCGCCCCTCCGCGTCCGTCGCCAGGCAGTCGGCGATCGGTTCGGCGAGGTGGGCATCGAGCTGGGCCAGTGTCGACTTCAGCAGTTCCGCGCGTACGGCGTCGTTGTCGCGCGCGAAGAGCCGGGCCGGTGTGTGCAGGCCGAACAGGGTGAGGGTCTGGTAGCCCTGTTCGACGAGGTCGGGGCCGAGGATCGTCGGGTCCGTGAGCGAGTGGCAGTAGATCTCGGACGGCGGCGCGGCGGGGAGTTCCCCGGCGGCGGCCTGCGCATGGGCGGTGGCCAGCTGGTCGTAGCCCTCGGCGATGTGGAAGGTGCCGGCGAATGCCTCACGGGGATCGACGGAGCTGTCGCGCAGCCGGGGCAACCGCTTGAGCAGCATGTTCACCTTGAGCTGGGCGCCCTCGGCGGGGGTGGGGGGTGTGTCGCCGGTGAGGGAGGCCAGGGCCTGCGGGGAGGCGTTCACCAGGACGTGGCGGGCGGCGGCGACCCCCTCACCGTCAGCCGTGCGGTAGGTGACCTCGGCGGTGCGGCCGTCCGTGTCGATCCGTACCGCCTCGTGTCCGGTGACGATGACCGCGCCCGCCTCGCGTGCCGCCGTGGCCAGGGCGTCGGTGAGGGCGCCCATGCCACCGACGGGGACGTCCCAGTCCCCGGTGCCGCCGCCGATCACGTGGTAGAGGAAGCAGCGGTTCTGCTTCAGCGAGGTGTCGTGGGCGTCGGCGAAGGTGCCGATCAGGGCGTCCGTGAGGACCACGCCCCGCACCAGGTCGTCCGTGAACCGCTCCTCGATCGCGACGCCGATGGGCTCCTCGAAGAGGAGTCGCCAGGCCTCCTCGTCGTCCACCCGGCGGCGCAGCTCCTCGCGGCTCGGCAGGGGCTCGGTGAGGGTGGGGAACACCCGCCGGGCGACCTCGCCGGTCATGCCGTAGAACCGCTGCCAGGCGTCGTACTCGCGCTCGCCGCCGGTCAGGCGGGCGAACGCCTCCCGGGTGCGGTCCTCGCCGCCGCCCACCAGCAGCCCGGTCGGACGGCCGGCCCGTTCCACGGGGGTGTACGAGGAGACGTCGCGCTTGCGCACCCCGAAGGTGAGGCCGAGGTCCCGCACGATCTTGTCGGGCAGCAGACTGACCAGGTAGGAGTAGCGGGAGAGCCGTGCGTCGACCCCGGCGAACGGCCGCGTGGACACCGCGGCGCCGCCGGTGTGGTCCAGCCGCTCAAGCACCAGCACGGACCGTCCGGCCCGGGCCAGGTAGGCGGCGGCGACCAGGCCGTTGTGGCCTCCGCCGACGATGACGACGTCGTACGCACCGTGTGCCGGGGTTCCCTCGTGTGCAGGCATGCTTCTTCGTAACACGCGATGATCTAGGTCGGCCATAGGTGGGACGCCCGGGCGTCCGTCAGGGGCGCCCGGTCGCCCGCTGCTGCCGCAGCACCGCCACCCTGCGGTACAGCTCGACCGCCTCCGCGCCCCGCCCGAGCTGTTCGAGGCAGTGGGCCTCGTCGTTGCGGCTGGCGAGGGTGTCGGGGTGGTCGGCGCCGAGGACGCGTTCGCGGGCGGCTGCCACCCTGCGGTACTCGGTGAGCGCGTCCGGCCAGCGGCCCAGCCAGCCCAGGCTCACGGCGACCTCGCGGCGGCTGACCAGGGTGTCCGGGTGGTCGGGGCCCAGCACCCGCTCCCGGATCGCGCACACGTCGCGGGACTCGGCCAGGGCCTCCTCCCAGTGCCCGAGCCGGCCGAGGTTGACGCCGAGGCCGTGGCGGGCGCGCAGGGTCTCGGGGTGGGCGGGGCCGTGCACGCGGGTGCGGTCCTCGACGAGGCCGCGATAGAGCCGGAGCGCCTCCGCGCTGCGCCCGAGACGGCCGAGGCTGATGCCGACCTCGTAGCGGGCGGCGAAGGTGTCGGGGTGGTCCGGGCCGAGTGCCTGGGCGCGGGCCTCGGCGACCTCGTGGTAGGTCTGCAGGGCCTCTGCCCAGCGCCCCAGCTGACCGAGCGCGTAGGCGACTTCGTAGCGGGTGACCAGGGTGTCGGGGTGGTGTGGGCCGAGGATGCGGGCGCGGGCGGCGGCGACCTCGTCGGCCATGCGGTACGAGTCCTCCAGCCGGCCGAGTCTGCTGAGGCTGAAGGCGAGGTTGTGGCGGCAGCGAAGGGTGTCGGGGTGATCGGCGCCCATGGTCCGCTCGCGGGCCGCCAGCACCGACGTATAGACCTGGTGTGCGTCGAAGTGACGGCCCAACTGGCCCAGCACGTATGCCATTTCCTGCCGGGCGGCGAGCGTCTCGGGATGGTCCGGGCCGAGGGCGAGACTGCGGGCGCGGGCGACGTGTTTGTACTCGCGCAGGGCGTCGGCGGCGCGGCCCGTGCGGCTGAGGGTGAAGGCGACCTCGTACCGGCTGGCGAGGGTGTCGGGATGGTCGGGGCCGAGAAGGTGCTCGCGTTCGGCGGCGACCGCCCGGTGCACCTCGCCCGCCTCGGCCCAGCGGCCCAGCCGGCCGAGGCTCAGCCCGGCGTTGTGCCGCCCGGCCAGCGCGCTGAGGGTCGCCGCGGACGGCGCGGGCCGTGCCTCGGGGACGGCGGTCTCCGCGGGCCGGCCGGTGGTGGACCGCGGGATCCACTCACCGGTCAGTCCTGCTCCGGCGTCCGGGGGTGTGGTGCGCAGCCCGGCGCCGGTGGCCTTGTGGCCGGTGGTCATGCCGCGGGTCCAGGACGGCAGCCGGGGCTCGCGGGTCACGGGCTCCGAGGGCCTGAGGGCGGGCTGCGGGGTCACCACGGTCGGCACGTACGCCGGTGTCGTACGGCCCAGGCCGATCCGGCGGCCCAGCTCCCGCCCGTCGTGCGGGCGTTCCTCCGGGCGCTTGGCCAGCAGGTCGAGGATGACCTTCTCGAAGTACTCGGGCAGCTCGGCGCGGTGGCTGCGCGGCGGGCGGGGCGGGGTGTCGCGGTGGCCGACGAGGATCGCCCACGGGTCGTCGAGGTCGAACGGCGGCACCCCGGTGGCGATCTCGTACAGCACGCATCCCAGCGAGTACAGGTCGCTGCGCTGGTCGACCTCCTCGCCGCCGATCTGTTCCGGCGACATGTAGTGCGGGGTGCCCATCGCGATGCCGGTGCCGGTCAGCCGGGAGGTGAAGCCGATGTCGTGGGCGAGGCGCGCTATGCCGAAGTCGCAGATCTTCACGGTGCCGTCGGCGAGCCGCATGATGTTCGCCGGCTTCAGATCGCGGTGCACGATGCCCTGCTGGTGGGTGTAGGCGAGGGCGGCGGCGACCTGGTCGGCGATCTCGACGACGTCCGGGACGGGCAGCGGATGCTGTTTGTTGTCCTCCAGGAGCTGGCTGAGGTTGCGGCCCTGAAGCAGCTCCATGACCAGGAACAGTATGCCGTCGGACTCGCCGAAGTCGTGGACGACGGTGACGCCGCGGTGCTGGAGGGCGGCGGCCACCCGGGCCTCGCGGCGAAACCTTTCCCGCAGTACTCGGGTGAAGGACTGGTCGTGGTGGGGTCCGAGCGGCTTGAGGCACTTCACGGCGACCTGCCGGCCCAGCGACTCGTCGCGCGCACGCCACACCTCACCCATACCGCCGCGCCCGATCGGATCGAGCAGCCGGTACCGGCCCTGGATCAGCCTGCTGTCCCCCATCTCCCGCGTTCGCCCCCCGTGATGGTCCGCCCCGCCTCCCCCGGCTCGTCCAGTATGGCGAGCTCTCGTCCGAGTTTGTACGGTGCCGGGCGCGAGCCGGGACCGAGCCGTGCCATGGCTCGGACAATGTGTTTGGGCGGCAGTCGCCAGCGCAGACGTGCGGGAATACAGCGCAGCAAGGTGCCTGTGGCACGCAACTGACGGGTGACGGCGGCGGGTTCCGGGGCCGGTCTTCCGTACAGCTCGTGGGCGTACGGCGGCAGGGCGGCGTACGCCAGCTGCGCCACGCGCCGCCACAGCACCTCGCGCGCCGGGACGAGCAGGGGGTGCGTCGGCGGGCGGAGCAGGAAGTCGTCCACCGCGCGCGCCTCCGGTCCGCACGCCAGCTCGGGGCGCACCTTCTCGAAGTACGCCGCCATCTGTGCCCGGTTCGCCGGTACGGCCTCGGGGTCGAGGCCCACCAGGCGGGCGCCGGCACGCTGTTCGGATATGTACTTGTCGGCCTCGGCGTCGGTGAGGCGGAAGCCGGAGCGGCGGCCGACCTGGAGGTAGGAGTCGATCTCGGCGCAGTGCACCCACAGCAGCAGTTCGGGTTCGTCGACGCCGTAGCGCTCGCCCGTCTCCGGGTCGGTGGCGCCCAGCATGCTGTGGATCTTCCGCACACGGGCGCCGGCCCTCTCGGCGGCCACGGTGGTGCCGTACGTGATCGTCCCGACGAAGTTCGCGGTACGCAGCAGCCGGCCCCAGGCGTCCTGCCGGAAGTCGGAGTTCTGCATGACGTCGCGTACCGCGCGCGGGTGCAGGGCCTGGAGATACAGCGCGCGGATTCCGGCGACCCACATCATGGGGTCGCCGTGCATCTGCCAGGTCACCGAGTTCGGGGTGAACAGCCCGGGATCGCCCATGCCCGAAGGCTAACGCCGCACCCGCGGCATCCCCAGGCCGATCCACGAGATGATCTCCCGCTGGATCTCGTTGTTGCCGCCGCCGAAGGTGAAGATCACGGCCGAGCGGTAGCCGCGTTCCAGCTCGCCGTGCAGTACGGCGCCCGCCGAGCCCTCCTTCAGCGCTCCCGGTGCGGCCACGATCTCCATCAGCCAGGCGTAGGCGTCGCGGCGCGCCTCGGAGCCGTAGACCTTCACGGCGGAGGCGTCCTGCGGGGTGAGCGTGCCGTCCTGGACGGCGCTCACCATCTGCCAGTTGAGGAGCTTGAGCGCGTCGAGCTTCGTATGGGTCCGGGCGAGGCGGCGGCGCACCCACGGCAGGTCGATCACCCGGCGGCCGTCGGCGAGTTTGGTCTCCATCGCCCAGCGCTGGACGTCGTGCAGGGCACGGATGGCCATGGTGCCGTGGGCGGCGAGGGTGACGCGCTCGTGGTTGAGCTGGTTGGTGATCAGCCGCCAGCCCTGGTTCTCGGCGCCGACACGGCGGGAGACGGGGACGCGGATGTTCTCGTAGTAGCTGGCGGTGGTGTCGTGCGAGGCGAGGGTGTTGATGAGGGTGCAGGAGTAGCCGGGGTCGGTGGTGGGGACGAGGAGCATGGTGATGCCCTTGTGGGGCGGGGCGTCCGGGTCGGTGCGGGTCGCGAGCCACACCCAGTCGGCGGTGTCGCCGTTGGTGGTCCAGATCTTCTGGCCGTTGACGACGTATGCGTCGCCGTCGCGTACCGCGCGCGTCTTCAGCGACGCCAGGTCGGTGCCCGCCTCGGGCTCGCTGTAGCCGATCGCGAAGTCGATCTCGCCGGAGAGGATCTTCGGCAGGAAGTACGACTTCTGCTCGTCCGTGCCGTACTGCATGATCGTCGGGCCGACGGTGTTGAGCGCCATCAGGGGCAGCGGTACGCCCGCCTGGGCGGCCTCGTCGAAGAAGATGAACTGTTCGATGGTGGTCAGGCCGCGTCCGCCGTACTCCTTGGGCCAGCCCACGCCCAGCCAGCCGTCACCGCCGAGCCGGCGGATCGTGCGGCGGTAGTGGCGTTTCTGCGCTGCCGGGTCGGTGAAGCGGGTCTGTGCGAGGTCCGGCACCAGTTCGGCGAAGTAGTCACGCAGTTCGCTGCGCAGCCGCTGCTGCTCGGGCGTGTATTCCAGATGCACGGCGCCTCCAGGCTCCCCAAGGGCGGTCCTGACGGCGCACACCGTAGAACGTGTTCCAGAAATTGGGAACGGTCAGGCGAGGGTCCCCATGAAGTCGGTACATGCCCGCGCACACCTGCGGCACGCCTCGGCCGTCTCCTCGCCGCCGGGAAACGCCTCGAAAGCGTGCGCGCACTCGACGCACATCGACCGGCACCACTCGAGCTGGGCGCGGATCGCGGCCTCGTCGAGGAGGTTCTGCTCGGACAGCACATGGCAGGTCGCGTCGCAGACCTCCGCGCACATGATGCCCTTGCGCCGCAGGCGTTCCTGCTCGCCGGTCCCGTCCGGATCCACCAGACTCGCGCGCAGGGCACAGGCCCGGGCGCAGTCGGTGCAGGCCTGGGCGCAGGTGAAGCGGTCCTCCAGGAACTGGACGAGCTGTTGCTGGGATGGCGTCGTCGTCACACGGGCCGGGTAGCCGGAGGGGAGGGGGCCAAACCACGGGTTTCCGCGGGGCCCGGCAGGTCGTGGCGGACGGGATCGGTCACCCGCCCTCCGCGAACCTCCGCGCGAGGTCCCGATGATGCTCCGCCACCCGGCCCACCTCCGCCCCGGTGACGACGGCGCCCGGCATCGCACCCAGACGCTCGATCTGCTCGGCGAGGCGGATGTGCTGGTCGTGGCCGTGCTCACGGCAGGTCAGACAGGTGACGCTCTCCGGCCGTGCGGAGGTCATCGCGTACGGCACCCGCAGCCCGCAGCCGGTGGTGACCGTCTCCGGCAGGTCGCCGACCAGGCCGAACGTGCCGGCCAGCAGGTTGCGCACCCGGGCGTCGGACTGGGACACACGTCGGTCGACGTGAATGTGTGGATCGGCACCGTCCATGGGCCCATCCTGCCCGGTCGCCGCTCGTCGGCCCACGAGAGGGCGTGATCAGGCGTCCGGGGTGCGCCACCCGGCAACGGTCAGTACGGTGCTGTTCGATGCTGTTCGGGTGTTCGAGCACGATGCGGGAGGCGGCATGAGCGGCAACAAGGCGGAGAAGCTGCCCCGCAAGCAGTACGAGAAGGAACTGCTCCGTCTGCAGACGGAGTTGGTTCAGCTTCAGGAGTGGGTGCGCGCGACCGGCGCGCGACTGGTGGTGGTCTTCGAGGGGCGGGACGCCGCGGGCAAGGGCGGCACCATCAAGCGGGTCACGGAGCACCTCAACCCGCGCGTCGCCCGCATCGCGGCCCTGCCCAAGCCGACCGAGCGCGAGCGCACCCAGTGGTACTTCCAGCGGTACGTCGAGCATCTGCCGGCGGCCGGGGAGATCGTGCTGTTCGACCGCAGCTGGTACAACCGGGCCGGCGTCGAGCACGTCATGGGGTTCTGCACCAAGGAGGAGTACCAGCTCTTCCTGCGGCAGTGCCCCATCTTCGAGCGGATGCTGGTGGAGGACGGGATCCTGCTGCGCAAGTACTGGTTCTCGGTGAGCGACGAGGAGCAACAGGAGCGCTTCAGGCGCCGGCTGGAGGACCCCCTGCGCCGCTGGAAGCTGTCCCCGATGGACCTGGAGTCCATCACCCGATGGGAGGACTACTCACGGGCCAAGGACGAGATGCTGGTGCACACCGACGTCAGCGAGGCGCCCTGGTACGTGGTCGAGAGCGACGACAAGCGCCGGGCACGGCTGAATATGATCGCCCATCTGCTGGGCTCCGTGTCGTATCGGGACGTGCCCCCGCCGGTCCTCGAGCTGCCCGAACGGCCGGAGTCGACCGGCTACCGCCGGCCGCCGCGCGAGCTGCAGAACTACGTCCCCGACCACGCGGCGAACCTCTGAGCCGCAGCCCCCGATCCTCAGCCTTCGCCGGGCACCTCGGTCCGCACCACCGCGACCGGGCACTCGGCGTGGTGCAGCACCGCCTGGCTGACCGAGCCCAGGAGCAGCCCGGCGAAACCACCCCGCCCGCGCGCCCCGACCACCACCAGCCCGGCGTCCGCGCTGGCGTCGATGAGGGAGTGCCGCACCCGTCCGCGCACCAGCCTGCGGACCACCTCGACATCGGGATACCGGTCCCGCAGCCCGCCCAGCGCCTCGGCGAGCACCCGCTCCTCCTCGTCGCGCAGCCGGTCCTCGTCGTACGTCACGAAGGGCGGGTCGGCGGGAGCGCCGTAGGCCCGCTCGCTACGGGCGCTCCAGGCGTGCAGCGCCTCCAGCCGCACGCCGTGCAGGGAGGCGTGGGCGAAGGCGAACTCGACCGCGCCGCGCGCCGCCGGCGACCCGTCGACGGCCAGGAGAACGGGCCCGGCCGGGTGGGGCCTGCGGCGCACCACGAGCACCGGGCACGCGGCGTGGGCGGCCAGGTGTCCCGCGGTGGAGCCGAGCATCAGCGCCCCGAACCGGCTCAGGCCCCGGCTGCCGACGACGGCCAGGGAGGCGGTGCGCGACTCGATCTCCAGCACCGTGATCGGTTCCCCGACGACGACCTCGCGGGTGATCTCGACACCGTGTCCCGTCTCGTGCGCCCGCTGCTCGGCCTTGGTGAGCGTGCCGTCGATCAGCTCGCGCAGTCCGGCGGCGCTGGTGGGTTCCCAGGGCCGTCCGCCGGGCGGGATGTGCGCGGCGGGCCGGCCGAAGGCGTGCACCAGCCGCAGCCCGACGCCGCGCAGTGCGGCCTCGTGCGCCGCGACCTCCACGGCCGCCATGCTCGACGACGAGCCGTCCACCCCTACGACAACCGGGCCCATCATCGTGTTCCCCTTTCCGGGCAGGGTCCGCGGGCGCCGGACGGCCGCCGCGGGCCGGGACCGGCGAGCACCGTCCTCCCAGCCTCCCTCCACCGGCCGCATTCCGCACCAGCCCCGACGTCCTCAGTCCGGCAGCACCAGCCGCCCCTTCTCCCCCGGCTGGAGGGACACCTCGCGGTCCGGGAGGCGTACGTCGATCGGTGAGGCGTCGGAGGACGGGACCTCGATCTCCAGCAGTCCCCGCTCCAGCCTCAGCCGTACGCCCCAGTTGTGCTGGTAGAGCAGGGCGAACCCGTAGGTCGACAGCTCGGGCAGTGGCACGGGGTCCAGCCACAGTGCACCGCCCCGGGTCTCCAGGCCGGTCAGTCCGCGCTGCACCAGGTCGAGGGTGCCGGCCATGGCGCCCAGGTGGATGCCCTCGCCGGTGGTGCCGCCCTGGACGTCGGCGATGTCGCCCTGAAGGGCCTCCTGGACGAACTGCCACGCCTCACTGCGCCGGCACCGGGCCAGCACCCAGCCGTGGACCAGGCCGCTCAGGGTAGAGCCGTGGCTGGTGCGGTGCATGTAGTAGTCGACGGTGCGCCGCCACATGTCCTCGTCGAGACGATGGCCCAACCGGCGGAACAGCTGGCCCAGTTCGGCCGGTGCGAAGAGGTAGCCGAGCATCAGCACGTCGGCCTGTTTGGAGGCCTTGTAGCGGTTGACGCTGTCGCCCTCCGCCTCCAGGATCCGGTCCAGCCGCCGGATGTCGCCGTACCGGTCGCGGTAGCCGTGCCAGTCGAGCTCGGACAGCTCGCCGTAGCCCTCGAACTGGCTGATGACGTCGTCGTGGAAGGGGACGTGCAGCGTGTGCGACACGTCCTCCCAGAGTTCGAGTTCGGCGGCGCTCAGACCGGTGCGTTCGGCGAGTTCGCGCCGTCGGGGCTCGGGCAGGGTGTCCAGCAACTCCAGGGTGCGGGCCAGCACCCAGGTCGCTGTGACGTTGGTGTAGGCGTTGTCGTCAAGGCCGGGCCCGTCGGCGTCCGGGTACGCCTCGTGGTACTCGTCGGGGCCGACGACGCCCTTGATGCGGTAGCGGCCCAGGGTGTCGTCGTGGATGGCCTTGTCGCCCCAGAAGCGGGCGATCTGCAACAGCATCTCGGCACCTTTGGTGTGCCGGAACTCCATGTCGCCGCTGGCCTCGCAGTACTGCCACACGTTGTAGGCGATCGCCGAGCCGACATGGTGCTGGAGGTGGGAGTGGTCGGGCAGCCAGCGTCCCGAGCGCGGGTTGACATGGAGCTGTTGCGTCTCCTCGCGTCCGTCGCTGCCGCTCTGCCAGGGGTACATCGCGCCCCGGCGGCCGGCTGCCGCGGCGGCGGTGCGGGCCTGTTCGAGGCGGCGGTGGCGGTAGCGGAGCAGCGCGCGGGAGACCTCCGGGAAGTGCAGATTGAGGTAGGGCAGCACGAACAGCTCGTCCCAGAAGACATGTCCGCGGTAGGCCTCGCCGTGCAGTCCCCGGGCCGGCACACCGACGTCGAGGTCGGCGGTGTGCGGGGAGAGGGTCTGCAGGACGTGGAAGAGGTGCAGGCGCAGGATGCGGCCCGACTCGCCGGGCACGTCGAGTTCGGCGCGGCGCCAGAGCTGGTCCCAGGCCGCGCGATGCCACACGGCGAGCGCGTCGAAGTCCGGGGACCGCCCCACCCGGTCGACGGCGGCGTGCAGCGGGTCGCTGATCGCCGGGTCGCGGGAGGTGTGCAGGGCGACGGTCTTGTCGACGGTGACGGTGCGGCCGGGCTCCAGGTCGATCGTCAACTGCTGGATGACATACGGTCGTTCATGGCGGACCGCCGCCGGTACGTCGGCGGTGAGCCGGGCCGCGAGGCCGATCCGGACGTCGGAGGTGCGGGTACGGCAGCGCAGCCAGACCGTGTCCGGGGCGGAGCTGCCGGTGTGGATATGCGTCAGATGGCGCCCGTCGAGATCCCGGTAGCGTGCCACGCCGGAGTTGGTGACCCCGCCGTCCAGGGCGGCCTCCACCTCCAGCGGGCCGGAGAACCCCTCCGCCGTGAACTCGGTACGGAGAGCGGCCACATGTGGGTCGGCCATATGCACCATCCGATGCTGACGTACCGTCAACACACGGTCGCCGCCGAGGCCGTAGCGCGTACGGCGCTCCAGCAGCCCCGCGGACAGGTGCAGCATCTGCCGGTGTTCGAGCACGGTGGCGGTGTCGGGGTCGATCCAGGGCCCGTCGGGGATGCGGAAACGCAGGGGCAGCCAGTTCGGGACGTTGACCATGTCCTCGTTCTCCACCTGGCGGCCCGAGACGTCCGAGGTGAGCCGGTTGTAGATGCCGGCCACATAGGTCCCCGGGTAGTGGACGTCGTCGGCGGCGCACTCGGGGAGTGCTCCCCGGGTGGCGAAGTAACCGTTGCCCAGCGTGCACAGTGACTCGCGGAGACGTTCGTCGGCGGGGGTGTAGCCGGCGTACTCCCAGCTCCACCCGTCCACCTCGGCTTCCGTGCCGAGGTCCAGTGCCTCGGCTTCCGTGCCGAGGTCCAGTGCCTCGGCCTCCCTGCCCGGCTCCGTCACTTCGGCTCCCCTCCTGCGCAGAGTTCTCCGAGGTCGCGTACGACGACGTCGGCGCCGTGCCGCAGCAGCCGGGCTCCGGTGTCCGCACCGGCCGCCCGGTCCACGCCGACCACCAGGGCGAATCCGCCGCGCCGCCCGGCCTCCACGCCCGCCAGGGCGTCCTCGACCACGGCGGCCCGGTCGGCCGGCACGCCGAGCCGGCGCACCGCCTCCAGGAACAGGTCGGGCTGCGGCTTGCCCGCGAGGCCCAGCCGGGCCGCCTCGCCGCCGTCCACCAGGGCGTCGAACAGATCGAGGACGCCGGCCCGGTTCAGCAGCTCACCGGCGTGCCGGGAGGCGGAGGCCGCCGCGCGGGGCACTCCTGCCGCGCGCAGTGCCTTCACCAGCCGCACGGTGCCCGGGTAGGCGTCGACGCCCTGGTCGTGCAATCGCGCCGTGAAGAGGCGCTCCTTGGCCTCGGCGACGGCCCGCACCGTCTCCTCCGACGGGTCGATGCCGCGCGTGGCCAGGAAGGCGGCGGCCCCGTCGAGGCGTGACTTGCCGTCCACATGACGCAGATAGTCGTCGCGCGCGTCGAAGGGGCGGCGATGGTCGGGGTCCTCGGGCGGATGGGCGCGCAGGTAGTCGTCGAAGGCGACCTTCCATGCGGCGGCGTGCACCTTCGCCGAGTCGGTGATCACCCCGTCGGTGTCGAAGACGACGGCGCGCACATCGCGCAGGGCGGGCACGAGCGGGGGCGCGGAGCGGTCGGGGGTGACCCCGGATTCACCCGGGCCGGAGGGCCGCGGCCCGGTCACGGCCGCTGGGGCGGGTCGGCGCGCGGACGGCGCACGGGGCGCCGGCGCGCGACTGCGGCATCCGGGTGATCTCCGGCCGGGTCGGCACCAAGGAACGCGAGGCGCACGGCCTCCCCACCTCCACTCGACGGTTCACCCGCGCCCGGCGGGATCCGCTCATGGGTACCCTCCATGCCCATGTTGTCACCTTCGTGACGTCCGAAGCGGTTCCCAGGGCCTGGCGTACGCGCCGCCGGCATGGTGTGCTGGAGGTGACGGGAAGGACCCGGACAGGCGCGGGGAAGCGGTTGACGGCCGCGCACCGCGCAATCAGGATCCGCGAGAAGTGGATAGGGCCCTTCCCGCCCCCGTGTCGCGGGTCAGTCGCCCCGGTAGCGTTTCAGTCGCCCCGGTAGAGGGCCGTCCGCAGCTCGATCGCCGCCTGTGCGGCGGGATGCGGGTCGTCGCGCCACCAGGCGAGGCGTACGGCGATGGGTTCGGCGTCGCGGACCGGCCGGTAGACGACACCGGGGCGCGGGTACTGGTGGGCGGTCGCCTCGGCGGTCATGCCGATGCAGCGGCCGGTGGAGATCACCGTGAGCCAGTCGTCGACGTCGTGCGTCTCCTCGCTCGCCGGACGTGAGCCGGGCGGCCACAGGTCGGTGGTCGTGGTGCCGGTACGGCGGTCGACGACGAGCGTGCGTCCGCTGAGGTCGGCCAGCCGGACCGAGCGGCGCCGGGCCAGCGGGTCGTCGGCGGCCACGGCGCACAGTCGCCGCTCCAGGCCCACGATGGCGGAGTCGAACCGGCGGTCGTCCACCGGCTTGCGCACGACCGACAGGTCACAGGCTCCCTCGGCGAGTCCCGCGGTCGACGAGTTGACCCGTACGAGCTGGAGGTCGGTTCCCGGGTGCGCGGCGGCCCAGCGGCGCTGGAAGGCCGGGGTGTGCCGGCCGAGCGCCGCCCAGGCGTAGCCCATGCGCAGCCGGGCGTGCCCGGAGGTCGCCGTCCGGACCAGGTCGTCCACCTCACCGAGCACCCGGCGGGCGTGCGCCAGGACGCGCAGTCCCGTCCCGGTCGGGGTCACCTCGCGCGAGGTCCGGCGCAGCAGCCTGGCTCCGAGGGCGCGTTCGAGGGAGGCCAGCGAGCGGGAGACGGCGGCCTGGGAGACGCCGAGAGCGCTCGCGGCGTCGGTGAAGGTGCCCTCGTCGACGATCGCGACGAGACAGCGCAGCTGCCTCAGTTCCACATCCATGACTCAAGCGTATAGATACCGAGGCGTACGCATTTTGCGCAACGATCGAGCGGCAGCACGATCGGCGTATGCGTACCCGCCCCGCTACCGCGCCGACGCGCGCGGCCCCGTCGGCCACCTCCGAACCGGTCACCTCCGAAGCGGCCACCTCCGAACCGGCCGGCGGACGCCTGGCCGGCGTGGCCCTGATGGTCGGCAGTGGTCTGTCCAACCAGACCGGTGCCGCGATCGGCTCCCTCGCCTTCCCCGTGCTCGGCCCCATCGGCGTCGTCGCCGTGCGCCAGTACGTCGCCGCCCTCGCCCTGATCGCCGTCGGCAGGCCGCGGCTGCGCTCGTTCACCTGGGGTCAGTGGTGGCCGGTGATGCTGCTGGCCCTGGTGTTCGGCACCATGAACCTTTCGCTGTACGCGGCGATCGAGCGCGTCGGTCTTGGCCTGGCCGTGACCTTGGAGTTCCTCGGCCCGCTCACCATCGCGCTGGCGTCCTCGCGGTGCCGTGTGAACGTGTGCTGCGCGGTGATCGCCGCGGCCGGTGTCGTCACGCTGATGCGCCCGCAGCCCTCGACCGACTATCCCGGCATGGCCCTGGGCCTGCTGGCGGCGGCCTGCTGGGCGTCGTACATCCTGCTCAACCGCACGGTCGGCCGACGTGTCCCCGGAGCCCAGGGGGCGGCGGCCGCGGCCGGGATCTCGGCCGTGATGTTCCTGCCGGTCGGCATCGCCGTCGCCCTCCGGCATCCCCCCACGGCCGCCGCCGTCGGCTGCGCGGTCGCCGCCGGGGTCCTGTCCTCGGCCGTGCCGTATCTCGCGGACCTGTTCACCCTGCGGCGTGTGCCACCGAGGGCGTTCGGCCTGTTCATGAGCGTCAACCCGCTCCTTGCGGCCGTGGTCGGCTCGCTCGGCCTCGGACAGAATCTGGGCGGACCGGAGTGGGCGGCCATCGGCGCCATCGTCGCCGCCAACGCGCTGAGCATGGCGACGTCGCGGAGTTGAGGTGCTCAGCGGATCAGTTCAGGACGGGCTCACTGGGCCGCATGAATCGGTGAATCGCCGTACCGCACACTGCCGTCGAGATGGCGCACCTGTGCGGCGGTGACGGCGCGGACGACGAAGATGCCGGTCACGGCGGCACCGATGACGGCGGCGTCCGAGGCGAGGAGCATCCACAAGTCCGTGTAGGCGCGGGCGATGATCTCGTCCGTGTCGTCGCCGTACATCAGGCCCACCCCGCTGAGCAGGCCGATCAGCCACAGACCCCACCACACGTTCACGGCCACCGGCAGCCGCTCGCCAGGGGCGCTGTCCTGATGGGCGTCCGCGATGACGCCGCGCGGGATCCACAGGTTGGCGATGGGGATCAACCAGCCCGCGTAGAGCCAGAAATCGGAGTACCGCGGCTTGCGCCGGGACAGGATGCGGGCGTTGTCCCGGACGTTGCCCAGCCACATCAGAAACACGATCGCGCAGATCAGCGCGGCGACGCCACCCACCGTGCCGACCAGGTGGTACGAGTCTTCCAGCGAGGTGAGCGGCCGGTGCACGCCCTCCCCCTGGTCCGGTGGTCCGGAGGCGGGCTCCCCGGTCACGGCGAGCCGGATCTCCCAGACGGCCCGTACGGCCCAGACCGCGCCGGAGAGGGCGAGGCCGGCGACCGCGAGTCGGGCAACGCCGCGGACGGGGCGCAGGGCGGGTGCCGGGGCAGCGGAGGGTGTGGGGGTTGATATGTGGTCGTTCACCAGGGCATCTTCGCCGATGATCAGCTCTGGACCAAGCCTTCTAGCCGTTGCCGCGGTCGGCACGCGCCCACTTGCCGTCCTTCACCGTGTACACGGTGAGCTGATCGTTCGTCGTATCTCCGTAGACGTCGAACGCGACCAGACCTGTCGCACCGTCGAACGAGACGTGCCGCAGAGCGTCGACGACCTTCGCCCGGGCGTCCTCCGGAAGTCGGCCGTCGTGGTCGTCGATCACCTCCTTGACGGCGTGGATGATCGCCCAGGTCGCGTCGTAGGCGTAGCCGCTGATGAACTCATGGGCTTCGCCGTAGCCGGACTTTTCGTAGTTCCGCAGGAACGTCTTGGCCGAGTCGAGTTCCTCCGGTGCGGGCAGTGAGGTGGTGACGGCGCCCTCACTCGCCGCGCCGGCGAGTTCGATGAGCTCCTTGGTGTAGATGCCGTCACCGCCGACGAGCGAGACGTCGGCACCCGCCTGCCGAGCCTTGGCACCCAGGGGGCCGGCCATGTCGTAGGTGCCGCCGTAGAAGAGGAGATCGGCGCCCGACCTCTTCACGGCGGCGGCGACGGCGGAGAAGTCCTCGGTTCCGGGGTCGAGCCGGTGGGTCCCGACAGCCTTGCCGCCGAGCCTGGTGAACTCGGCCTGGAACGCGCTGGCGAGGCCGGTGCCGTAGGTCTGCCCGTCGTCGACCACGAAGGCTCTTCTCTTGCCCGCCTTGTTGTACGCGTACTGGGCGACGACCGTGCCGTGCGTGGCGTCCGTGGGTACCGTGCGGAAGAACGACGCGAAGGGACGGCTCTTGGTGCCGGCCTGCCAGTCCGGGCCCTGAGTCAGAGCGGGGTCCAGGGCGGACGGGGAGACCAGGGCCAGGTGCGCGTCATCGAAAACCGGCTGCATGCCCCTGGCGATGCTGGAGTTCACCGGACCCACGACGCCGAGCACGCTCTCGTCGGCGATCAGCTTCGTGGCGTTCTGGGAAGCCGTGTCGGGCATGGACTTGTCGTCGAGCGCACTGATCTTGAAGGTGACGCCGTCGACGACCTTCTTGTTGTTCGCCTCCTTCACCGCGAGGTCGGCCGAATTCCTGGCCCCGCGGCCCACACCGGCCAGGTCGCCCGTGAGCGGGACGTCCACACCGACGGTGACGGTCACATCCGGGTGTGACCCGGCGCTGCTGCCCCCGCCCGGCCGGCCCCAGCCGCCGTCGCCGAGGGTGAGAGCGGTCCCCAGCGAGGCCGCCGCGACGACTCCCAGTACCGCCAGCGAAACGGTGAGGCGGTTGCCCGCGAGGCGCCGGAGAAGCGGCTTGGGCGTCTCGGGCACCGGGACAGGAACGGCGGAGCGGTTCCTGGCCAGGGCGATCCGGCCGCCGGTGTTGCGGTTGCGCTGCTGGGGCAGTGGCCGCGACTTGGCCGCCAGAACGTGGTGCAGGTGCCGGTAGAGGGCGTCCATGTCGATCGGATCCGGGCCTTCCGGGATCCCCTCGCGCAGTGCCGTGATCAGTTCGCCGGTGAACGCGGTGTGTGTCTCGCCGCGTGGCGAGAGTGCCGGGCGGGTCTCGGCGGAGGCCGTCAGCAGACAGGTCCCCTCGACCATCGCGCGGTCGGCGACGTAGTCGCTCGCGCTCATCCGGCCGATGAGAGCACGGCCGCTGTAGCAGCAGTCCAGGATCACCACGGTGCGGCGGGCGTCGGCTCGTAGGTCCAGCACGGAGCGGCGAAGGTACTCGTACCGCAGCGCGGTGTACTCCCGTTCACGGTCCGTGTCCGGCATCGCCAGATACAACTCTTCGGTGTGGGGGTCGGTCAGGCCATGTCCGGCGAAATAGACGAGCAGGGTGTCCTTGGCCCGGTGCGCCGCCTCCCGCACGGTGTCCAGGACTTCCTGTGCGCTGTCCGGCTGGTCGAGGACCGTGCACCTGTCGGAGGGCAGCCCCCACACCTCGGGGTCCGTGAGGACTTCGGCCAATCCGTCGAGGTTGCGGGCCACGGCGGGCAGGTCGTCGAGGTGGGCATAGCGGTGGACCCCCACCAGTACGGCCACCGAACGGTCCGGGTCCGCCAGGACGGCCACCGGTCTACCCCTCACCGGCGTCGTCCGGTCCCGCCCCGTCGGCGGAACCGCCGGTGCCCAGGCTCCTGAGGATCTGTTCCACGGTCTCGGCGGAGCCGTCCTGCACCGTGACGACCACGCCGTCCCTCTCCACCCGCACCTGGGGGGTGCGTGGCCGCGACGCACGCCAGGCGGCCACGGCGACCAGCAGATTTCCCAGGGCGAGAGCGTTGGCGACGACGACGTTGACCGTCTCGAGGGTTCCGCCCATGTGTTCCTGATGGGGGTCCTGATCCGTGGCGAGGGACACCAGCGCGAGGCCACGCAGCTCCGGATCCGAGAGCAGCCAGCGGTACAGGGACGCGACGCACTGGGTGCGGTCGATGGCTTCCGCACCCCCGTTGTCGCCGTAGTCGGCGCTGTCGACGTGGTCGCCGAACGTCAGCCTGATCTCCATGCGCACCCCCCCGGCCGCCCCCATCCGCAGCGACGCACATAGTAGGGCCACCCTCGCTCCAACATGGCTCACCAACGGGTCAGTTCACTAGTGGGCGGCGGATGATCGATATCGATCATCCGGAGTAGGTCGCAGGCCCTTGGTGATGAGTTTTCGCGCCCGCATGCGTCACACCTAGGACGGGGCACGACGAGGCGGAAGGATGACGTGATGAGTGCGGACACGCGGCTGGAGGAGTTCGGCGTGGGCGGTCTCGGCGAGGTCGACGAGGCGGCGTTCTCGGGGCTGGCGGAGCGGCACCGGCGGGAGCTGCATGTGCACTGCTACCGGATGCTCGGGTCGTTCGAGGACGCTGAGGACACCGTGCAGGAGACGTTCCTCCGTGCCTGGCGGCGGCGGGAGACCTTCGAGGGGCGGTCGACCTTCCGGGCCTGGCTGTACGGCATCGCCACCAACGCCTGCCTGGACCTGCTCGCCAAGTCCCGCCCGCAGCCCGCGACCGGCGGTGAGGTGTTGTGGCTGCAGCCCTACCCGGACCGGCTGCTCGACGAGCTGCCGGCGGGCGACGCGGACGAGCCGGAGGCCGTCGCCGTCGCGCGGGAGACGATCGAGCTGGCGTACCTGGTCGCGGTGCAGCACCTCGCACCGCGCCCGCGGGCCGTGCTGATCCTGCGGGACGTGCTCGGCTGGCCGGCGAAGGACGTCGCGGAGCTCCTCGGGGACTCCGTCAACTCCGTGAACAGCGCGCTGCAGCGGGCCCGCGCCGGCATGCGGGAGCACCTGCCCGCCGAGCGGCAGGACTGGACCGGCGGTGAACAGGACGCCGGCACGCGCGAGCTGGTGCGCCGCTATACCGACGCCAGCGTGGCCACGGACATCGACAGGCTCGCCGCACTGCTGCGGGACGACGTCCGCTGCTCGATGCCGCCGACACCGGGCCTGTACATCGGCCGCGACGCGGTGGTGAAGGACTGGGTCGAGAGCGGCTTCGAGGGCATGAAGGGCCTGCGCACCGTCCTGACCGCCGTGAATCGGCAGCCCGCCGTCGCCTTCTACCTCTGGGAGAAGCGGGAGGGCGCGTACCTGCCCCTGACGATCGACGTCCTGCGCGTCACCGGCGGGGCGATCACCGAGATCGTCACGTTCCACGACGACCGGTTCCCGCGGCTCGGGCTGCCGGAGCGGCTGCCTGCGGACGGCACGGAGTAGTCCCGGTGCGGACGCACACCCTCGCCCACTGCCGCCCACTGCCGCCTACGGAGGTCACCCCAAGGTCTCCCCTTTGCGCTGGTCAGCGCCGCATTCGGCGGGTATCGCCGGCAGACCGAGAACCTTCTGGCACTCGCACGGTCTCGGTCGGGGCCGATTCCGCTCCCTCAGCGGCCGCCCCGATGCACGCACCCACGTGTATCCGTGCGCGTGACCTTCGCATCCGCAAGGTCGATACTGCCAACAGGCGCCTTCTCACCGACCCGCCACCGAACATTCCCGGACACTGACGACCTGTTGTCGAAGTCGGCAAGCCATTGACCCGCCTGCCCCATCCGCCACCCTCTACTAACCTCACTAGGAGGCATCCATGAAGATGCTGATCAACGTCGCGGAGACCGTGGTCGCGGACGCGCTGCGCGGGATGGCCGCCGCCCATCCCGAGCTGGTCGTCGACGTGGACAACCGGGTGATCGTACGGCGGGACGCCCCCATGGAGGGCAAGGTCGCGCTCATCTCCGGTGGCGGGTCGGGGCACGAGCCGCTGCACGGTGGCTTCGTGGGTCCGGGGATGCTGTCGGCGGCATGTCCGGGCGAGGTGTTCACATCGCCGGTGCCCGACCAGATGGCGCGGGCCGCGGCCGCCGTGGACAGCGGGGCCGGTGTGCTGTTCATCGTCAAGAACTACACGGGCGACGTCCTCAACTTCGACATGGCCGCCGAGCTCGCCGAGGACGAGGGCATCCAGGTCGCGAAGGTACTCGTCAACGACGACGTGGCCGTGACCGACAGCCTCTACACGGCCGGGCGGCGCGGTACGGGCGCGACGCTGTTCGTGGAGAAGATCGCCGGCGCGGCGGCGGACGAGGGGCAGCCGCTGGAGCGGGTGGAGGCGATCGGGCGCCAGGTCAACGAGAACTCCCGCAGCTTCGGTGTCGCCCTCAGCGCCTGCACGACGCCCGCCAAGGGCAGCCCGACCTTCGATCTGCCGCCGGGCGAGCTGGAGTTGGGCATCGGCATCCACGGCGAGCCCGGCCGGGAGCGGCGGGCGATGATGACATCGCGCGAGATCGCCGACTTCGCGGTGGGCGCCGTCCTGGACGACATGTCCCCGCGCAACCCCGTACTCGTCCTCGTCAACGGCATGGGCGGCACACCGCTGTTGGAGCTGTACGGCTTCAACGCCGAGGTCCAGCGGGTGCTCGCCGAGCGCGGTGTCGCCGTCGCTCGCACCCTGGTCGGCAACTACGTCACCTCGCTCGACATGGCCGGTGCCTCGGTGACGCTGTGCCAGGTCGACGAGGAGCTGTTGCGGCTGTGGGACGCGCCGGTGAAGACGCCCGGCCTGCGGTGGGGCATGTGACCCGGAGTCGGACGATCAGGGTCGGACGATCCGGAGTCGGACGATCCCAACACACCTGTCACGCAAGGAGATCCAGTGCTCGACGCCGCATTCTTCCGCCGTTGGATGACGGCCACGACCGCCTCCGTCGACCGTGAGGCGGAACGGCTCACCGCTCTCGACTCCCCCATCGGGGACGCCGACCACGGCAGCAACCTCCAGCGCGGCTTCACCGCCGTCGCGGCCGCGCTGGAGAAGGAGGATCCGCAGACGCCCGGCGCCGTGCTGATCCTCGCCGGCCGGCAGCTCATCTCGACGGTCGGTGGAGCGTCCGGGCCGCTGTACGGGACGCTGCTGCGCCGGACCGGCAAGGCGCTCGGGGACGCCGGTGAGGTGAGCGAGGCCCAGTTCGCCGAGGCCCTGCGTGCGGGGGTGGACGCGGTCATGACGCTCGGCGGCGCGGCGCCGGGCGACAAGACCATGATCGACGCTCTGGTGCCGGCCGTGGACGCGCTCGGCGACGGCTTCAGCGCGTCGCGGGCCGCCGCCGAGGAGGGCGCCCTGGCGACGACGCCGTTGCAGGCCCGCAAGGGGCGGGCGAGTTATCTCGGGGAACGCAGCATCGGGCACCAGGATCCCGGTGCCACGTCCTCGGCGCTGCTGATCGCGGGGCTCGTGGAGGCCGCCGGTGAGTGACGACAAGGAAGCGCAGTTGGTGGGGGTCGTGCTGGTCTCGCACAGTGCGCGGGTGGCCGCCGCGGTGGCCGAGCTGGCGCAGGGGCTCGCGGGCGGCGACGCGGCGGTGCCGGTGGCCCCGGCGGGCGGCACCGAGGGCGGCGAGCTCGGCACCAGCGCCGAGCTGATCGCCGCGGCGGCGGCCTCCGTGGACCGCGGCGCGGGGGTCGCGGTCCTCGCCGACCTGGGCAGTGCGGTCCTCACGGTGAAAGCGCTGCTCGCCGAGGGCGACGAACTCCCGGACAACACCCGCCTGGTGGACGCCCCGTTCGTCGAGGGCGCGGTGGCCGCGGTCGTCACGGCGTCCACCGGAGCCGACCTGGCGGCGGTGGAGGCGGCGGCCGCGGAGGCGTACACGTACCGGAAGGTGTGAGGCAGGCCGCGCGCGGACAAGGCACAGTGCGCTCGTCGGCCTGCGCCGTACCGGTCGGCCTGCACCGCACCGGGGTCTCTCCTGCACCGCCCGGGGCCTCTCCTACACCACCCCCTGCGCGACAACGCCCAGCGCCGACCGCAGAGTTGCCGCCAGTTCGGCCTCTGCGGTCGCGCGGTCGGTGTCGGCGGTGTGCCATGCGTAGTGCTCGACCGCCGCGCGCAGGGCCGCGTTGAAGATCGCCGCCTGGATGGTCGGACGCAGATCGTCGGCGGGCAGAGCGGCACGCTCGGCGAGGGCGCGGGCGAAGGCCGGTTCGGCCTCGTCGTAGGTCTGGAGCCAGATCGCGCGCAGGCCGGGCTCGGTGCGGGTCAGTCGTACCAGCGCGCCGAGGGTCGCGCGGTCGGGGCCGGCCAGCACGTGCTTCTCGTCCGCGAGTTCCCGGTCGAAGAGCTCGTCCAGGGGCTGCCCCGGGCGCCAGCGCCGCAGGAAGTCGGCGGTCATGTCGATGCCGGCCGAGAACAGCGGGCTCACGCAGCTCTCCTTGCTGGGGAAGTAGCGCCACACGGTCCGCGCGGACACGCCGACCGCCGCCCCGATCTGCTCGCCCGTCGTCGCCACGACGCCCTGTGCGACGAACAGGTCCACCGCGGCCCGTGCGATCTCCAGCCGGATCTCGGCCTTGCGCTCCTCGGTCAGGGGCGGGCGCCCCGTGGGCCGCCCGGCGGGTCGAGCCACGGACGAGGTCGTCGAGCGGCGCGTGCCGCCACGGGCTGCGGTCATGGTGTCCCTTACGGCCGGCGTTGATCTCTCTCCGGGAATTCTCCCCGACCGGGACGAAGACTTTATGTCACTCAGAGACATTAAGTCCTAGGGTGTGGGCCCGGGCGTGTTCGACACCGCCCTTCGGACCCATGGACGGGAGAACCTGATGGCCGGTGGACTGCACGGACGCAGCGTCATCGTCACCGGAGCGGGCTCGGGCATCGGCCGCGCGGCCGCCCTGGCCTTCGCCAAGGAGGGCGCCCGGGTGGTGGCGGCGGACCTCAACGCCGAGGGCGCGCAGGAGGTCGTCAAGGAGATCGAGCAGGCCGGGGGCAGCGCGGTCGCGGTGACCGGCGACCTGAGCGAGCAGGCCGTCGTCGACCGGGTCGTCCGGACCGCGGTCGAGCGCTTCGGCGGGGTGGACGTACTGGTCAACAACGCCGGGATCATGGACCGTATGTCGGCGCTCGCGGATGTCACCGACGCCGAGTGGGAGCGGGTCATCCGGGTCAACCTCACCGCCCCGTTCCTGCTCACCCGCGCGGTGCTGCCGCACATGCTCCGGGCGGGCTCGGGCGCCGTCGTGAACACGGCGTCCGAGGCCGGCCTGCGCGGCAGCGCGGCGGGCGCGGCCTACACGGCGTCGAAGCACGGTGTGGTGGGGCTGACCAAGTCCCTCGCGGTGATGTACCGCAAGCAGGGCATCCGCGCGAACGCGATCGCACCCGGCGGCACTCGGACGGGCATCGTGGTGGACGCGGCGCAGGACGCGCACGGACCGGCGGCGCTGGGACCGCATTTCGTCAACGTCGGCCGGCTGGCACAGCCGGAGGAGCAGGCCGCCGCGATCGTGTTCCTCGCCTCGGACGCGGCGAGCAACATCAACGGTGCGATCCTGCCGGTCGACGACGGCTGGGCGGCGGTCTGACGCGGCCTCATCCGGCGTGTGTGAGCACCCGTCTCACTCGGCGCCGACGAACTTCTTCGCCAGCCGCTCCCCGGCCGTCACGGCGGCCGCGGCGTCCTCGATCGGTTTCACCCGCGAGTTCTTGAAGACGATGTAGGTGACGCCGGAGGCCGTGCCGCCGCGTCGGGGGTCGGGCGGAATGCCCAGGGCCTTGGCCGTGGCGTACGAAGCCTCGCCGATGATGCCGCGCGGGCCGACGTCGCCGACGACCGCGTACCGCACCCGGCCTCCGTACACGACGGCCGCGACCGAGCCGCCGCGGATGCCGTGGGCGCGGTAGTCCCAGATGCCACTGGGCGTGGGCACGACGATGAACGGCAGATGCTCGGCCCTCAGAGGGCGGCCGTCGGACTGCTGGAAGGCCGTGGAGTTGGAGAAGTGCGGATCGGTGGCGCTGTTGCAGTGGCCGGTGGACTGCCCGTCGCAGTCGATGTCCATGTCGGCCTTCCAGAACACGGCATCACCCGCCCCGCACACCGGGATCGTCGCGGACGTACCGCTGTCGCTGCGATAGCGCCCCTTGGAGACGGCGGTGCAGTGACGCACCTTCGCCAGCAGGTCCGCGGCGCTGACGCCGGCTTGTATGTGTGCTTCGGGTCCGCCCATGGGGTCGGGTGGATCGGGGGGCGGGGTAGCGGGGGCGAGCAGTGCGGCACCTGCCGCGGCCAGCGTCAACGACTGGAAATGCACGATTCGGAACCCTCTCGCCGGGGACACGGACACCCACATGCCGCCGCGTCCCTCGGACACGGCGGAACACGCTGTCCAATGTGAGGGCGCTCGGATCATGCTGCCACCAGGGGGGTCCGTACGGCGCACACCCCGGCGACACGACCGCGCCCCTCCGGCTCCGCGGCAGAGGCCGGGGGGCCCGGGCCCACGACGGGCCCCGACCCCCCGGCCACCCGCGTCCGGCACCGGATCAGCGACGACAGCGGCCCGCGCCGGGACGGCATGAACTCACCATCCCTCAGGGAGAGTTCAGCCGCGAGGAACTTCAGCATACGTAATCCTCCGGGCGGGTCACCAACGACCGCCGAGTCCCGCGCGAGCGGCCAGGTCACCGACGACGCCCTCTTGATGTGATCGCGTCAGCCGCGTCATATTGGTCCGGACCATTGCCGCGAGGCCGCCCCCGGGAGGCAGAGTCGTGCGACGCGTTCTCGTTCTCGTATCCGCCGTGTGCGCGGCGCTCGCGCTGCTCTCCTCGTGCACCTGGGGTGAGGCGGACGGGAAGGGCGGTGGCCGGCTGCCCGGGGCACCCACGGGGGTCACGGCCGCCGCGGGCAGCGCGACCAGCGTGCACGTCATGTGGAACGCGGTCACCGCGGAGCGCGGCATCGAGGTCTACGAGGTATATCGGGGCCCCATGAAGGTCGAGGAAGTGCCGGGTGCCGAGCACATGGTGGATGTCACCATGCTCAAGCCGTCCACCAGTTACGCGTTCACGGTGCGGGCCCGTGACAAGGACGGGCGTCTCGGGCCGCCGAGCAGGACGGTCCGAGCGACGACCCCCAAGGCCGTGGCCGCCGACCGGTCGGCCCCCACCCGCCCGGGGAGCGCAAGCGGGCGCGCGGTCGGCAGCAGGGCGGTCCAGCTGTCGTGGTCACCGGCGACGGACGACCGGGACGTGGTGTCGTACGACATCTATCAGGGCGAGGCGAAGATCCACAGTGTGGGCGGGAACCAGACGGCGACCGTCGTCACGGGACTCAGGCCGGGCACCCGCTACGCCTTCACCGTCCGGGCCCGCGACGCCGCCGACAACCTCTCGCCGGCGACGGTGGCCGTGCGCCTCACCACGCCGGGCACCGACGACGGGCGCGGCACCGCGCCGACCGGGTTCGAGGCCACGACGAGCCATCACTCCGACGGGGCCTACTACCTCGACCTGAGCTGGGTTCCGCCGCGCACCGACGGCGTCGTCACGGAGTACCAGATCCAGCTCGACGGCCGTGCGGCGACCTCGCTGGTGTACGGCGGGAGCGCGCCGCGCGAACGGGCCACGTACAGCTTCTATCTGGGGCCGGAGCGCGGTGTGAGTCATCGGGTGCGGCTCCGGGGCAGGCTGCCCGACGGCACCTGGGGCGGCTTCTCGACGGAGCTGAAGGTGACGACCGGCGCCGCTCGGGACTGAGGCCGCGCCGGGGCCGACGGGACCCACCCGGTCCGATGTCCCCCGGATGCAGCAGCACGTCACCTGTCCGGGGGACGCCCGCATGCGGCGGGGCCCCGGGGCGCGTTGGCTTCCCCTGAGGCAGCACGGGCGTTCCCGACCCTCGGCGGCGCAACGGACGTACCGCCGACCGTGCCGCCGGAGGGCATCACATGCGCAACTCATCGCTCTTCCTCCGCTCGGGCCTTACCGTGGCAGCCGCCTCCGCACTTTCTTTCCTCGTGGCCGCAGGCCCGGCCGAGGCCCAATCGGGCATCTCCGTGAGCACCACGGGATCCACGGTCTCCGTCACCACCCGCGCCTGCACGAACGTCAACGGCAGCTGGGGTACCGCCTCGCTGCTCAACAGCCGTCAGGCGAACTTCTCGCAGGGGCGTCAGGTGTCCCTGTCGGGGACGAGCGCGCTGCAGTCGGCGGCATGGTCGAACGTGAGCGCCGGCACCTACACCGTGATCGTCATCTGCTCGGACGGCACGACGGCGGGCACGCAGTCCGTCATCGTCTCGCCCAGCGTCAGGCCCACGATCTCCGCCACGGCCTCGCCGTCGCGCGGTGTGATGGGTGGCGTCGGCGGCGGCAGCCAGGACTACGGCACGCTCACGCTGGTGGGCGGCGGGGTCCTGGTGGGCACGGGGGTCGCCGCCGCGGCCTGGTACCTGCGCCGCAAGTCGTCGAAGCCGTACCGCCTCTGACCCGGGCAGACGCTGGAGCAGGCACCGCCCGGGCGGCGCCGGCCGACGCCGTGCTGCCCGTGACCGTGAGCCCGGCCGGGCTCCGGGCAGCCGCCGCGGCTCACGCCGTCTCGTGCCCCGGCAGTTCGGCGAACTCGTCCAGGGCACGCGTCAGCCACTGGATCCAGAAGGTCTCCAGATCGAGGCCCGCTCGCAGTACCAGGTGTCGCAGCCGGTCCTGCGAGCTGTCCTTGTCGGGCGGGAAGTCGCGCTCCTCGATCTCCTCGTACTCGGCCAACTGCCGCTGATGCAGGGCGAGATGGCGACGCAGATCCGCTTCGATGCCCTCGGTCCCGACGACGGCCGCGGCGCGCATCCGCAGCAGCAGGGGGTCGCGGTGCGGCCGCGGGTCCTGGGAGGCGGCGGTCCAGCGGGCCAGTTCGGCGCGGCCCGCGGGCAGGACCTCGTAGCTCTTCTTCTGCCCACGGGCCGGCTGCTGCGACGGCAGGGTCCGGATGAATCCCTCGGCCTCCAGTTTCCCCAGCTCGCGATAGATCTGCTGGTGCGTCGCCGACCAGAAGTACCCGATCGACTTGTCGAACCGGCGGGTCAGCTCCAGCCCCGACGAAGGCTTTTCGAGCAGGGCGATGAGGATCGCGTGCGGGAGGGACATGGAGTCATCCTAGGGACGTGCGGCAGCCGGCCGACGACCGGTGAATGCCCGCCCTACAGGCTCGCCGCCAGCTCGGTGCCCTGCTTGATGGCCCGCTTGGCGTCCAGTTCGGCGGCCACGTCGGCACCGCCGATGAGGTGCGCGCTGCGCCCGGCGGCGATCAGGGCTTCGTACAGGCCCCGTCGCGGCTCCTGGCCGGTGCACAGCACCACGGTGTCGACGGGGAGGACCGTGCTCTCCTCGCCTGCGGTGACATGCAGTCCGGCGTCGTCGATCCGGTCGTAGCGCACGCCCGGGACCATGGTGACGCCGCGGTGCTTGAGCTCGGTGCGGTGGATCCAGCCGGTGGTCTTGCCGAGACCCGCGCCGACCTTGGTGGGCTTGCGCTGGAGCAGGTAGACGGTGCGCGGCGGGGCGGGTCGCTCGGGCGCGCCGAGGCCGCCGGGTCCCGTGTAGTCCATGTCGACGCCCCAGTGCCGGAAGTACGTCGCGGGGTCCTCGCTCGCCTTGTCTCCACCGTCGGTGAGGAACTCGGCGACGTCGAAGCCGATGCCGCCCGCGCCGAGGACGGCGACGCGCCGGCCGACGGGGGCGCCGTCGCGCAGGACGTCGAGGTAGCCGACCACGCTCGGGTGGTCGATGCCGGGGATCTCCGGGATGCGCGGGGTGACGCCGGTGGCGACGACCACCTCGTCGTAGGCGGCGAGGTCCTCGGCCGACACCCAGGTGTTCAGCCGTACCTCGACGCCCTGCCAGTCGAGCTGGTGGCGGAAGTAGCGCAGCGTCTCGTCGAACTCCTGCTTGCCGGGGACCTTGCGGGCGACGTTCAGCTGGCCGCCGATCTCGCTCGCGGCGTCGAACAGCGTGACGTCGTGGCCGCGTTCGGCGGCGCTGACGGCGCAGGCCATCCCGGCCGGTCCGGCGCCCACCACCGCGACGCGCTTGCGCAGCCGCGTCGGGGACAGCGTCAGCTCGGTCTCGTGGCAGGCGCGCGGGTTGACCAGGCAGGACGTGATCTTGCCGCTGAAGGTGTGATCGAGACAGGCCTGGTTGCAGCCGATGCAGGTGTTGATGGCCTCGGGCCGGCCGGCCGCGGCCTTGGCGACGAAGTCGGCGTCGGCGAGCATCGGACGGGCCATCGACACCATGTCCGCGCAGCCGTCGGCCAGCAACTCCTCGGCCAGCTCGGGGGTGTTGATGCGGTTGGTGGTGACGAGCGGAACGGACACCTCGCCCATCAGCCGCTTGGTGACCCAGGTGTAGGCGCCGCGGGGCACGGACGTGGCGATGGTCGGGATGCGCGCCTCGTGCCAGCCGATGCCGGTGTTGATGATCGTCGCCCCGGCGGCCTCGACGGCCTTCGCGAGCGTGATCACCTCGTCAAGGGTGGAGCCACCGGGGACGAGGTCCAGCATGGACAGCCGGTAGACGATGATGAAGTCCTCGCCGACGGCCTCGCGCACCCGGCGCACGATCTCGACGGGGAACCGCATGCGGTTCTCGTACGCGCCGCCCCAGCGGTCGGTGCGGTGGTTGGTCTGCTGGGCGATGAACTCGTTGATGAGGTAGCCCTCGGAGCCCATGATCTCCACGCCGTCGTAGCCGGCCTGTCGGGCGAGGCGGGCGGCGCGGGCGTAGTCGTCGATGGTCCGCTCGACGTCGGCGTCGGTGAGCTCGCGCGGCGGGAAGGGGCTGATCGGTGCCTGGAGCGGGCTCGGGGCGACGAGGTCCTGGTGGTAGGCGTAGCGGCCGAAGTGAAGGATCTGCATCGCGATCCGGCCGCCCTCGCGGTGCACCGCCTCGGTGATGACCCGGTGCTGCTCGGCCTCCGCCTCGGTGGTGAGCTTGGCGCCGCCCTCGTACGGGCGTCCCTCGTCGTTGGGCGCGATTCCACCGGTGACGATGAGCCCCACTCCGCCGCGGGCCCGCTCCGCGTAGAAGGCCGCCATGCGCTCGAAGCCGCGCTCGGCCTCCTCCAGGCCGACGTGCATGGAGCCCATGAGGACGCGGTTGGGCAGCGTGGTGAAGCCGAGGTCCAGCGGGCTCAGCAGGTGCGGGTAACGGCTCATCGGGGCCCCTCCGTGCGCGGTGTCGTGCCTGAGGTAGTTGTAGAGGACCGGGAAGCCCTTATGCAACTAGTTGCACAACCGGGGTGGGGTGACACCGGCCACTCACGCATCGGCCGAGTGGGCGACTGCGGGTTGCGGGCGGTTGCTCGCGCCCCTGGAGGTACGTCCGCTGCACGCCCTCAAGGGGCGCGGCGAACTGCGCGGCCGGCCCCCACGCACCCGCAGCCGCCACACATCCCCCACCCGTCCCCACATCCCGCTTCGGGCACAGTGGCCTGATGACCCCACACGCCGACACGATCGCCCTCGCCCAGCGCCTCATCCGCTGCCCGAGCCGCGCCGGGATCGACGACTACGGCCCCGTCCTCGGCGTCCTGGAGGACTGGCTCGCCGGGCGCGAACTGCCGTGTCGCCGCCTGCGCGGCGACAACGGCGGCGTCGTCGGCCTGCTGGTCGAGGTCACCGGCGGCCTGCCCGGCCCCTGGTGGGCGCTGGACGCCTGCGTCGACACCGCGCCGTACGGGGACGAGAGCGCCTGGACGTTCCCGCCGGACTGCGGTGACGTCGTCGACGGCTGGCTGCGCGGGCGTGGCGCCGCGGACTCCAAGCTCGCCGCGGCCATGTTCTGCGCCATCGCGGCCGAGCTGCACGACCGGGCCGCCGACCTGCGCGGCGGGCTCGCGGTGCTGCTCGACGTGGACGAGCACACGGGCGGCTTCGGCGGTGCCCGCGCCTATCTGGCCGACCCGGATGCGGTCCGTCCGGCCGGGGTGATGATCGGCTACCCGGGGCTCGACGAGGTCGTGGTCGGCGGGCGCGGCCTGTGGCGCGCCACGATCTCGGTGCACGCCGCCTCGGGTCACTCGGGGTCACGCCACACGGCGCCGGGCGCGGTCTCCCGCGCGGCGCGCCTGGTACGGCTCCTGGAGGAGTCCGAGCTGCCGGGCGCCGAGGGCGCCTTCCCGCTGCCGCCGAAGCTGACGGTGACCTTCTGCCACGGCGGTCAGGGATTCTCGGTGGTACCGGGCCGGTGCGAACTGGGCGTCGACATCCGCACGACTCCCGGCTTCGACGCCCGCGCCGCCGAACGCCTGGTCCGCGAGGCGGTCGGCGAGCTGGACGCGCGGGTGCCCGCCCCGCGCCCGACCGCGATCACACCGGTGGCGTCCTGGCCGCCGTACCGGCTGGCCGAGGAGGAGCAACCGGCGGCGGCGCTCCTGGACGCCGGCGCTCGGGAAGGGATGACGCTGCGGGCCAGGACCGCCGGCCCGTCGAACATCGGCAATCTGCTCGCCGGCGAGGGCATCGCGGCCACGGCGGGCTTCGGCGTGCGGTACGCGGGGCTGCACGGCGTGGACGAGCGGGCCTGCCTTTCGGACCTGCCCGCCGTCCACGCCGTCTACCGGCACGCCGTGCTCGGCCTGCTGGGACCGTCCTGACCGAGCGCGCCCTTGCCGGACTCGGTCAGGTGAGGCCGGGGCGGCTCTCCAGCACCACGTGCAGCTCCCGCTCCTGGTCGCCCGAGGCGGACGCCAGGTCATGCACCGTGAACAGGGAGTCCAGCGTCGTACGGAGCCGTTCGATGGCCCAGTAGCCCCCCTGCGCGTCGGCCTCGACGGAGGACGACAGGCGCGCCGGTGCCGGGCACTCCTGCGTGTCGGTCACCTCGAACGTGCCGAGCCACACCATCGGGCGCGTCTCGTGGAGCTGCTGCGGCACGTCCTCGGGGCCCCGGTCGGACTCGAAGCACGTGCACAGCGCGTCGAACACGATCCGGGCGTCTTCCTTGCTGCATCCGCTGATCTCGACGGAGACGGGCTCCTCGTGCAGTCGTTCACGTTCCATCGTGATCGCTCCTCTCGTGGCCGCGTCGCGGTGCCACGGGTAGCCCGCGGAACCGGACCCCAACCCAAGAAAAGCACCACCCACGCCGGAGCACTACCGGCGGAACCCGCCCACGGCGGCTCAGCCGCGCGTGAACTTGTACGTCTTGCTGTCGGTCAGCACACAGAAGCCCGGCGAGATGACGATCACGCGCAGGGTGCCGGTACGGCGGTCGTAGTCGATGCCCTCCGTCTCGAAGTCGCCCGAGCAGGAGCTGCGCAGCGGGAGCTGGCGCAGGGCCGTGACATGGCCGGTCACGTCGGAGCTGCCCGGCTCGGCGGAGAGGTCGATCTGGAGCAGCGGCTTGGTCATGCCGAAGAGGGTGCCGGCCGGGTCGTCGGAGGAGCACAGCAGCGTCGTGGCATTGAGGAAGTCGCAGCCCTGTACGTCGCGTACGGCGTGGTCGAGCCGGATGCTGGAGGCCCAGGGGAGGTTCGCGGAGGGCGAAGTGCTCGGGTTGACGCCGGGGGTGGGGTGGACCAGCAGGCGGGTCATGGTGCCCCACTCGCCCGAGACCATCCACTGGCCGGCGGGGGCGATGGCCACGAAGGAGTTGTTCAGCGCCTCCCCGGAGCCCAGCGTGTGCACGTATTCCGCCCAGGTCCCGTTCGGCGCCTGCACGCGGAACATCTTCGCGGTGCCCGAGTCCGCCTGGTAGGGCTCGATGTAGTAGCCGTTGTAGGAGGCGTCGGGGTCGCCCACGTGGTTCCAGCCGCGGGTGGAGACCGAGAAGGGGATGGTGCCGATGCCGGTGTAGCGGTTGGCGCTGTTCGCCGGGACCTCGATGGAGGCCAGACCCTGGCTCTCGCGCAGCGGGTCGGCACGGTCAGAGCCCACCTCGGTCCAGGTGTCGGCGGCCTGCGCGGGCACCGCCGAGGACAGCACGGCTGCGGAGGCGAGGGCGACGAGGCCGGTGAGAACCGCATGACAACGTTGCCGGGCACGCAGGGCCATGGGAGCGACTCCTTGGGGGGCGGGGGCGTGTCGGCGACAGTCTGGCGGGGCCACGTGGTCATGTACAGACCAAACAAAAGAACGCCCGCTGTCTGATCGGCCACAGTCCCGTGTCCCGGTACCGGCTTCGGGGGACGACCGCCGCCGTGTTGAGGGATGGTGGAGGTGAGCGACCGAGGGGGCCCGGAGACGGTTGAACACGGTAGAACAAGGGGAGTCGGCACGGGGGAACGGCGTGCCGCGAGGATGGGCGAAGGCGGTGCGTGGCATGTCTCCAGCCGAATCACCCGTCGCCGACGGCGACGAGCCGGTGCGCGGGCCGGTGGGTCCGAGCGGGCTGCTCGACGTGCTCGGCGTGGCCTCGGTGGTGCTGGACGTCGAGGGGCGCATCGTGCTGTGGAGCCCCCAGGCCGAGGAGCTGTTCGGCTATTCGGCGCAGGAGGCGCTGGGCGAGTACGCCGCCCGGATCATGGTCCACGAACAGCACCTGGACCTGGTCGTCAAGCTGTTCGCCGACGTCATGGAGACCGGTGAGGGCTGGGCCGGAGCGTTTCCGATCCGGCGCAAGGACGGCGGCACGCGCCTGGTGGAGTTCCGCAACATGCGACTGCTGGACGACCAGGGGGACGTCTACGCCCTCGGCCTGTGCGCCGACCAGACGACGGTCCGCCGGGTGGAGCGGGACGTCGCGCTGTCGACGCGCACCATCGCGCAGGCCCCGATCGGACTCGCCGTCCTCGACACGGATCTGCGCTACGTCTCGGTCAACGCGGCGCTGGCCCAGCTCAACGGCATCCCCGCCGAGGACCACATCGGCCACACGCCGCGCGAGTTGCTGCCCGGGGTCGACGCGGACGGCATCGAGACGGCCCTGCGCCTGGTCCTGGGCACCGGCGAGCCGCTGGTCAACCAGCGCATCGTGGGCCGCACGCCCGCCGATCCGGACCGTGAGCACTTCTGGTCCGTGTCGCTGTACCGACTCGAGGACACGGCCGGCACGGTGCTCGGCGTGGCCGGGATGGCCGTGGACATCACCGAACAGCACCAGGCCGCGTTGGAGGCGGCGACGGCACGCCGCCGTCTGGATCTCATCGCCGACGCCTCCGCGCGCATCGGCACCACCCTGGAGCTGGACCGCACGGCGCGCGAGCTGGCCGAGGTCGCGGTGCCGGAGCTCGCCGACGTCGCGGCCGTCGACCTCCTGGAAGCGGTGGTGGAGGGCAGGCGCAGCAGCCTGGGTCCGGCCGAGTCGGCGGTGATCCGTGCCCTGGCCGTCCAGGCCGACCACCCCACGGAGGCGCTCGACGCCGCCGATCCGCCGGGTGAGGTCGCCCGCTACGGCCCGGACCGCCTCGTCACCGAGTGCGTGCGCACCGCGAGCCCGGTGTTGCTCGCCCGTGTCGAGGGGCAGGACCTGCCGCGTATCGCCCGCTCCCCCGAGGCCGCCGTGCAATTGGGCCGCGCGGGCGTGCACTCCTATCTCGCGGTGCCGCTGATCGCGCGGGGCGAGGTGCTCGGCGCACTCGATCTCAAACGCACCCGCAACCCGCTGCCGTTCAGCGACGACGACCTGCTGCTCGCCCGGGAACTGGCCGCCCGCGCGGCGGTGCAGATCGACAACGCCCGCTGGTACCAGAACGCCCGGGACACCGCCCTGACCCTCCAGCGCAGCCTGCTGCCCAGCCATCCCGCGGTGACCGGCGGTCTGGAGGTGGCCTCCCGCTATCAGCCGGCGGGCGCAGGCGCCGAGGTCGGCGGTGACTGGTTCGACGTGATCCCGCTGGAGGGCGGCAAGACGGCGCTCGTCGTCGGCGATGTGATGGGCAGCGGCATCGACGCCGCCACGACCATGGGCCGGCTGCGCACCGCGACGAACACGCTGGCCTCCCTGGACCTCGAACCGACACGGCTCCTGGAGCACCTCGACAAGATCACCCAGGGCCTCGACCACTCCATAGCCACCTGCGTGTACGCCGTGCACGACCCGAGGCTGCGGCAGGTCCGGATCGCCAACGCCGGCCATCTGCCGCCCGCGCGCGTCCGCCGCGGACATGCCCCGGAACTCCTCGAACTTCCCACGGGAGCGCCGCTGGGCGTCGGCGGCGTGGCCTTCTCCACGACGACCGTGGATCTCGAACCCGGCGACCAACTGGTCTTCTACACCGACGGGCTCGTCGAGACCCGTCAGCATCCGCTCGACGAACGTCTCGACGCGCTGCTGGAGCTCCTCGACGACCCCGACCGCCCGCTGGAGGAGTGCTGCGACCTTCTCCTGCGTACCTTGCACCGGCCCGACAACTCCGACGACGTGGCGCTGCTCATCGCGCGTGTGCTGCCCACGAGTTGAGGGAACCGGCCGATCGTCCCGCCGACCGCCCGGACCCTCGGCCTGACGCGGTCGGGTCCGGGGCCGTCCGGCCCCGGACCCGGTTCAGTTCCGACTCCCGTCGTCAGACGGCCTCCTGCAGTCTGTGCAGCGAGGCGACGAGCTGGTCCACCTCCCCGTAGGTGTTGTAGAGCGCGAGCGAGGCGCGTACCGCCGACTGGAGTCCGTAGTGGGCCAGAGCCGGTTGGGCACAGTGGTGGCCGGCGCGGACGGCGATCCCGTCACGGTCGAGCCGGTCTGCGACGGCGGCCGGGTCCTGCCCCGCGAGCGTGAAGGTGAGCACCGCGATCCGGTAGGGCGCCGAGCCGATCAGTTCCAGCCCGGGAACCGTGGCGAGGGCCTCGTGCGCATACGCCATGAGGTCCCCTTCGTACACCGCGACGGCCTCGCGGTCCAGGGACGTCAGCCAGTTCAGGGCGGCGAGCAGTCCGACGACTCCGCCGATGTGGCCGGTGCCGGCCTCCATGCGGTGCGGGACCGGCGCGAAGGTGGTCTCCCCGAAGGCCACGGATTCGATCATGTTGCCGCCGCCCTGCCAGGGTGCCATCCCCGCGAGGAGTTCCGGCTTCGCGTACAGGGCGCCGATACCGGTCGGCGCGAACAGTTTGTGGCCCGAGAACGCGTAGAAGTCCGCGTCCAGGTCCTGGACGTCGACCGGGAAATGAGCCACCGCCTGGGCGCCGTCCACCAGCACCTTGGCGTTGTAGCGGTGGGCGAGCGCCGTCATCTCCTTGACCGGTGGGACGGTGCCGAGGACGTTCGAGGCGTGGCTGATCGCGACGAGTCGGGTCCGCGAGGACAGCAGATCGCGATACGCGTCCTGGTCGATCTCTCCGTCGTCGGTGAGCGGGATCGGCACGAGCCGGGCGCCGGTCTGCTTGGCGACCATCTGCCAGGGCACGATGTCCGAGTGGTGCTCCAGTACCGGCACCAGGACGTCGTCGCCGGGCCCGAGGTTGGCCCGGCCCCAGCTCTGGGCGACGAGGTTGATGGCCTCAGTGGTGCCGCGCACGAAGACGATGTCGTCCGGGCCGGCTGCGCCGAGGAACTCGGCGACGGCCGCCCTGCCCGCCTCGTACGCCTCGGTGGCCTCCCGCGCCATGGTGTGGGCGCCGCGGTGGATGTTGGAGTTGGCGGCGCCGTAGTAGGCGGCGAGCGCCTCGATGACCTGGCGCGGTTTCTGGGTCGTGGCCGCGTTGTCGAGCCAGACGAGGGGACGGCCGTTGACGGGGCGGTGCAGGATCGGGAAGTCCTGCCGGATCAACTCGGCACTGAAACCGCCGGGTTGACGCACCCGCGACGACGGGTCGGCCGACTGCGCCGGCCATGCCGTGACGTCAGGAGTAGTCATGGTACTTGGACACCTCGACGTTCTGGAGCACGGCGATCGCGTCGTCCACCAGCACCGCCGTGTTGAAGTAGGCGGTCATCAGGTAGGAAGTGATCCCCTTCTGGTCCATGCCCATGTTCCGCATGGACAGCCCGGGTTCGACCTCGTCCGGCACCGCCGCCGGGCGCAGTCCCACCACGCCCTGCTCCGCCTCACCGGTCCGCATCAGCAGGATCTCGGTGGTCCCGGCCGCGTCGCCGGAGCCGTTCGGGCAGGGCACCTTGTCGGAGGGAAGGAGCGGCACCCCGCGCCAGGTCAGCAGGGGGCTGCCGAACCGGCTGTCCGTCACCGGGGGTACTCCCCGCCGCGTACATTCGCGCCCGAACGCGGCGATGGCCCGCGGGTGCGCGAGGAAGTACGCGGGCTGCTTCCACACCTTCGCGAGCAGTTCGTCGAGGTCGTCGGGGGTCGGCGCACCGGTGCGCGCCTGCACCCGCTGGCCGGCCGGCACGTTGTGCAGGAGCCCGAACTCGGGGTGGTTGAGCATCAGGTTCTCCTGCCGCTCGCGCAGGGCCTGGACGGTCAGATTGGCCTGGGTACGCGTCTGGTCCATCGGCCCGTTGTAGAGGTCGGCGACGCGGGAGTGCACCATCATCCGGGTCTGCGCGAGCGTCATGTGGTACTCGCGCGGCGCGTCCTCGTAGTCGACGTACGTGCTGGGCAGGTCGACCTCGCCCACGTGGCCGCCGCTGAGGTCGATCGGCGCCTCGGTGCCGGGTGCGGGCATGTCACCCGCCGTGTACGCGTCCACGGCACCGCGCAGTGCCTCGTCGCGGTTCATCAGGCCGGCGAGCACCGAGCGTTCGGCGCGCAGCGCGACGCCCGGGGTGAGGGCCTTCACGGCGTACGGCATCGGCTCGCCCCTGGTCCACGCCTCCAGGCCGAAGTACTGCCCGTCGCCGATGACCTGGATCAGCGCTTCGTCGCCGTACCGGCCGGTGGTCCGCTTCTCGGCGCGGCCCCGGACGATCACCCACAGGTGCTCGGCGGTGTCGCCCTCGCGGACCAGCACCTGACCGGGCTCGAAACTCATCTCCGTGAAGCCGTCGGCGAGTTGGCCGAGGAAGGCGTCATCGGCCCGGCGCAGATACGGAATCTCGCGTAAGTCGCCCGGAATCACACGAGGGCTTCCCTCGTCGGTGTGGGTGCTGATGCGGTCGTCGCCGAGGACGTAGGTGCGGCGCCGATTGACGCGGTAGACACCTGATTCCACATCGACCCAGGGAAGGGCCCGCAGCAGATAGCGCGGGGTGACTCCACGCATCTGCGGTGTCGTCTTCGTCGTGGTCGCGAGCTGCCGGGCGGCCTCGGGGCCGAGGCTGATGCGGTCGGTCGTCACAGGGGTCTCCTCTGGTCGATCGCTCCGGAGTGGACTTTCGTTCGAGCGACGCCGATCGTGCAGGCAGTAACCGCACCTCACAAGGTGCGCGGGGAGCGGCTCGGCGCGGTGCGGGCCGAAATTCGCGACCTGGAGCGGAACGAGCACGGCTCGCCCGTCGGCCCGGATCTCTGGCGCCACCAGTGGCGGGACCACGGACTTCGCTCCGAGGCGCGACGTGGACCCCACGCCCCGTGCCTGGTCAACTCCCTTGCACAGGTCTCGATTTGGCCCTGTATGGCGGCTTTTGAATTCCCAAAGCAGTGCTTATACGGGCCCATTTCGGGGCGCGGTTCGGTGAAGGGGAAAGTACCTTCACAGGAACTGATTACTGGTTCCTTATGGTTCGCATCCCACAATCACAGCAAGGCGTGGCATGGGGATGCCGGTGCCGTGACCGAGGGGAGCGAGCGATGACACACGATCAGGATCACCAACGGCGGCGGTCCGGCCGCGCCAGGGCGGTGACCGCGGCGGCCACGGTCGCCGCCCTGGCCCTCGGCGGTACGGTCGCCTACGCCGCGACCTCCTCGGGCTCCGGGGACGGCGCCTCGCCCTCGGCCTCCGGGCCGGCCTCGCCGTCACCGGGCGAGCCCGGCGGACGGCACGGGCCCGGCGCGTGGTTCGGTCTCGGCGGAGGCGGCGTGCACGGCGAATCGACTGTGCGGGATCCCGACACCGACGCATGGGTCGTACGGATCTGGCAGCGCGGCACCGTCGAGAAGGTCGACGGCGACCAGGTCACGGTGAAGAGCGAGGACGGCGCCGAGTGGACCTGGACCGTCGGCGCGGACACCACCGTGCGCCACGACGGGGACAAGGGCTCGGGCACCAGCGCCCTCGAGAAGGGCGACGACATCTTCCTCGTCGGCACACGGTCCGACGACGGCACCAGGACGGCCACCCGCGCCCTCGCGGGCGACTGGGAGGCACGGAAGAAGGAAAAGGGCAAGGACCGGGACGGGGGGCCGGGTGACTGGCGCGGCAGGTTCCCCGGGTTCCGGCACTGGGACCGGCCGGGTGCCGGCCCCTCGGACAGTCCCTCGCACAGCGACGCGACGACCTGACCGGCCGGCCCCACCCGGCCCTTCAGCGGGCGCCGCTGCGGCCGATCACGACGTTCGCGTACAGCTCCTCGGAGACGACCAGACGCGCCGACAGGCCTGTGCCGGCGAAGGCTTCCAGGGCCGTCGGCGCCTGGCGTGCGCTCGTCTCGATCAGCAGGCAGCCGCCGGGTGCAAGCCAGTGGTGCGCACCGGCGGCCACGCGTCGCAGCACGTCGAGGCCGTCCGGGCCGCCGTCGAGAGCGACAAGGGGCTCGTGGTCGCGCGCCTCGGCGGGCAGCAGACCGACCTCGTCGGTGGGTACGTACGGCACGTTCGCGGCGAGAATGCCGACACGTCCGCGAAGGCTGTCGGGGAGCGCCTCGAAGAGGTCGCCCGTGTGCACCCGCCCGTCGTAGGGGGCCACATTGCGGCGGGCGCAGCGCACCGCCGCCGGGTCGATGTCGGCGGCGTGGAGCTCGATCGGGCCGGGTGAGCCGAGCGCTGCGGCCAGCGCGGCGCCGACCGCGCCCGAGCCGCAGCACAGGTCCACCACGACGGTCGCCTCGGGTGCGGCGGCGAGGGCCTGCTCGACCAGGAACTCGGTACGGCGACGGGGTACGAAGACACCGGGTTCGACGGCTATCCGCAGACCGCGGAACTCGGCCCAGCCGACGACGAGTTCGAGGGGCAGGCCGGTGACCCGCCGGTCCACCATCGCCGCCAGTTCGTCCGGGGTGCGGGCGGCGGCCAGGATCAGCCGGGCCTCGTCCTCGGCGAAGACACAGCCGGCGGCTCTGAGCGCGGCCACGACGGCGTCGTACGGGAGCGGTGCGGGGGAAGCGGGCGAGGAGGGAGACAGAGAGGGCATGGAAGCCGAGAGCCTTTCGGAAGCCGAAGGGTGCTCTCGCGGCCGCCTAGGGGCGGTGGTCCGCGCCGATCCGAGGTGAGAGCACCCCACCTGACACAGCGGTAATGGGTCTCACCTCCCGGGTCTCCGCAAGGCCGGGACTGTCCCGGCCGGACGGCCACACTACCCCAACGATCACGACGGCGGGCCCGTCCCGGCCCCGCATGGGGAGACCCCGAGGGAACGCGTACGGTTGTACGAAGCACCTGCCGATCCCGCTCGACCCGCGGGCCGTCGCCCACGACGGCCTGGAGGCACAAGCCGTATGAACGTCACCCGAGGCTTCACCGGACGCCCACGCGTCCGCAACGAAGCGCTGCCGCCCGGCCAGTACGACGCGGGCGACGACTGGCCGGTCCTGTCCGCCGAGGTCACGCCCGACCTGACGCCGGCCGAGTGGTCGTTCCGCGTGGACGGTCTGGTCGAGGAGCCGCGCAGCTGGAACTGGGACGAGGCGCACGCGCTGCCGACGTCGGAGTACGAGGGCGACATCCACTGCGTGACGAGCTGGTCGAAGTTCGGCGTGCGGTTCGCAGGCGTGTCGCTGGACGCCTTTCTCCATGTGGTCCGGCCCCATGTGTCGGCCACACATGTGGTGGCCTATTCGCACACCGGCTACACCACCAACCTTCCGCTGGCCGACCTGACCGGCGGGCGGGCCTGGATCGCCTGGGAGTACGACGGGAAGCCGCTCGCCCCGGAGCACGGTGGTCCGGCTCGGCTGCTGGTGCCGCACCTGTACTTCTGGAAGAGCGCCAAGTGGATCGCGGGGCTGCGTGTCCTGGACCACGACGAGCCGGGGTTCTGGGAGCAGAACGGCTACCACGCCCGGGGCAACCCCTGGGAGGAGCAGCGGTACTCCGGTGACTGAGGCAGTCGACACGTACACGCCGCCGACCCGGTTCGCCGTGCCCGGCCGGATCGCCGTCGGCGAGCAGGCGGCCACGCTGTGGCAGACGGCGACCATCACCGAGATCCGCCGCGAGACCCCGCATGCCGCGACCTTCCGGCTCGCGGTGCCGCACTGGGCGGGCCATCTGCCCGGCCAGCACCTGATGCTGCGGCTGACCGCCGGGGACGGCTATGTGGCCCAGCGCCACTACTCCCTCGCGTCGGCTCCCGACGACTCCGGGCACATCGAGCTCACCCTGCACCATGTGGACGGCGGTGAGGTCTCGGGCTGGTTCCACACCGTGGCCGAGCCCGGTGACAGGGTCGAGGTACGCGGCCCGCTCAGCGGCTTCTTCGCCTGGCCCGGGGACCGGCCGGCGCTGCTGGTCGGCGCAGGGTCCGGCGTCGTACCGCTGATGTCGATGGTGCGGCACCACCGGGCGCGGGGGCTGGACGTGCCGCTGCGGCTGCTGGTGTCGGCGCGCAGCCCCGAGGAGCTCATCTACGCCCGGGAGTACGGCGCGGAGACGACGCCCGTGTTCACGCGGAGCGCGCCGGAGGGTGTGGCGGTCGGACGTATGGCCGCCGCACATGTGGCGCCACTCCTGGCCGAGCGGCCTCCGGGTGGGTGGGAGGCCTATGTGTGCGGCTCCAACGGGTTCGCGGAACATGCTTCGCGGCTGCTGGTGGCCGCGGGACAGCCTGTGGACCGCATCCGTATCGAACGCTTCGGCTGATCAGCGGCCTTTCGGGGCCATATGTGACGATATGCGTCCGGATTCGTCAGGCACGATGTCCGCCGTGTGGGGTACCTGGACGGCATGCGAAGCCGGGTGTACGGCTGGCGCCTGCGGTCGAGTCCGTTGCGGCGCAGGTCGGATGTCGTGGAAGCGTGGACGCTGGTGACCGTGGCGGTGCTGCTGCTGGTCGTCGCACCCCTGGTCGGGGTGGTGACGGCCTGGTGGGCCCATGACGACGCCCGGGCCATGGCCCGGGAACAGTGGGCCGACCGGCGTCATGTCCGGGCCGAGGTCGTCGAAAGGGTCTCGCACGCCGCTGCGCTCGTACCGGGCGGACGTCAGCCGACCGCCAGGGCCACGGTGCGCTGGACGGATCCGGAGCAGGGGCCTCGTACGGCCACGGCACGGGTCCCGGCGGGGACGCGGACGGGTGAGACGGTCGACGTCTGGCTGAACTCGCGGGATCGCAGCGTGACCCCGCCCCCGGGTACCACGGCGGTCTGGCAGAGCACCGTCACCATCGGCGTCTGCACGACGGGCGGCGCCGTCGCGGTGATCCTCTTCGGCCACACCGTCGTACGCCATGCCGCCCTGCGTCGCCGCCTCGCCGAGTGGGACCGGGAATGGGCCCGCACCGAGCCCGCGTGGACGGGCCGCCGTGCGTGAGGCGCCGTGCCCGGTCAGGACGGCTGTCCCTGCATCTCCCGCGCCACCCCGGCATGCACCCGCAACGCGTCCACCAGCCCGGGCAGCCGGGGTTCACCGCGATCGACCAGGACCCGGCCCGCGACCACGGTCGTCCAGGCCCGGGCCGGCCCGCACCGCAGCCACGCCTCCACCGGGTCGCTCAGCGCGCCGGCCAGGGCGACCTCGTGCAGGTCCCAGACGACCAGGTCGGCGCAGGCGCCGGGCCGCAGATGCCCCAGTTCGTCGTCCCGGCCCAGACAGCGCGCGGAGCCGCGGGTGGCGATGTCGAGGGCGTCGCGTGCGGTCATCGCGCCGGGGCCGCCGCGGTAGCGGCCCAGCAGCAGGGCGGCCCGGGTCTCCATCCAGAGGGAGGCGTGGTCCGTCGAGGCGGAACCGTCGCAGCCGATGCCGACGGGCAGGCCCAGTTCGCGCATCTCCGCCACGCGTGCGGTGCCGCCGCCGATGAGCATGTTGGAGCTGGGGCAGTGCGCCACGCCGACGCCGGCTGCCGCGAGGCGGCGCAGTTCGGCGTCGTTCGGGTAGATGCAGTGGGCGACCCAGCTGCGCTCGCTCATCCACCCCGTCTCCTCGAAGTACTCCACGGGACGGCAGCCGTACGTCCGAAGGCAGTACGTGTCCTCGTCGTGGTCCTCGGCGAGGTGGGTGTGCAGCCGTACGTCGTGTCGCTCGGCGAGTTCGGCCGTCGCGGTCATCAGCGACCTGGTGACCGAGAAGGGTGAGCAGGGCGCGAGCGCGACCCGGACCAGCGCGCCCGGCTCGGGGTCGTGATACGCCCTGATCAGCCGCTCGCTGTCGGCCAGGACCTCGTCCTCCGTCTGTGTGACGCAGCGCGGCGGCAGTCCCCCGTCCTCGACGGAGCGGGTCATCGAGCCGCGGGTGGCGTGGAAGCGGAAGGCGATGTCGCGGGCGGCACGGATCTCGGCGTCGACGAGGCGGGGGCGGGGGTGGACGTAGAGGTGGTCGGAGGACGTGGTGCAGCCGCCCATGAGGAGTTCGGCCATTCCGACGTAGGCCGAAACGTATGCGGCCTCCTCGTCCAGACGGGCCCAGATCGGGTAGAGGGTGGTGAGCCAGTCGAACAGCGAGCCGTTCACGGCGGGCGCGTAGGAGCGGGTGAGGTTCTGGTAGAGGTGATGGTGCGTGTTGATCAGGCCCGGGGTGACGAGCCGTCCGGACGCCGAGACGGTCGTGCAGGCCTCGGGTTCGCTCCCGGCGGGGCCGACACCGGTCACCCGACCATCGGTGACGGCCAGCCAGCCGCCGGGGATTTCCCACCCTGCGTCGACGACGAGCAGTTCGGCATCCCTGACCAGCAGATCCACGACCTTGGCCGAAGGATCGACGGCACACGTCATGGCGCCATGGTAGGCGCAGGGCACGGCTGAGATCTGGCGAGTCCTTTGATCATCCACGTACGGTGTGATCATCCGCAGTCACTCTTCGCAAAGGCGGTCCGTCATGGCCCTGTTCGACCTTCCGCTCGACGAACTGCGCGAGTACCGCAGCGAGTCCGTCGAGCCCGAGGACTTCGACTCGTTCTGGTCCAAGACGCTCCAGGAGGCGCGCGAGCACGACCTGGACGCGCGGTTCGAGCCGGTCGACACAGGGCTGAGCACCGTACAGGTGTACGACGTGACATTCGCCGGGTTCGGCGGTCACCCGGTGAAGGGCTGGCTGCGACTGCCGGCCGGGGCGAGGGAGCCGTTGCCGCTGGTCGTGGAGTTCATCGGGTACGGCGGCGGGCGCGGTCTGCCGCACGAGAACCTGCTGTGGGCCTCCACGGGCCGGGCGCACTTCATGATGGACACACGCGGTCAGGGCAGCGCGTGGGGCGCCGGCGGCGGGACTGCGGACCCGGTGGGCGCCGCGCCCGCGTATCCCGGGTTCATGACGCGGGGCATCGACGCGCCCGAGAACTACTACTACCGCCGGGTGCTGACCGACGCGGTACGTGCCGTCGAGGCCGCCCGCTCCCATCCCCTCACCGACGCCGGCCGCACGGTCGCGCTGGGCGCGAGCCAGGGCGGCGGCATCACGATCGCGGTCGGCGGCCTGGTCCCGGACCTGGTGGCGGTCGCACCGGACGTGCCGTTCCTGTGCGACTTCCCGCGGGCGGCGACCCTCACCGACCGCCACCCGTACCGTGAGATCGGCCTCTACCTCAAGACGCACCGGGGCCGCACCGAGGAGGCCCTGCGCACCCTGTCGTACTTCGACGGCGTCCATTTCGCGGCGCGCGGCCGGGCGCCCGCGTTCTTCTCGGCGGCCCTTGAGGACCAGACCTGCCCGCCCTCCACCGTCTTCGCGGCGTTCAACGCCTGGACCCACGACGAGAAGGCCATCGAGGTGTACGACTTCAACGACCACGAGGGCGGCGGCCCGTTCCACGAGGCGGCCAAGCTGGACTGGCTGCGTTCGCACGCCTGAGGGCGCGGCATGGACACCCGTGAGGCCGCGGAGCGGTTCGTGCGCGTCTGGCAGCTCGCCTGGTCCGGGCACGACGTGGACGCGCTGCTGGAGCTGTACGCCGAGGACTGCGTCCACCGCTCGATGCCGTTCCGGGAGCCGCATCGGGGACGCGCCGGACTGGCCGAGTATCTGCGTTGGTCGTTCGCGGCCGAGCGGGTCACGGACGTGCGCTTCTCCGCCCCTGTCGTCGGGGTGGACGGCGTGGCCGTGGCCGAGTTCCGGGTCCTCACCGAGGAGGAGGGCGCGCCGGTCACCCTGGCCGGCTGTGTCTTCGCGCGTTTCGACGCCGCGGGGTCGGCAGTGGAGACCCGCGACTACTGGCACACGGCCGAGGGGCACCGGGAGCCGGAGGGCGCGCTGTTCTTCCGGACAGGGTGAGGGTGATCCGGGCGAGGCGGCTTGGCCGGTGCGCGCACCTTCCCCCCAGTCCGACCAGTCGGTACGTTCGGGGAGCCCGGCCGCGCTGCCGTGGCCCGGGGTTCCGGCGGACGACAAACGGACGACAAGGGGTGGGGCCGATGGCGGAGCACGAGGCACAGGTGCAGGGACAGTGCGATCCTCGGTTCGCGGCGGTGCGGGACGCGTTCGAGGCGAACTTCCGGGAGCGCGAGGAGCTGGGCGCCGCGGTCACCGTGACCGTCGACGGCCGGACGGTGGTGGACCTGTGGGGCGGGTGGGCCGACGCCGAGCGCAGCCGTCCCTGGGAGCGCGACACGCTGGTCAATGTGTGGTCGACGACCAAGGGGCCGACGGCACTGTGCGCGCACATCCTCGCCGACCGGGGCCTCATCGACCTCGACGCACCCGTGGCCACGTACTGGCCGGAGTTCGCCGCCGCCGGCAAGGAGCGGGTCCTCGTCCGGCATCTGCTGTCGCATCGCGCCGGTCTGTCCGGGCTGCGGGAGCCGCACTCGTTCGAGCAGCTCTGCGACTGGGAGCTGACGACGCAGCGGCTCGCGGCGATGGAGCCGTGGTGGACGCCGGGGACCGCCTCCGGGTACCACGCCTTCACCTACGGCTCCCTGGTCGGGGAGGTCGTGCGGCGGGTGTCCGGGCTGCTGCCGGGGGCCTTCCTGGAGCGGGAGGTGACGGGGCCGCTCGGGATCGACTTCACGATCGGGCTGCCCGACAAGGAGTCCGGGCGGGCGGCCGAGCTGGTGCAGCCGCCGGTCGAGCGGACCAGTGAACAGGCGGCGATCTTCAGCCAGTTGGCGCCCGCCGCGCTGGCCGCGCTGACCAACCCGATCCTGGGACCAGCTCAGGCCAACTCTCCCGAGTGGCGGGCCGCCGAGATCCCCGCCGCGAACGGACACGGCACCGCGCGGGCGGTGGCGGCGCTGTACGGGATCTTCGCGGGGCGCGGGACCTTCGACGGCCATCGCGTCCTGTCCCCCGAGTCGGCCGAGCGGGTACGCGAGGGGCAGGGCAGGTGCCGCGACCTCGTGCTGGGCGCCGGGTTCGCGCACGAGACCGAGATCGGACTCGGCCTGTGGCTGAGCGGTCCGAACGGTTCGTACGGTCCCAACCCGCGGGCTTTCGGACACGACGGCTTCGGTGGCTCATGCGGTCTCGCGGACCCGGAGGCGGGGGTGTCGCTGGGGTACACGATGAACCGTATGGGGCCTCATATCGCGGACGACCCGCGGAAGATGGCGCTGATCGACGCCCTGTACAGCGCCCTTTGACGGGCTCCGCGCGCGGGCCGTTTCGGCCGAAGTGGGAAACCACCCTTCCCTGCTGGTTTAGACCACTGCTTAGATCTGGTGACGCAAGGAGCCCGCTCGGCTACAACACGTCACCAACAGGAGGCGCGGCATGGCCCGCACCACCCCGCACGACCGTCCGCTCACCGAAGCACCGCTGTACTGGAAGATCGCCACCCAGCTCCTGGGCGAGCTGCGCGACGGGACGATCCCGCCCGGCGAACGGCTGCCGGGGGAACGGCATCTGGCGGACCATTTCGGGGTCAGCAGGGAGACAGTCCGGCAGGCGCTGGAGGTGCTGCGCCGCAGCGGTCTGGTGGCCACGGACCGGCGGGGCAGCCATGCCACGCTGCCGGGCCTGCCGGTCGAGACGGCCGCCTCGCTCACGTTCCCGGTCGGCGCGCGGATCACGGGCCCGGGCGCCGTCGACCGCGCCACCGTCGCCTGGGAGACGCCCTCGCCGGAGCACGCCGAGGCCCTCGGTCTGGCCCCGCACTGCCAGACGCTGGTGCACCGCTACGAGTCCGCGGGCGCCGACGGCCGCGGGCGGCGTACGGCCGTGACGTCGTTCTCCGCGGTGGCGCTGGCCGAGGTGGCGGAACTGGCCCGTTATCGCGACCGCACCGACGCCTCCGGTTCGGCCCAACTGCGCCGCGCCTACGACTGGATGCGCCGGGCGGGCCTCTCGCTGCACCACCGGGACGCGATCACCCGGCTGCCGGGAGCGTCCACGGTGCGCGTCACCCGGTGGGTCCACGACCAGTACGCCCGCCCTCTGGAGATCACGGACCTCGTCGTGGACGCCCAACAGGACGCCCTGGTCTACGAGTTCACGCTGCCCGCGGCCATGGCTTCGTCAGTCTGACTCCGGCCGGCGCGCCACGACCATCCGCACCCGTGGGCTCCCGTCCCTCCGCCGCCCGAACTCGGGCAGGGTCCGCAGCTCCACCTCGAACCCGGCACGGGCCAGTTCGGCGCGCACCTCCCCGAGCCGGAAAGCCCGGTAGTACATGACGAACGGCGGCCGCCACACGGCGTTGCGCACCCGCATCACCGCGTCGAAGCCCAGCAGCATCCAGTAGGCGACCGACACGGGACGGGGCGGCGCCACGACCGGGAAGACGAAGCGGCCGCCCGGTCGCAGGACGGAGTGGACCTGAGCGAACACGCCCGGGAGCTCACGGGGCAGGAAGTGTCCGAACGCGCCGAAGCTCACCACCAGGTCGAAGGCGGGGGCGAAGGGCAGGGCACGGGCGTCCGCACGGACCCAGTCGATGCGCGGCCGCGAGACCCGCGCCTCCCGCCGGGCCACGTCGAGCATGCCCGCGCTGAAGTCGACGCCGGTGACGCTGCGCCGGCACACCTCGGCCAGCACCTCCACACCGGCTCCTGTCCCGCAGCACAGGTCGAGACCGTCGTCGTACGGGCCGGTCCCCGCGAGAGCCGCCGCGACGGCGTCGAGCACCGAGTCCGGCGTACGGAACGGCGTGTGGTCGAACTTCGGGGCGAGCAGGTCGTATCCGCGCTCGACGGACGACAGGGCCTGGACGGTGAGCTCGCGCAGGGAGGGGCCTTCGGGGCTGAACATCGGCGTCACCCCTGCGTCACACGCTGTTTCAGGACCACGAGAACCCGCTCGCACCAGCTCAGGATCTGCTCCTCGAAGGAGATCCCGGCCAGCAGCGACAGATACGGCCCCACCCGGTCGGACTCGCGCAGGTACTCCTCCTCGGTCCGGCCGTCCAGCATGCGTGCGCGGACGCGCTCGTAACGGCCGAGTTTGCCGCGCGCCCAGGTCATGCGCTCCTCGATCATGGCGCGGGTGGTCTCGGGGTCGTCCATCGCCTGGAGCTTGATCAGGAGCTCGTCGCGGACGGCGGTGGGCCGCCGGGGCGGCTCGGCCGCGAAGGTCCGCAGGTCCTCCCGGCCGGCCGCGGTGAGCGTGAACATCCGCTTGTTGGGCCGCCGTTCCTGCTGCACGAAGCGGGCCTCGACGAGGCCGTCCTGCGCGAGCCGTTCCAGCTCCCGGTAGAGCTGCTGCGGGGTCGCGGGCCAGAAGTTGGCGAACGAGATGTCGAAGACCTTGGACAGCTCGTAGCCCGAGGCCTCGCCCTCCAGCAGGGCGGCCAGGACGGCGTACTTGAGGGACATATGGACACCGTAACAGCAGGTGATTATTCTCATCCACACCTACTCAACAAATTGACTATGAGGTGATCCGATGCGCGGGTTCCGCGAGGCCGTCGAGGCGGGCGACGCCGATGCCATGGAGGCCCTGCTGGCGGAGGACGTCGTCTTCACCAGCCCGGTCGTGTTCAAGCCGTACGCGGGCAAGGCGATCACGGCGGCGATCCTGCGCGGTGTCGTGCGGGTCTTCGAGGACTTCCGCTATGTGCGGGAGATCAACGACCCGGGCGGCCGTGATCACGCCCTGGTCTTCACCGCGCGGGTGGGCGACCGGGAGATCACCGGCTGCGACTTCCTCCGGTTGAACGAGGAGGGGCTGATCGAGGACTTCATGGTCATGGTCCGTCCGCTGTCGGGCGCCCACGCCCTGGCTGAGGCCATGGGCGCGCAGTTCGACCGGATCGAGAAGGAGGCGCAGGCCCGGTCCGTATAGCGCCGACCCACGGAAGCGGGGCCCGCCCGGACCGACACCCGGGCGCCCCGTGGCGCGATCTCAGCCACCGCGTGGGCCGGTCACGGTTGGATGTCCCCATGACCACCGACGAGCACGCGCGGATGATGTCGGCCAACCAGGCGAACTGGGACGCCCGCACGCCCGTCCACGTCGCCAGCCGGTTCTACGGCCTGGACCGGGACCTCGACCCCGCCCGCTGGTTCGCCTCCTTCGAGTGGGACGACCTCGGCGAGCTGGCCGGCCGTGATGTGCTGCATCTCCAGTGCCATCTCGGCACCGAGACGATCGCCTTCGCGCAGCGCGGGGCGCGGGCCGTCGGCCTGGACTTCTCCGCGGCGTCGGTGGCCGCCGCGCAGGGAATCGCCCGGAAGGCGGGCCTGGACGTCACATACGTGCAGGCCAATGTGTACGACGCCGTGGCGGCCCTGGAGGGGCGGCGGTTCGACGTCGTCTACACCGGCAAGGGCGCGCTGTGCTATCTGCCCGACCTGGACCGCTGGGCGGATGTGGTGGCCCGACTCCTGCGGCCCGACGGTCGGTTGTACATCGTCGAGTTCCATCCGCTGCTCAACTCCCTGGGCCCCAAGCCGGGTCCGGGCGAGGGACCGGAGCTGCTGCTGCGCCACGACTACCTCGGCGGCGACGGGGCCGTGCACCGGGACGCCACGCACACCTACACGGACGGCCCCGCCGTGGCGGACGCGACCGACAGCTACGAGTGGATGCACGGAATAGGAGAGGTCCTGGGCGCGTTGACGGATGCGGGACTGACCGTCCGGCGCCTCACCGAGAGCGACGAGCTGCCCTGGCAGCGCTGGCCGCAGATGGAGCGCACACCCTCCGGCTGGTGGCGGCTTCCCGAGCCGCGCATCCCCCTGCTCTACGGACTTCTCGCCACACGCTGAACCGCCGTGGTACCGTCCCGTTAGCACCTGTGTACGCCCAGTCCAGGGCGCCGGTGCCGGTTTCACCTCAGTTCGCCGGTCGGCGTACCGGCTTTCTCCTCACCATCTCGTGACGGGCCTCGAGCCATGTCCGAGGTGCTGTTTCCCGCCGCCCGAAGGCGCATCGAGCCGCCTTCCCGAAGTCCGCGGCACCTCCCTTCCTTCCGCATGTCTCATGCCTTCCGTCCGTGAAAGGACCCACCACCATGACCACCACTCTCGAAAACCCACCCGTACGGCAGCAGCCCCCGGTCCGTGCCGTCACCGGCGTGCTCGACATCGACGCGAACGGCAAGGGACACCTGCGCGCCGAGCACCTGCTGCCCGCCCCGGCCGACCTCCCGGTCTCCCCCGCGCTGATCCGCCGCTTCGGCCTGCGCAAGGGCGACCTGGTCGACGGTGTACGCGGTGAGGGGCGCACCCTCACCGACGTCGCCCGCGTCAACGGCCGCTCCCCCGACAGGAACCGCCGCCACTTCGGCGAGCTGACGCCGCTTCACCCGCGTGAGCGGATCCGCCTGGAGCATCCGGCAGCCGGGCTCACCGGCCGGGTCACCGACCTGATCGCCCCTGTGGGCAAGGGCCAGCGCGGTCTCGTCGTGGCCCCGCCCAAGACCGGCAAGACGGTCCTCCTCCAGCAGATCGCGGCCGCCGTCGCCGGCAACCACCCCGAGTGCCGGCTGATGGTGGTGCTCCTCGACGAGCGCCCCGAGGAAGTCACCGACATGCGGCGCTCGGTGCGGGGCGAGGTGTACGCCTCGACCTTCGACCGGGCACCCAAGCAGCACATCGCGCTGGCCGAGCTCGTCATCGAGCGGGCCAAGCGGCTCGTCGAGGCGGGCGAGGACGTCGTCATCCTGCTCGACTCCCTGACCCGGCTGTGCCGGGCGCACAACAACGCGGCCTCCTCCGGTGGACGCACCTTGAGCGGCGGCGTCGACGCGGCCGCGCTGCACGGGCCGAAGCGGTTCTTCGGCGCCGCCCGGCTCGCCGAGGAGGGCGGCTCGCTCACCATCCTCGCCACCGCCCTGGTGGAGACCGGCTCGCGCGCCGACGACTTCTACTTCGAGGAGCTCAAGAGCACCGGCAACATGGAGCTGCGCCTGAACCGGGAGCTGGCCTCCCGGCGTGTCTTCCCCGCCGTCGACATCAACCCCTCCGGCACCCGCCGCGAGGAACTCCTCCTGCCCCCGGCCGAGTTGACCGTCGTACGCGGCCTGCGCCGGGCGCTTCAGACGCGGGACGGGCAGACCAACCTGGAAACCCTCCTGGAGCGGCTGCGCGAGACACCCGACAACGCCACCTTCCTGCGGCGCGTCCAGCCCACCCTGCCCGGCGAGTGACACGCCGAATTCATCGCCCGTACGAGTGCCCGCGCGGGCCGGACCGGCCCGGGCAGCGCGGTCTTGGCCTGCTCCGTTTCTACGTTGACGGTATGAAGATCGGATTTTCCTTCCGGGCTCTCGTGTCCACCGGCGTGCTCTGCGCGGCCGGACTGCTGGCGCTCGCACCGGCCTCCGCGGTCGCCCTCGACCGGCTCGACCCCGACCCGCCCGGTGGCCCCCGGGCCGCGGCGATCCCACGCCCCGCGCTGCTGTACCGGTCCGGCACCCAGGTGCATCCCCTCTCCGGGGCGCCCCGGCTCCCCCGCGTCTCGGCACTGTCGTGGCTGGTGGCGGACGCCGACTCCGGCGAGGTGCTCGCGGCGTACGACGCGCACCGCAGGCTGCCGCCGGCGAGCACGCTGAAGACCCTGTTCGCCCTCACCCTGCTGCCGACGCTGCCCGCCGGTGTCCCGCACACGGTCCGGCCCGAGGAGCTGGCCGGGATCGGGCCCGGCAGCAGTCTGGTCGGGGTCGCCGAGGGGCATACGTACCGGATCGCCGATCTGTGGCGCGGGGTTTTCCTCAGCTCCGGCAACGACGCCGTGCGGGTGCTGGCCGCACTGAACGGCGGCTGGCGCACCACGGCCGCACGGATGCAGGCAAAGGCACGTTCGCTCGGCGCCCTCGACACGCGCGTGGTGTCGCCCGACGGGTACGACACGCCCGGCCAGGTGTCCTCGGCGTACGACCTCGCGGTGTTCGGCCGCGCGGGGCTGCGCAACGCGGAGTTCGCGCGGTACTGCGGCACCGCCGAGGCGACCTTCCCGGGCCGGGGCGGCTGGGCGTACCCGATCCGCAACACCAACCGGCTGCTGACCGGCGCGGACGGGGTGGACCGGTACCCGGGCCTGATCGGCATCAAGAACGGCTACACCACCGAGGCCGGCAACACCCTCGTCGCCGCCGCCCGCCGCGGCGGTCGCACGCTGGTCGTGACGGTGCTCAACCCCCGGGCGGGCGGCGGGCACGCCGTCTACGAGGAGGCGGGCGAACTGCTCGACTGGGGGTTCGGCGCGGCAGGCCGGGTCGAGCCGGTGGGGTCGCTCGACGGCTTGCGGGCCAGACCCAGGCCCGGGCCGAGCACGGTGCCCGTGGTCGCGGCGGTGACGCCCGAGGGCGAGCCGCCGGGCTGGGCGGAGGCCTGCGCGATCGCCGGTGCCGCCGGGATGGGCGCCGGTGCCGTGTCGCTCGTGACGCGCGGCAGGGTCGAGCCTTCAAAGCCGGACTGACCGACCGGCAGCCGCAACAGCAGGCCCAGGGTGATCCAGGCGTAGGTGTTGCTGCCGAGGAAGCCGTCGACGCCGGACGCGTCGTCGAACCACAGCCACACCACGCTGGTGCACATCAGCGCGTACAGGGCGGCGGCCACCCGCCGGTGGCCGGCGCGGACGAGGACGGCGAAGGAAGGCAGCAGCCACACCAGGTGGTGGACCCAGGTGATCGGGCTGACCAGACAGGCGGTCAGCCCGGTGAGGGCGAACGCCGCCGTCCAGTCCCCCGCCACGACCGCCCGGCGGGTGCGCGCCACCCACACGCCGAGCACGACCAGCACCACGACCGCCCAGACCTCCCGGCTCGTCACGTCGAGGCGGGCCAGGATCCCTTGCAGCGACTGGTTGGAGACGTAGTCGAGACGGCCCACCCGGGTGGTGTCCCACATGGCGTGCGTCCAGTAGAAGCGGGACGCGCCCGGTGCCACCCATACCGCCAGCGCCGTCGCGGCGGCGGCCACGGCCGTCGCCATCGCGGCGGCCCGCCAGCGGCGGGCGACCAGCAGCAGCCCGATGAACGCGGCCGGCGTCAGCTTGATCGCCGCCGCCAGTCCGATGCCGACGCCCGCCCAGCGCTCCCGGCCGGTCGACAGCAACCAGCAGTCGAGCAGCACGAGGGCCAGCAGCAGGATGTTCACCTGCCCGAAGCTGAAGGTGTCCCGCAGCGGCTCGAACAGGGCCAGCCCGCACAGGGCCAGCGCCACTCCGTACCAGCCGTGGCGCCGCCAGCCCCGCCCGGCCAGTACCCGCAGCACGAAGGCCAGCGCCACCAGGTTCAGCAGCAGCGCCACCACGATGGCGGCGTGCAGCTTCAGCAGCGCCATGGGGGCCATGACGACCGCCGCGAACGGCGGATAGGTGAAGCCGTACGTCGTGCCGGGCACCCGGTAGTCGTAGATACGGCCGTCGTGGTGCATCCAGCTGTCGACGGTGCCGTAGTAGACGCGCAGGTCGAACCAGTCACGCAGCAGTGGCACGGTGGCGGTGAAGACGACGACGGCGGCGACGAGGGCGAGCACCAGTGCCGGCCGGCTGCGGTCGGTGCGCGGAAGCCTCATGCCGTACGTCCCAACGCCGGTGCCTGTGCTGCCAGATGCGCCTGCCAGAGCACGACCACGGCGAGCGCGCCGCCGGAGACCGCCAGCAGCAGCTGGCCGGCGTCGGCGGGGCCACCGCTGGGCAGTACCGCGAGTGCGAGCACACCCGTCAGGGCGGCCACGCGGTGCCGTACCGAGGTGCTGGGCGCGGCGGCCGCTATGAGGAACAGGCCCCACACCGCGTACCAGGGGCGGATGGCCGGTCCGAACGCGGCCACGGCCGCGAGGCTCAGGCCGAGCGCGTACACCGGGCGCGGACGCCAGCGCCACCATATGAGGAGCACCAGAATCCCGGTGAGGACGAGTCCGAAGGTGTGCCACACCGGGACGGCCAGCGGTGCGAGATCGCTGCCGGTCTGCTCCAGCAGCGAGGCGGTGGCCCGGCCCAGCAGACTGGTCAGGGCCCAGTTCTGGCTGGAGACCGGGGTGTCCAGGGCGCCGATCCAGCCGTATCCCGTGCCGGCCACGGCCGTGGCGGCGACCGTGGTGGCGGCGGACACGGCGCCCGTGCTGAGGACGGCCTTGACCGGGTGGTGTCCGGAGCGCATCTGGAGCAGTACGACGGCGACGAGGCCGAGCGCGGCGGGTGCCTTCACCAGCGCGGCCAGGGTGACGAGGACGGCGCCCAGGACGGGCCGGCGGCCGAGGGCCGCGACCAGGCCGGCGCCGAGCAGGCCCAGCATGATGGCGTCGTTGTGGGCGCCCGCCACCAGGTGCAGCAGCACGAGCGGGTTGAGGGCGCCGAGCCACAGCGCGGCCGCCGGGTCGGCTCCGCTGTGCCGGGCGAGGCGCGGCAGGGCGGCCGCCATCAGCGCGACGCCGAGCAGCGCTATCAGCCGCATGCCGAAGAGTCCGGCGGGGACTTCGCCGCGGGTCGCGCCGGACAGCACGGAGGCGACGCCCATGAACACGGGGCCGTAGGGGGCGCCCGTGTGCCGCCACAGCGGCGCCACTTCGTCGGCGAGGGGGCCGCCGAGGTGCGAGGGGCCGTACGCGTAGACGTCGATGTGCGCGTCGACCATGGCGCCCTGTGCCAGATAGCTGTACACGTCCCGGCTGAACAGCGGCGGCGCGATCAGCAGCGGGGTGGCCCAGGCGGCCAGCACCAGCAGCAGGGCGCGCGGGGTCGGCGGATCGGCGCTGCGCACGAGCCGGCCCAGCAGCAGCCATGCCGCTATCAGCAGGACGACACCGAAGTACACGCCGACCAGGCCGAGCGCGGCGTGCGCCGAGCTGGGGGCCAGGAGTTCCCGGACCGGCAGGGCACCGGCCGTCTCACCGCCCAGGGCGAGGATGGCGGTACCGGCCAGACCGAGTATCTGGCAGCGGCGGAGATCGATGGGGAAAGCCATGGCCAACACTCGGTCAGCCTGTCAACGACGGGTGGCCAAGAGTTGACGAGGTTCCCTCTGAGGGGGGTCCGCGATGTGTCCGGCGCGTGATCGACTGCGGGTGGTTGTGCGTTCTGGGGAGCGTCTGCCTGGTGCGGTTGTGTGCAGGGTGCGGGTGCGTGGGGGCTTGTCGCGCAGTTCCCCGCGCCCCTTCAAGCCTCTCCGCAGCCCCCTCTAGAACACTGACAGGCCCGTCAGCGTCGTAAATCTGTCCAGGGCCGCCACTCCCGCTACCGAATTGCCCCGCTCGTCCAAACCCGGGCTCCATACGCACAGCGTGCAGCGGCCCGGTACCACCGCGATGATGCCGCCGCCCACCCCGCTCTTGCCGGGCAGGCCCACCCGATACGCGAAGTCGCCCGCCGCGTCGTAGGTGCCGCAGGTCAGCATGACCGCGTTGATCTGTTTGGCCTGGCTGCGGGTGAGCAGGCGGGTGCCGTCGGCGCGGACGCCGTGGCGGGCCAGGAACGACGTGGCCAGGGCGAGGTCGGCGCAGGACGCCCGCACGGAGCACTGGCGGAAATACTGGTCGAGCAGGGCCGGCACGAGGTTGTCGATGTTGCCGTAGGACGCCATGAAATGGGCGAGCGCGGCGTTCCGGTCGCCGTTCGCCGTCTCGGAGGCGGCGACGTCCTGGTCGAAGTCCAGAGCGGAGTTGCCGCTCTCGGCACGCAGGAAGGCGAGGAGTTCGCCGGCCGCGTCTCCGGTACGGGTCTGGAGGCGGTCGGTGACGACGAGGGCGCCCGCGTTGATGAACGGGTTGCGCGGGATGCCGTTCTCGTACTCCAGCTGTACCAGGGAGTTGAAGGGGTTGCCGGAGGGCTCGCGGCCCACGTACTCCCAGAGTTCGTCGCCCTCGCGGGCCAGGTCGAGCGCGAGGGTGAACACCTTGGTGATGGACTGCGTGGAGAACGGCTCGCGCCAGTCCCCCACGCCGTACACCGTGCCGTCGAGTTCGGCGACGGCCATGCCGAAGGCCCGTGGGTCGCGGGCCGCGAGCGCCGGGATGTAGTCGGCGGGGCGGCCGCGGCCGGGGGTCCGCTCGATCTCCTCCGCGATGCGCTCCAGGATCGGCTGGAAGGTCAGTGACGACGTCGGCGCTGCCATGATCACCATTGTGCCTCCCGGCCGTTCCCTTCGCGCATCCGAGGTGAGTGTTACCGCTGGTCAGGCCAGGGCCTGCCCGGTGCCGGCGACGACCTCCGGGCGCAGCAGGTCGGCCAGCGTCTCGGCCGGCAACAGGCCCTTCTCCAGGACGAGTTCGGCCACTCCGCGGCCACTGACGAGAGCCTCCTTGGCGATGTCGGTCGCGGCCGTGTACCCGATGTGCGGGTTCAGGGCGGTGACCAGACCGATCGAGTTCTCCACGCTCCGGCGCAGCGCGTCGGTGTTGGCGGTGATCCCGGCCACGCAGCGCTCGGCGAGGGTCACACAGGCGTTGCGCAGGTGCGTGATGCTCTCGGACAGGGAGTGCAGGATGACCGGCTCGAAGGCGTTGAGCTGGAGCTGTCCGGCCTCGGCGGCCATGGTGATGGCGACGTCGTTGCCGATCACCTCGAAGGCGACCTGGTTGACGACCTCGGGGATCACCGGGTTGACCTTGCCGGGCATGATCGACGAACCGGCCTGCACCGGGGGCAGGTTGATCTCGCCGAGACCCGCGCGGGGGCCGGAGGACAGCAGGCGCAGGTCGTTGCAGCTCTTGGAGAGCTTCACGGCGATGCGCTTGAGGACACCGGACATCTGGACGAACGCGCCGCAGTCCTGGGTGGCCTCGACCAGGTTGGCGGCGGTGACCAGCGGCAGCCCGGTGATCTCGGACAGGTGGCGGCGGGCCGCCTCGGCGTACCCGGCGGGGGCGTTGAGTCCCGTACCGATGGCCGTGGCGCCCAGGTTGATCTCGTGGATCAGCTCGACCGCCTCGGCGAGCCGGGAGCGGTCCTCGTCGAGCATGACGGCGTAGGCGGAGAACTCCTGCCCGAGCGTCATCGGCACCGCGTCCTGAAGCTGGGTGCGGCCCATCTTCAGCACGTCGCGGAACTCGACGGCCTTGCGGGCGAACGCGTCCTGGAGCACGGCCATCGCCTTGAGCAGCCCGCGCACCGCGAACACCGTCGCGATCTTGACGGCGGTCGGGTAGACATCGTTGGTCGACTGTCCGAGGTTGACGTCCTCGTTGGGGTGCAGGTACCGGTACTGCCCCTTCTCGTGGCCCAGCAACTCCAACGCCCGGTTGGCGACGACCTCGTTGGCGTTCATGTTGGTCGAGGTGCCGGCGCCGCCCTGGATGACGTCGACGACGAACTGGTCGTGCAGTTCACCGCCGCGGATCTCCCGGCAGGCGGCGACGATCGCGGCGGCCTTCTTCGGCTCCAGCAGCCCGAGCTCCTCGTTGGCGAGGGCGGCGGCCTCCTTGACGGCGGCGAGGGCGTCGATGAGGTGCGGGTAGGCGGAGATGGGCGTGCCGGTGATGGCGAAGTTCTCGGTGGCACGCAGGGTGTGCACACCCCAGTAGGCATCGGCGGGGACATCCCGGTCGCCGAGCAGATCGTGCTCGCTACGGGTGACGGCATTCATGGGGAAACGGTTCTTCTTTCAGAGAAGTTGAGCGATAGCGCCCCTGAAAGGGGCGCGGGGAACGGCGCGATCAGCCACACAAAACCCGCAGCCGCCACACAACGAATCCGGCACATCCTCAGGCGCAGGCCGGAACAGCGACCGGCTCCAGCGAGCGAACGGGCCGCACACACCCGACCTCCCGCCCACCGCCCAGCAGCGCCTCACCCTGGAACTCGGTCAGCAGCTCAGGATCGACCCCGGCCCGGGCAAGCGCGGCGGCAGCCACCGGCACCCGCGCCCGACTGGCCCCGTCGGCGATCTTCACGGCGATGGCCCGCCCGTCCGCCAGCGCAGCGACCTGCACGCCCTCGAAGCCGTCCTTCACCAACAGCCCCGGCACGGCCCGCATCAACGCCGCCACGTCCCGCCCGGAGCCGGAGGCCATCTCGGCGTGCTCACGCATCGCGTCGGCGACCCGGGCCTCGGGCGTGCCCGGCGCCGCCGTGGTGATACGTGCGGCGGCGCGGGCGAGCCCGTGCAGCGAGACGGAGAACAGCGGCGCACCGCACCCGTCGACGGTCACACGCGCGATCCGCTGCCCGGTGAGGTCCTCGACGATCTCGGCGATGGCCTGCTGAAGCGGGTGCCCGGGGTCGAGATAGTCGTCCAGGGACCAGCCGTTGAGCGCGCAGGTGTACAGCATGGCGGCGTGCTTGCCGGAGCAGTTCTGGGCGAGGCGGGAGGGCGCACGGCCCTCCCGCACCCAGATGTCCCGGACGACCGGGTCGAACGGCATGTCGGGGACGTTGCGCAGATGGTCCTCGGTGAGCCCGGCGAGTTCGAGGATGCGCCGGGTTCCGGCGACATGGCGTTCCTCGCCGGAGTGGCTCGCCGCCGCGAGCGAGAGCAGCTCACCGTCGAGCGGGAGCCCCGCCCGGGCCATGGCGACGGCCTGGACCGGCTTCAGCGCCGAGCGGGGGTAGAAGGCGGCCTCGATGTCACCGAGCTGGAACCGGACGTCACCGTCGCCGCCGAGGACGACGACGGAGCCGTAGTGGATGCCTTCGATCATTCCGCCGCGTATGAGGTGGGCGACGGGGGCGTGGAGAGGTTCGCGGACAAGGGGTGCGTCCGCTATGGAGCTGCTGTACATCACTGTCTGGCTGCCTGGTTGTCGTGGGTCGATGTGGGGTCGTCGACCGACACGGTTGTCACGCGTCGGCCTTGGTGGCGGTGTGCCCGGCCCGGCTGCGGATGGCGTACCAGCCCGCGACCAGCGCTGCGACGATCAGCGGCAGGCACAGCACGGTGGTGCGGCCGGCGCCTCCGTCGGCGTACATGAGGACCAGGACGGAGGCCAGGAAGGCCAGCGTCACGAGTTCGGTCCAGGGGGAGCCCGGCAGTCGGTAGCCGGGGCGGGTCAGCTCGCCCTTCTGGGTCTTCTGCCAGAAGAGCAGGTGACAGATCATGATCATGCCCCAGGTGGCGAGGATGCCGATGGCCGCGAAGTTCAGGACGATCTCGAACGCGTCGGCGGGGACGACGAAGTTGAGACCGACGCCGAGGACACAGATACCGCTGGTCAGCAGGATGCCGCCGTACGGGACCTGGCTGCGGCTCATCACCGAGGTGAACTTCGGGGCGGAGCCGTTCACCGCCATGGAGCGCAGGATGCGGCCGGTGGAGTACAGGCCGGAGTTGAGCGAGGACATCGCCGCGGTGAGCACGACGAGGTTCATGATGCCGCCGGCCGCCGGGACGCCGATGTTGGAGAGCACGGTGACGAAGGGGCTCTCGCCCGCCTTGTAGGAGGACCAGGGCAGCAGCATCGACAGCAGGATGACGGAGCCGACGTAGAACAGGCCGACGCGCCACATGATCGAGTTGATCGCCTTCGGCATGATCTTCTCGGGGTTCTCGGTCTCACCGGCGGCGACGCCGACCAGCTCGACCGAGGCGTAGGCGAAGACGACGCCCTGGACGATCAGCAGCATCGGCAGCAGGCCGTTGGGGAAGACGCCGCCGTTGTCGGTGATCAGGGACGGGCCGGGGGTGTGGCCGTCCACGGGCTGCTGGGTGACCAGCAGGAAGATGCCGATGAGCATGAAGACGACGAGTGCGCCGACCTTGATGATCGCGAACCAGAACTCCAGTTCGCCGAAGAACTTCACCGAGATCAGGTTCACGGTCAGGACGACCGCGAGGGCTATCAGCGCGATCACCCACTGCGGGATGTCGGAGAACATGCCCCAGTAGTGGGTGTAGGTGGCGACCGCGGTGATGTCGGCGATGCCGGTGGTCGCCCAGTTCAGGAAGTACATCCAGCCGGCCGTGTACGCGCCCTTCTCGCCCATGAACTCGCGGGCGTACGACACGAAGGCGCCGGAGGAGGGCCGGTACAGGACGAGTTCGCCGAGGGCGCGGACGACGAGGAAGGCGAAGACGCCGCAGACCGCGTAGGCGATGAACAGGGACGGGCCGGCGTCGGCGAGTCGGCCGCCGGCCCCTAGGAACAGGCCGGTGCCGATGGCACCGCCGATGGCGATCATGTTGACGTGCCGGGCCTTCAGCGACTTGCTGTAGCCGTGGTCTCCGACGTCTACGTGACCGGACGAGGGGCGCGTCTCTTCTTTGAGGTGCTGTTCGCTCACGCCTCGGGTCCGCCTTCCGTGGTGCTGTCCGTGCGCGGGGGGCGCACGATGTCGGTGAGGGTGGTCTCGACGCGGTCCAGGTGGTGGGCCATGGCGTCGGTCGCGTCGAGTTCGGAACCGTCGGTCAGCGCCTCGACGATCGCCCGGTGCTCCCGGTTGGACTGCTCGCGGCGACCGCCCAGCTCGTTGAGGAAGGCCGACTGACGCGCCAGTGCGTCGCGGATCTCCTCGATGACCCGGCGGAAGACCGGGTTCTGGGCGGCCTCGGCCACGGCCAGGTGGAAGAGGGTGTCCATCGCGACCCACGCGGTGGTGTCCGTCTCCCGCTCCATGCGGTCGAGCAGATGAGCCAGATGGTCCAGGTTCTCCGGGGTGCGGCGCAGTGCCGCGTACCCGGCGACCGGGATCTCGACGTGCCGGCGCACTTCCAGCAGGTCGCTCGCCGAGTAGTCGCCGAAGGTGGGGTCCTCGACGGTGTTGGCGATGACGAAGGTGCCCTTGCCGGTCTTGGAGACGGTCAGGCCCATGGTCTGCAGGGCCCGCAGGGCCTCGCGCAGGACGGGCCTGCTGATCTCCAGGGTGCGGCAGAGCTCCGCCTCTGAGGGCAGCTTGTCGCCGACGGCGTACTCGCCGCGCTCGATGGCGTCGCGCAGGTGCGCCAGCACCGCCTCCATGGCGCTCACACGGCGGGGAGGCTGACTGGCTGTCCGGCTGTCTGACAGGTTCACGGGAGAGATATTCCGGGTGAGCGAAGGGTGGTGTCAAGGGACCCCTAAGGAGAGATTCACCGGATGTGACGCCAGAAGTACGTCGTCGGCGTCACATCCGGGACCGGTCAGCTGTTGATGACACCCGCGCCGAGCAGCCCGAACAGCAGCAGCCCGACCGCGATCCGGTAGATCACGAAGGCGTTGAAGGAGTGCTTGGCGACGAATTTCAGCAGCCAGGCGATGGAGGCGTAGGCGACGAGGAACGACACGAGGGTGCCGACGGCCAGGGGCAGCGCTCCCGTGCCCGTGCCGAGGGCGTCCTTCAGCTCGTAGATGCCCGCGCCGGTCAGGGCCGGGATGCCGAGGAAGAAGGACAGACGGGTGGCGGCGACCCGGTCGAGGTCGAGCATCAGCGCCGTGGACATCGTGGCGCCGGAGCGCGAGAAGCCCGGGAACAGCAGGGCGAGGATCTGGGAGCTGCCGACGAGCATGGCGTCCTTGAAGGAGGTGTCGTCCTCCCCTCGCTTGTGCCGTCCCATCCGGTCGGCCGCCCACATCACACCGCTGCCCACGATCAGCGAGCCCGCGACCACCCACAGCGAGGCGAGCGGCCCTTCGATCAGCGGCTTCGCCGCCAGGCCCACCACGACGATCGGGATCGTCGCGCAGATCACCCACCAGGCGAACTGGTAGTCGTGGTGGTACCGCTCCTCCTTGTCCCGCAGCCCGCGCACCCACGCGGTGACGATCCGCACGATGTCGTTGTAGAAGTACACGAGCACGGCGGCGATCGCACCGACCTGGATGACGGCCGAGAACCCGACGACCGAGTCCTCGTCGACGGGAATGCCCATCAGCCCCTCGACGATCTTCAGATGGCCGGTCGAGGAGACGGGCAGAAACTCGGTCACCCCCTCGACGGCTCCGAGGACGACGGCCTGACCGACGCTGATGGCGCTCATGTGATCCAGTTCCGGGGGTCGGCGGGACAGCTGGTGCGCACTGTCCTACCAGGTGCGGGTGTGGCTCCCGCGCCATTGACACCACGGGGACGCCCTACGACCACACCGCCTCGGCCACCGACACGCCGAGGAAGGCGGCGCCGAGGCCCACGATCACGCTCCCCACGATGTTGCCGACGGCGTACAGCCCGGCCCCCGTCCCGGTCAGCCGCAGGGTCTCGTAGGAGAAGGTCGAGTAGGTGGTCAGGGCGCCGCACAGGCCGGTGCCGAGCAGCAGCTGGAGGTGGGTACTCGCGGCCCCCGCGGCCGCCGCGCCGGTGATCAGGCCGAGGATCAGACAGCCGCAGGCGTTGACCACGAAGGTGCCCCAGGGGAACACGGAGTCGTGCCGGGACTGCACCGCTCGGTCGGTGAGATAGCGCAGGGGCGCGCCGACGAGGGCGCCCGCGACGACCACAACCCAGTTCACGGCTGCTTCTTACCTTTCCTGTCCGATGCGCCGGGGGTGTCGTCGCGGCCGGTGATGGGGGCGCCCCCGGTCGAGCGAATTCGAGACCGGGGGAGGATGACCTCGCAGTCGTCGAGGGTGACGAGGCCTTCGGAGACGAGCTCGTCGAGCTGCGGCAGGAAGGCGCGGACCCGCTCCTCGGTGTCCACGATGACGATCGCGACCGGCAGGTCCTCGCTCAGGGACAGCAGGCGTGAGGTGTGGATGAGGGAGGAGGCGCCGAAGCCCTCGATACCGCGGAAGACGCTGGCGCCCGCGAGTCCGGCCGCGTGGGCGCGGTGCACGATCTCGGAGTAGAGCGGCTTGTGGTGCCAGGTGTCGTGCTCGCCGACGAAGACGGTCAGGCGCAGGGCCCTGCCGGTCAGCCCGGTCATGACTGCCTCCATTTCAGGACGCGGCGGGCGGCCGCCGAGGCGAGCCAGACCGCCGAGAGCGCGGCGATCAGGGTGGCGGCCAGGTAGGCCAGTCCGGTGCGCGGATGGCCGTCGTCGACCAGCCGCTGGATGTCGACGGCGTATGTCGAGAAGGTGGTGAAGCCGCCGAGGACGCCGGTGCCGAAGAAGGGGCGGACGAGGCGGTGGGCGGCCCACACCTCGGTGATGACCACCATGAACACGCCCATCACGGCACAGCCGACGACATTGGTCCAGAACGTCGCCCAGGGGAATCCGCCCGGCTGGGTCGGCAGCCACAATGTCAGCGTGTACCGCGCTGTGGCGCCGACGGCTCCGCCGGCCGCGACCACCGCGACGACCGGTGCCTGCGTCCGCCAGGCCGGCGGCCGCGAGGTGCCGACGGGTGCCCGCAGGCTGTCGGTGTCCGGGGCTGTCATGGTCGTACGTCTCCTACTCGCCGGGCGGCCCGGGCATGCGGGCCTCGCGGTTGCAAGTAGGGACCGTTGGCGGCAGCGCTGCCGCGGTTCGGGTACGGCGGGCCCCACCGCCGCGCCGCGAGGGTGATCGCGGCCGGTCAACAGGGTAACTCGGGCGCGGGGAGGGGTCGATTCGGGGACGGGCGGCCACCGCTCGGCATGCTCGTCAGGTGCGGCGCGGCTACTGTCGAAGAGCCCGCTGAGCGGCCGAGGAGAAGGAGCGTGGTCGGCGTGGCGCGCAATCGCCGTCTGATCCTGAGCTCGCCGTCGGAGGTCTGGGACCTGCTGTCCGACGGCCGCCGCTACGGGGAGTGGGTCACGGGAACCCAGCAGGTCCTGGCCGTGGACCCCGACTGGCCGAACGTGGGTGCCCGGTTACGGGTCCGGGTCGGTATGGGCCCGCTGACCCTCGACGACACCGTCGTCGTCCGCATCAGCGAACCGCGGCGGCGTCTGGAACTCGAGGCGAGGGCGGAACCGTTCGGCGCGGCCCGTATCGCCATGAGGCTGATCCCCTGGGGCGAGCACACTCTCTTCGTCATCGACTGGCATCCGCTGCGGGGGCCCGGGACCCGGATGCACGGTCTGCCCGTCGACTATGTCGTGGCGATCCGCAACGGGATGATGCTGACGAAGCTGGCGCGGATCGCGGTGCGTGAGCATGGCGCTTCGCTGGGAGGGCCGAGGTAGGCCCGGGGGCGTCTGCGGGCCGTCGTGGCTGGTCGCGCAGTTCCCCGCGCTCCCAGGGGGCGCCCGGGTGCGCCCCCTACCAGCCCTTCTCGAACATGCGGGCCACCTCTGCGATGCGTATCTCGTCCCGTCGGTAGTGCGTGTGCTGTTGGATCTGCTTTCTGCGCAGCACTCCGATGTCGACGAGGAGGCCCAGGTGGGTCTCGGCGACGTGGGGCGGTACTCCGAGCTTCGCGGCCACCGCGTCCGCGGTGACGCCGTCCTCGGCCGGGTCGCCGTGGCACCCGTCGGGGAAGTGGGCGGCTGGGTCCTTGAGCCACTCCAGGATCTCCAGGCGCCGCCGGCCGGCGGGAGTCCTCAGCATCTCGTCTCCCTCCGTCGGGCCGTGTCGTAGCACGTGCTCCCACTGTCCCGCAGTCGGCACCGCCGTGTCCGCGACTCCGCGAGCCTTGTCCGGTACCGAACGGCCGTACGACACAGGGCCGTTCGCGGTGGACGTGCCGGGCCCGGCCGCAGTGCGCGACCGGGCCCTTTCGTCACTCGCTCAACGGTGGCTGAACCACGCCGTCGAGGAGAGCGCCCGGTCGTCGTAGCCGAACAGGGCCTGGTTCTCCCAGCCGTTGCCGGAGGCGGCGTCGGTCGGGTCCCAGCCGTTGCCGGTGACGGCGGTCCAGGTCGCCTCCCAGTAGAAGACGCCGAGACCGCGGCCGTTCGGAACGGCCTCCACGATGCTCGCCACATCGTTCATCCACCTGGTCTGCCCGGCCACGGTGGCGGGGTAGCCGGCGACCAGTTCGGCGCCGGTGTCGATGATGTTCTCGTGCGCGTCCTCGCTGTCCAGACGGAACGGGTACGCCGTCTCCGCGACGAACACCGGCTTGCCATAGCGGGAGGCCGCGTCGTCCAGGGTGGTCTGGAAGTCGTGGAGCGTGCCGTGCCAGTAGCCGTAGTACGACAGGCCGATGGCGTCGAACTTCACGCCGTTGGCGACGGCGTTGTCGAACCACCAGCGGGTCCCGGCCAGGTCACCGCCCTTGGCGAGGTGCAGCGCGACCTTGGTGGCGGAGCCGGCCGCCTTGACCGCGTCGTAGCCGGAGTTGAGCAGTCCGGCGAGCTGCGAGAAGTTGCCGGTGGAGCCCTCGGACCAGAGCATGCCGCCGTTGATCTCGTTGCCGACCTGGACCATGTCGGCGGTGGTGCCCTGTGCCTTCAACGCGCTGAGCACGTCGTACGTGTGGTTGTAAACGTCGGACTTCAACTGGCTGTAGGTGTGCCCGGACCAGGCGGCCGGCTTGCTCTGGGCGCCCGGGTCGGCCCAGGTGTCCGAGTAGTGGAAGTCGACCAGCAGCTTCATCCCGGCGGCCTTGACGCGCTTGGCCGTGGCGAGGGCGCGTGCCTTGTTGTTGTAGCCGTCGGCCGGGTTGACCCAGACCTTCAGGCGTGCGTAGTTCATGCCGGCGTTCTTGAGGATGGTGACCGCGTCACCGGTGCTGCCGGAGCTGGTCCTGTAGGTGCCGCCCTTGGCCTCGCTCTTGGCGAGGGAGGAGATGTCGGCGCCGTGGATCGAGGTGCCGCCCGTGCCGGAGGCGAAGGTCAGGTCGTCGACGTTGAGCCAATTGCCCGCGCCCGCGTCGCTGTTGATGCTGATCGTGCACTGATTGTCGGTCACGCTGACCGGCACGACGATCCGGATCCAGCCGCTCGTGGAGACCGGGAGGTCGGTGCGCTGCTCGGCGCCGCCGCAGTTCTTCAGGGCTATGTACGCGGAGTTCTGGCCACCGCCGGAGCGGACCCAGGCGGTGAGCTTGTAGTTCCCGTTGGTCAGCCCGGACAGGTACTGGTAGGTCTCCACTTCGTACGCCGACGACGACCAATGCGTCAGGCGGTAACTGCCGCCGTGGCCACCGGACTCGGTGAAGGAGGCGGAGTTCTGTCCGGCCGCCGAGTAGGTGGACCAGCCGGCCGGGGTCGCGGTGCCGGTGCCGTCCGACTCGAAGCCGCCGTTGGTGAGCGTGCTCGCCGCCGAGGCGGTCTGTGCGGGCAGGGCGGTCAGGGCGAGTCCGGCGGCGAGCGGTATCAGCAGGACCCGGAGGGTGCGTCTGGGATGGAACATCGTCGTCCGTCGTCCCTTCGACGTAGGGGGATGGGGGGTTCCTCGCATGGGGTGGGGGTTCCTCGCCGCCGCGCCGGTGCGGCGCCGCGGCGAGGAGCCCCTCCGCCCGCGACTCGCGGCACGCGCGGGCGGAGGGGAGTCGGCTCAGCCGTCGAGGCGTACGACCCGGACGGCTCCCGCGGGGACCGCCAGGCGGCCCGCGGCGCGTTCGCCGGTGAGCAACTCGGTGCCGGGCGTCTCCAGTGGCACCTTGGCGTCCGACGCGGTGTGGTTGAGGGCGAACAGGTAGCTGCCCGACTCGCCGGCGCGGCGCACCACTTCGACGTCCCGGGGCAGGTCGGCACGCGGTGCGACCTGCGCGTCCTCGACCGCCCAGCCGAGCAGCGCGTCGAGGCCGTCGGCGCCCAGGCGGGTGGAGACGTACCAGGCGGTGCCCTCGCCGAGGCGGTGCCGGGTGACGGCAGGGTGGCCGGCGGTCAGGCCGTCGGCGTAGGTCCAGACGGTCTCGGCGCCGCGCGGGACGACGAACTCCGTCCACACGTCGCCGCTGAGCTCGGAACCGTCGGGGCCGGTGATGCGGACCGACTGATCCCGGAGCAGGGGCGAGAACTCCTCGACCTCCAGGCCGAGAACGTCCCGGAGCGGCCCGGGGCAGGCGCCCTCGTGCACGGCGTCGTACTCGTCGACGATTCCGGAGAAGTACGAGACGACCAGGGTGCCGCCCCTCTCGACGTACCGGCGCAGGTTCCGCCCGGCCGCCGCCGTCATGAGGTACAGCGCGGGAACGACGACAAGGGGATAGGCCGACAAGTCGGCTTCCGGGTGGGCGAAGTCGACGGTGAGGTGGCGGTCGTAGAGCGCCTCGTAGAAGGCGTCGGCGCGCTCGCGCGGGTCGTGGTCCTCGCTGGGACGCCAGTCGAGGTTCTGCGCCCACCAGGAGTGCCAGTCCCACAGCATCGCCACGTCCGCCTGCGTGCGGGTGCCGCGCACGCTGCTCAACGAGTCGACGGCCGCGCCGAGTTCGACGACCTCGCGCCATACGCGGGTGTCGGTGCCGGCGTGCGGCAGCATCGCCGAGTGGAACTTCTCGGCGCCGCGCCGGGACTGCCGCCACTGGAAGAACATGGCGCCCTCGGAGCCGCGCGCCACATGCGCGAGGGAGTTGCGGGCCATCTGGCCGGGGGCCTTGGCGGGGTTGCGGGGCTGCCAGTTGACGCCGGAGGTGGAGTGCTCCAGCAGGATCCAGGGCGCTCCCCCGGCCACCGAGCGGGTGAGGTCGGCGGCCATGGCGAGGTTGACGTGCGTGCGGCGGCCGTCGGTGATCAGGTAGTGGTCGTTGGTGACGAGGTCGACCTCGCGGCCCCAGGCCCAGTAGTCGACGGAGTCGCACTGGCTGAGCGCCGTCATGAAGTTGGTGGTGACCGGGACGCCCGGCGCGAGGCGGTGCAGGATGTCCCGCTCCATGCAGAAGTTCTCGCGCATGGTGGCGTCGGCGAACCGCTTGTAGTCCAGCGCCTGGGCCGGGTTGACGGCCGTCGGGGTCGTGCGCGGCGGGTTGATCTGCTCGAAGTCGCCGTAGCGCTGCCCCCAGAAGGCGGTGCCCCAGGCTTCGTTGACCGCCTCGACCGTCCCGTACCGCGTCGCCAGCCAGCGGCGGAAGTGCGCGGCGCAGGAGTCGCAGTAGCAGGCCGAGACGGGGACGCCGTACTCGTTGTGCACGTGCCACATCGCCAGCGCCGGATGGTCACCGTAGCGTTCGGCGAGCTCGGTGGTGATGGACGCGGCGGCCGTGCGGTAGTCGGCGTTGCTGTGGCAGACGGCGGCGCGCGAGCCGAACTCCAGGCGGACGCCGTCCGGTGTGACGGGCAGGGCCTCGGGGTGGGCGCGGTAGAACCAGACCGGCGGGCAGACCGTGGGGGTGCCCAGGTCCACGCGGATGCCGTGCTGGTGCAGATGGTCCAGCACGCGGTCCAGCCAGCCGAAGTCGTAGACACCCGGTGAGGGTTCCAGCAGGGCCCAGGAGAAGATCCCGACGCTCACCATCGTGACGCCGGCCTCCCGCATCAGCCGGACGTCCTCCTGCCAGACGTCCTGCGGCCACTGCTCGGGGTTGTAGTCCCCACCGAAGGCGAGCCCGGTGAGGCCCCTGGGGTTGGTCTCCGGCATGGATCTCTCCCGATTAATCGATCATTTGGGAACGTGCACACACGCGATCGGCGGTGCGAGCCCAACATAACCGCACAGCAACAACCATTGACAAGTGTCCGGGATGTTTCTCTACTGTGAACGCTCACAGAAGCATGGCAGGTCTTCGCAGCGGGCGGAGACCCCAGGTCAGGGGAGAGATCCATGCCCATCACGAAGCGCCGACGGCTCGTTCTCAGAAGCGCCGCCACCTGTGTCGCCGTCGCCCTCGGCGCCACCGCCCTCACCTCGTGCGGTTCCGAGGACGCCGGCGAGGACTCCTCGGGGCCGGTCTCGCTGACGTACTGGACCTGGACGCCCGGCATGGACAAGGTCGTCGAGCTGTGGAACGAGGGCCCGGGGAAGAAGGACCGGATCACGGTCACGGTGAAGAAGCAGGCGTCCGGCGACACGCTGGTCACCAAGATCCTCACCGCGCACAAGGCGGGCAAGGCCCCCGACCTGGTCCAGGCCGAGTACCAGGCGCTGCCGACGCTGGTCAGCAATGACGCCGTCGCGGACATAGCGGGCGATGTCGGCGACGCCAAGGGCAAGTTCGCCGACGGCGTCTGGCAGCAGACCACGCTGGGCACGGACGCGGTCTACGCGGTCCCGCAGGACATCGGGCCGATGATGTTCTACTACCGCGAGGACCTGTTCAAGGAGTACGGCCTGACGGTCCCGACCACCTGGGAACAGTTCGCGGAGACGGCCCGCGCGCTGAAGAAGAAGGCCCCGGACACGGACCTGACCACCTTCTCCGCCAATGACTCCGGCCTCTTCGCGGGACTCGCGCAGCAGGCCGGCGCCAAGTGGTGGACGACCTCCGGCGACAAGTGGAACGTCGGCATCGACGACGCCGCCACCCGGAAGGTCGCCGAGTTCTGGGGCGGCCTCGTCGAAGAGGGCGCCGTCGACAACCAGCCGATGTACACGCCGGCTTGGAACAAGGCCCTCAACACCGGCAAGCAGATCGCCTGGGTCTCCGCCGTGTGGGCCCCGGGCACGCTGACCACGGCCGCGCCCGACACCAAGGGCAAGTGGGCCATGGCCCCGCTCCCCCAGTGGTCGCCTTCGGACAAGGTCACCGGCAGCTGGGGCGGCTCCTCCACCGCCGTCACCACCGACTCCGGGCACAAGGCGGCCGCCGCGAAGTTCGCCGCCTGGCTGAACACCGACGACGCCGCCCTCCAGGCGCTGGCCAAGGAGAGCGGCATCTACCCGGCCGCCACGAACGCCCAGACCAGCGGGGCCTTCGCGACCCCGCCGGACTACTTCTCGAACCAGTCGGACTTCTACGCCGAGGCCGCCGAGATCGCGAAGACCACGGCCCCGTCCGCGTGGGGCCCGAACGTGAACGTCGCCTACACGACCTTCAAGGACGCCTTCGGCAAAGCCGCCAAGGACAAGTCGGACTTCGGCGCCGCCCTGACGACCATGCAGGACGACACGGTCGCCGACCTGAAGAAGCAGGGCTTCGAGGTCTCCGAGTGACCAGCACCAGCCGGAAGGCGTACGGGGTGAAGGGGGCCCCGTACGCCTTCCTCCTCCCCGCTACCGTCCTGTTCCTCCTGTTCTTCGCACTGCCCATCGGCTACGCGGTCTGGCTCAGCTTCCGCAAGGTGCAGGTTTCCGGGCTCGGCCTCGGATCGGGCGCCCGCAAGGAGGTCTGGGCCGGGCTGGAGAACTACGCCGACGCCCTGACCGACAGCGAACTGGTCGCCGGCGCGCTGCGTGTGCTCGGCTACGGCTGCATCGTGGTGCCGGTGATGCTGGGCCTGGCCCTGCTGTTCGCGCTGATGCTGGACTCCGAGAAGGTGCGGCTCGCGCCCGTCACCCGGCTCGCGATCTTCCTGCCGTACGCCATTCCCGGTGTGGTGGCCGCGCTGCTCTGGGGCTTTCTGTACCTGCCCGACGTCAGCCCCTTCTGCTTCGTGCTGGAGAGGCTGGGGCTGCCGCAGCCGGACCTGCTCGACGGCGGTCCGCTGTATCTCGCGCTGTCGAACATCGCGGTGTGGGGCGGCACCGGCTTCAACATGATCGTCATCTACACCTCGCTGCAGGCGATCCCGGCCGAGGTGTACGAGGCGGCGCGGCTGGACGGTGCCACGCCGCTCCAGATCGCGCTGCGGATCAAGATCCCGATGGTGGCGCCCTCGCTGGTGCTGACCTTCTTCTTCTCGATCATCGCCACGCTCCAGGTGTTCAACGAGCCGACGACCCTCAAGCCCCTCACCAACTCCGTGTCCACGACCTGGAGTCCGCTGATGAAGGTGTACCAGGACGCCTTCGGCAAGGGCGACATCCACGCGGCGGCCGCGCAGGCCACGATCATCGCCCTGGCCACGCTGCTGCTGTCGTTCGGCTTCCTGCGGGCCGCGAACCGTCGTAACAAGCAGGAGGCATCCCGATGAGCTCCCTCGCCGTCGGCAAGGCCGACACGGCCGCCGACGCCGCGCCCGGCACGGACCGCGGCCGCCCGCCGCTGCGCCGCCGGATCGCACTGGTCCCGACGGTCACGCTGCTGCTCGGCGCGCTCTACTGCCTGCTGCCCGTCGCCTGGGTGGTGATCGCGGCGACCAAGTCCGGCAGCGAACTGTTCTCCACGTTCACCTTCCTGCCGGGCACGGGCTTCGCGGACAACCTCGCGGACCTGAGCGCCTATCGCGACGGGGTGTACTGGCAGTGGATGGGCAACTCCGCCCTGTACGCCGGTCTCGGTGCCCTGTTGTCGACGGCCGTCTCGGCGTTCAGCGGCTACGCGCTGGCGATCTACCGCTTCCGGGGCCGCGAGACGCTGTTCAACGTGCTGCTGGCGGGGGTGCTGATGCCGCCGGTGATCCTCGCCGTCCCGCAGTACCTGCTGCTGGCGAAGGCCGACCTGACGGATTCGTACCTGTCCGTCCTGCTGCCGCAGATCCTGTCGCCGTACGGCGTCTACCTCTCGCGGATCTACGCGGCCGCCGCCGTGCCCACCGATGTGGTCGAGGCCGGGCGGATGGACGGGGCGAGCGAGTGGCGGATCTTCACGCGGATCGCGCTGCCGATGATGGTGCCCGGCATGGTGACGGTGTTCCTGTTCCAGTTCGTGGCGGTCTGGAACAACTTCCTGCTGCCGTACATCATGCTCAGCGACGACGAACGGTTCCCGATCACGCTGGGTCTGTACACGCTGCTCGAACAGGGCGCCAACACCCCGGCGCTGTACACCCTGGTGATCACGGGCGCGTTCCTCGCGGTGCTTCCGCTGGTGGCGCTCTTCCTGGTCATCCAGCGGTTCTGGAGTCTGGATCTGCTCTCCGGGGCCGTAAAGTCATGACCATGAGCAACACGGGGGGCCGACGCAGACCGCCGACGATCCATGACGTGGCGCGCGAGGCCGGAGTCTCACGGGGCACGGTCTCGCGGGTGCTCAACGGCGGGCACTACGTCAGCCCCACCGCCCAGGAGGCGGTCAACGCGGCGATCCGCAAGACCGGTTACGTCGTCAACCGGCATGCCCGCTCACTGATCACGGGGCGTTCGGACTCGGTCGGCTTCCTGCTGACCGAGCCGCAGGAGCGGTTCTTCGAGGACCCCAACTTCAATGTCCTGCTGAGCGGCTGCACCCAGGCGCTCGCCGCGCACGACATCCCGCTGCTGCTGATGCTGGCGGGTACGAAGGACGAACGGCGGCGCATCACGCGGTACATCACCGCCGGTCATGTCGATGGCGTGCTGCTGGTCTCCAGCCATTCCGGTGACCGGGTCGCGGAGGAACTGCGCGAGGCGGGCGTGCCGCTCGTCCAGTGCGGCAAGCCGATGGGGCTCGGCTCGAAGGTGAGCTATGTGGCGGCCGACGACCGCGACGGTGCCCGTGACATGGTGCGCCATCTGCTGTCGCTGGGCCGATGCCGGATCGGCGTGGTGAGCGGGCCGCTGGACACCCCGGGCGGTGTCGACCGCCTCGCCGGCTACAAGGAGGTGCTCACGGAGGCGGGCGTCGAGATCGACGAGCGGCTCATCACCTCCGGCGACTACACCCGGGCCGGCGGCGAGGCGGGCGCCGAACGGCTGCTGGCGCAGGCACCGGACATGGACGCCCTGTTCGTGGCGTCCGACCTGATGGCGCAGGGGGCGCTGGCGGCGCTGCGCCGGGCGGGCCGCCGGGTGCCCGAGGACGTGGCGGTCGGCGGCTTCGACGACTCCGCGGCGGCGACGGAGGCCACCCCCGCCCTCACGACGATCCGCCAGCCCTACGACCGGATCAGCGCCGAGATGGTGCGGCTGCTGCTCGCGCAGATCGGCGGTGAGGACCCGGCTGCGGTGATCTTGCCGACGGAGCTGGTGAAGCGGCAGTCGACGTGACCCGGTGCGCCCTCGGTTCGCTTCGGTTGCGTACGCACTAGTTGCACGGGCAACAATTGGCCGAATCGGTGTTACGGTGCGGGTATGGCAGTGAAGACGGCCGACGCGGGGCTCGAGGAACGGTGGCGGGACATCCTGTCCGTGCACGCGCGCACGATGTGCGAGATCGACCGCGTGCTGCATCCGCACGGACTGGGCGCGAGCGACTTCGAGGTGCTCGACATCCTCGCGACGGCGACTCCCGCGCAGGGCGAGCAGTGCCGGGTGCAGAACCTCGTCGGACGGGTCCACCTCAGCCAGAGTGCGCTGTCCCGGCTCATCGGCCGGCTGGAGAAGGACGGCCTGCTGGAGCGTTCCGTCTGCGTGGAGGACCGGCGCGGCGTGTACGTCACCCTGACCCAGAAGGGCCGTGACCTGCACGCCGAGGTGCTGCCGCTGCAGCGGGGCGCGCTGGCGCGCACGCTGAGCCGCTGACCGTCGTGCCGCGACGGGTCGTCGTCCCGGTGCGGCGCCGTCGTGGTTTGTCGCGCCCACGCGGCGGAGCCGCATATCGATACAGCCCCGCGCCCCTTGCGGCGATGCCATTAGGGTCGGCTAGAGCGCGAACTCCGTCCCGTCCGGCAGGACTTCCGCCCCCGTCTCCGAGACCTGGGCGCGGGCCGCCGAGGCCGGGTCGAGCAGGGGGTTCGAGTCGGCGAGGTGGGTGTAGATCCGGCGGGCCCGCGGGTGACGGGCCAGGGCGGCGAGGCTGCCCGCCGGGCCGGAGACCGGCAGATGCCGCCCGGCCGCGCCCGGCTCCTCGGCCGCGAAGTGCGTACCGTCCAGAACGACGCAGTCCGCCGTCGCGACCAGGTCGTCCAGCAGCGAGGACCAGGCACCCACGCGGGGGGCGTAGACGAGGACGCGTCCGGTGGCCAGGTCCTCGATGCGGTACACGGTCACCCAGCGGCGGTCCGAGGGACGGCCCGGCACATACGCCGGTGCCTTCCCCGGGACGGGATGTGCCGTGACGACCAGCCCGCCGGCCAGCACGAACCCGCCCTCGGTGAGACTGTCCGCCCACTCCCAGGGGGCGTGCCGGTCCAGGCCGGCCCGCGCCGGGGCCAGCGCGGCCAGTACCGGCGGGGCGGCGTAGGTCTTCAGTCCCGCGGCGGCGCCCAGTACGGCCAGGCCCGCCACATGATCGGTCTCGGCGTCGGTCAGCAGCACGCCCCGTACGGGGGTGTGCCGGGGGCCGGGCCACAGGGCGGAGGCGGCGGTGAGCTGGGCGCGGATGTCGGGTGGGGCGTTCAGCAGCCACCAGTCGCGGGAGTTGCCGGTGACGGCCGCGCACTCCGGACCGCGCACGGGCAGCTTGCCGTCGCGAGCGGCGTCGCATCGCACGCAGGCACAGTTCCAGCGGGGAAACCCGCCCGCGGCGGCGGTGCCGAGCAGGACGACCCTCAAGACGACCCCCACCCCTTCGTGTCGGCCCTCCCGGTGGGATCTTCCCTCTCCATACGGCCGAACCACCCCGCGGCAGGGAGCAGTTCCGGCCGACCTTTCCCGCGGCGCGCGAAGGGGATGGGCGGCCTCCCTGTGGCCGCCCATCCCCTTCGGTCGCTCGGTCCCGCTACGGTCGCGCCAGCAGCGTCCGTACGCCCTCCGACGTCAGGGTCAGCGGGTGCGCGGAGCCGGCGTCTATGGTCAGGGCCAGATCCTCGGCCGGCCACTGGGAGGCCAGTGCGCCCAGGGGGACCAGGCGGTAGCGCGAGATGTACGGCAGCAGCTCGGCCATCGCGGGCTCGGAGGTGAAGACCGGGACCACCGGTTCCCCGCCCGGCCGCTCGATGACCGGCAGCGCCACGGCGCCGGGGTCGGTGGCGTCCTCCTCGCCCACGTCGTCGGGTACGGGGACGAGGACGTCGCTGCTCGCGAGCGTGTCCAGCGCCGCCCTGTCCTCGGTGTTGTCGGCCAGGGCGTCCAGCGCCCGCCGGGCCGGTGTGGCGTTGTAGTCGTTCGCGGGTGTGTCCATGGCAGATCCCCTGTCAGCGACGGTAGTGCGGTCCGCCCGGGGATGATCGCGGGGTGCTCGGGCCCCCGGCGCGGCCCTGCTCGCGTACCCGATCCGGACTGGAGCATTCCTATGGTTGTCCAGAGGTCGGGGCATTCGATCCCCGCAGGTCAGGGGATCAGCGGAATGTGGTCGGACGGGAGCCCGAGACGATCGCAGCCGACCCGGCGGGCGAGCGGCTCGGCCATGCTGGGGCCCACATGGGTCCAGTACGTCGCCGCGTCCCGGAAGTAGCGCTGCATCCGCTCGCCGTCGCGGGCGTACCGGGAGCCGGCCGTGCGGAAGAGGGTGCCCTGGAGGACGTCCCAGGTCATACGGCCGGCGTTCAGGAACATCAGCGCCAGGCGGTTGTCCTCGGCGGTGGTGAAGGGGGCGCCGCCGCCCGCGTTGCGGTGGCAGGTCTCCATCCACGCCTCGGCGGTGCGGTGCAGCGCCGCCTCGGCCGTGTGGATCACGCCGAGGGCCTCGCCCAGGTGCCGCTGGTAGTCGTGGAGCTCTCCGCGGGTGCGGTCCGGTTCGAGGACGAGGCGCCGTTCCGCGATCACGCGGGCGTATTCGTCGGCGGCGGCGTACGCGGTGCCGATCATGATGGCGGCGAGCTCGCCGTGGAAGAAGCTGGGCGCCCGCCCGGCGTACATCGGGTTCCCGTGCAGTGCGGAGCCGACGCTGCCGCCCTCGACGGGCAGGTCGAGCAGGCTCGCCTCGCAGGTGAGGTGGGCGGGGATGCGGGCCTGTTCCATGCGGATGCTGTTGGAGCCGCTGCCGCGCAGGCCGAGGACGCCGTGCCAGTCGTCGAGCACCGTCCACACCGCGCGGGGGGCGACGAACAGCACCGGCGGTCCGGGCTGGCCACCGGGGTGGTCGGGGGCGCGCAGGGTCTGGCCGACGTAGTGGGTGGAGTAGGGGGCGCCCGAGGAGTACGGCCAGGTGCCGTCGAGGACGACATGGCCGTCGCCGGCGGGCCGGGCGACGCCGATCGGCGCGACCGTGGACGCGGCCCGGAAGTCGCCGTCGGCGCCGAAGATCTCGTCCTGTGCCCGCTCCTCGAAGAGGGTCGCGACCTGCAGGACGTGCGCCGCGGTGAGCGACAGGGCCCAACCCGTGGAGGGGCAGCCGCGGGCGATCTCGGTGACCACCCGGTAGAAGGTGGGCAGGGCGAACTCGTAGCCGCCGTACCTGCGCGGCTGGAGGATCCGGTAGAAACCTGCCCGCAGGAAGTCGTCGTGGGTGTCCTTGGGGTAGTGCGTCAGCCGTTCCGTCTCCGGCTGGCGTTCGAGCAGCACGGGCCGCAGCCGCACGGCTCGTTCGACGATGTCGCGTTCGGTCAGTCCGGGCTCGGGAGCGGCGATCACGATGCCTCCTGACGTGGGGGGCCGTCCGTCTCATGCCGTGATGCGTGACGCGATACGAGTGATTGAACACGGCAACCGCCTCGGGGTACCGACCGGAAATCGCCAAGTGCCGAAGCCTGTCGCGAACCGTCGTAGCCTGAAGGGAAGGGACAGCTCCCGTCCTCGTGGGCACGGGAGGCGCGTATGCGTTACGACGACCGCAGTGCGGCCGGGCGGCGGCTGGCCGAGGAGCTGCAGGAGCTGCGCGGCCGGGATGCCGTGGTGCTGGGCCTGCCCCGCGGTGGGGTGCCCGTGGCGGCGGAGGTGGCCCGGCGGCTCGACGCCCCGCTGGACGTCCTGGTGGTGCGGAAGCTGGGCGTGCCCGGACAGCCGGAGTGGGCGTTCGGGGCCATCGGCGAACACGGGGTCCGCGTCCTGAACCGCGATGTGATCAGCGAGGCCGGGCTGGCCTCCCCCGAGCTGGCGGCCGTGGAGGCGGCCGAGCGGGCCGAGCTGGAGCGGCGTGTGCGTGACTACCGGCGGGGCCGGGAGCCGTTGCCGGTGACCGGGCGTACCGCGCTCGTGGTGGACGACGGGCTCGCCACCGGGGCCACGGCCGAGGCCGCCTGCCGGGTGGTACGGGGTCAGGGCGCGGCCCGGGTCGTGCTCGCGGTGCCGGTGGGGCCGGCGCACGGCGTGGCCCGGCTGCGGCAGGTGGCGGACGAGGTGGTCTGTCCGCAGACGCATCGGATCCTCGGCTCGGTGGGTGCCTGGTACCGGCATTTCGGCCAGGTCCCGGACGCCGAGGTCACGTCCCTGCTCGCGCGGGCCGCCGAGGCCGGGGCCCCCTCCTCCACCGCCGCGGTCTCATCGGCGTCGGACCGTGAGGTGCTGATCCCGGCCGCCGGCGCCCGGGTGGGAGCCCGGCTGGTCGTGCCGGACGGAGCCGCGGCGGCGGTCGCCTTCGCGCACGGCAGCGGCAGCAGCCGGCACAGTCCGCGCAACCAGTACGTCGCCACCGCCCTCAACCGGGCGGGGCTGGCCACGCTGCTGCTGGACCTGCTGACCGACGGCGAGGCGCACGACCGGCACAACGTCTTCGACATCCTGCTGCTCGCCCGGCGACTGCATGCCGCGTCGGTGTGGCTGCGGGAGGAAACCGGTCTGCCCGTCGCCTACTTCGGGGCCAGCACCGGCGCCGCCGCCGCGCTGGAGGCGGCCGCGCTGTCCGGTTCCGACGTCCGCTCGGTCGTCTCCCGTGGGGGCCGGCCCGATCTGGCCACGCCGGCGGCGCTGGCCCGGCTGCGGGCGCCGACGCTGCTCATCGTCGGCAGCAGGGACACGCAGGTGCTCAGCCTCAACCGCCTGGCCGCGGACCGGATGCACTGCGAGCACCGGATCGCCGTCGTGCCGGGCGCCACCCATCTCTTCGAGGAACCCGGCACCCTGACCACCGTCGCCGAACTGGCCCGCGACTGGTTCACCGCCCACCTCGGCAGACCCACCACGGGCACGCCGCCGCGCCGCTCGGCCTGAGACTCCAGCGGCCGTCGCTGAGGGCGACCGGTTTCGGCCGGTCCGGAAGTGCTGGTTCCGTCAACCTCCGGGGTCATGGAGATTGAGTGTTGAACTTATGCCTAAACTCTGGATCCTGCACGGAGAGGGTCCCTTACGTGAGTGAACCGAACGATCCCGTCTGCCCGGAGTGCGGCACACCCCGGGCGTCCGACGGAACCCCCGACTGCTCCTGCGCCCGCCGTGTCTCCGACGCCCGTCGGGACGCGCGGGCGGCGGAGCGGGCGGCCGCGGAGGACTTCGATCCGGTGCGGATACGACCGTTCGTGGAACTCGACGACGACGCCGGAACGGACCCGATCGGCGACCAAGTACCGCAGGATCCAGGCGACTTGGCGACCACGAGCGCCGTCCCCGCACTCCCGTCCGCCGAGCAGGAGCCGCCGGACGAGACGGCACTCCCCGGCACGGAAATCCACGCGGGCACCCGACGCAGGAACCGCACTCTCCTCATCACGGGAGCGGGCGCCACCCTGGCCGTTCTGCTGACGGGAGCGTTCCTGGGCGGCCTGTTCACCTACGAAAGCCCCTCTCGGGACGGGGCCGTGTCCGACGACGTCCGCGCGCCCGTCCCCGACGCGACCACCGAGGACGGTACGTCCCCGGAAGGACAGTCCACCGCCGTACCCTCCGCATCGCCGTCCCGCGGCTCGACGCCCTCCCCCAGCACCACCCCGAGCGACGACTCCGCGACCCCGAGCGCGACTTCCTCCACGCCCACCACGGCCCCGGCCGGCACGGACACCACCACCAGCGCCGCTCCCGAACCGAGCGACGCGGAGGGGCAGCCCCCGGTTCTGCGGCGCGGCGACACGGGTCCGGAGGTGGTCGAACTCCAACTGCGTCTGCGCCAGACCGGCCTCTACTCCGCGGACGCGGACGGCGACTTCGACCGCCAGGTCGAGAGCGCCGTCCGCACCTACCAGCTCGCCCGCGTCATCCTCGACGACGAGTCGGGCGTGTACGGCGGCCCGACCCGCACCTCGCTGGAGTCGGAGACCTCGGAGCCGTAATCGGTCAGGGATGCGGGCCGGTGGCCCCCGTGCCGCGGTTCAACGCCCGGCACGGCAACGCTCGTTCGCCGACCTCACCCGCCCCGTCGCCCACCACCCGGTACACGTGAGCACCCGCCGTCCGGGACACCGTCTCCGTCAGCCGGCCGTCCGTGAAGAGGGCGCCGGTGCCGTCGTCGAGGGCCCATCCGGCGGGCAGGGCTCCCGTGGCCACGGCCGACCGGTAGGCAGGACGGCGGCCGGGTTCGCTGTCGTAGTGCGGACACACCGAGCCCGGCAGCAGCCCCAGGCCGTCAGGGAGGTGGGTGAGCGGGCCGAAGGAGTCCGTGTGCGAGCCCTGCGCCCAGCAGTTGGCGCCCGCACTGATCCCGCAGAGCAGGGTTCCGTGGTCGTAGGCCTCGTGCAGCAGCCGGTCCACACCGTGTACGCGCCACACCGCGAGGAGGTTGGCGGTGTTGCCGCCACCCACATAGACGACGTCCTGGGCGAGCACGAAGGCGCGCAGGGCTTCGTCGTCGAGCGTTCTTCCGAACAGGTGCAGGACGGAGGGCTCACAGTCGGGGCGGGCACGGAACGCGGCGAGGAACTTCGCGGTGTATCCCGGGGCGTCACCGCTGGCGGTGGGCAGGAAGCACACCTTGGGCCGGTGTGTCCGCGCGTGTCCCAGCACCCAGTCGTCCAGCAGCCCGTCCTCGTCCGTGGAGAAACCCCCGCCGAGGAGGGCCACCTGGAGTGGGCGGCTCATGTCGTGCTCACAGGGATGCGCCTTCTTCCGCCGGCGGGCTCGGTGTCTGCCTCTCCTGTTCGCGGACGCGGCCGCGGTGGAGCGCGAGGGCGCCGAGGAAGCCGAGTGCGAGGGCAGCGAGGACGCCCAGGTTGGCGTAGGCCCAGGCGCCGGACCTGCCGCCGAGGCCCAGGGGGTGCAGCAGATAGCCCTGCCAGTCCAGCCAGTTCGCCGTGGAGTTGGTGACGAGGCCCCAGCCGACGGCGGTGGCCGTGAGCGTCAACAGGAGGGGGGTGAGCGGTACGTCGCCGTAGCGGCCGGTCGGACGGTAGAGGTCGGGTTCGTCGTAGTCGCGGCGGCGCAGGACCAGGTCGGCGAGCATGATGCCGCACCAGGCGGCGATCGGGACGCCCAGCGTGGTGAGGAAGCCCATGAACGGGCCGAGGAAGTCGTCGGCGACGAACACGATGTAGATCGAACCGACGATCATCAGCACACCGTCGAACAGCGCGGCCACATAGCGCGGTACGCGCAGGCCCGCCGAGAGCAGGGCGAGACCTGACGAGTAGATGTCCAGGACCGCGCCGCCGACCAGGCCGAGGACGGCGACGACCGCGAACGGGACCAGGAACCAGGTCGGCAGGATGGTCGTCAGCGCGCCGATCGGGTCGGCGGCGACGGCTTTGTTCAGGTCGGCGGAGGAGCCGGCCAGCAGCAGGCCGAAGACGAGCAGGAGCAGCGGTGCGAGGGAAGCGCCGAATGTGGTCCAGCCGATCACGCCGCGGCTCGACGCGGTGCGCGGCAGATAGCGGGAGTAGTCTGCGGCCGCGTTGACCCAGCCGAGGCCGAAGCCGGTCATCATGAAGACGAGCGCGCCGATGAACTCCTGGGCGGAGCCCGCCGGTACGGCACTGACGGTGGACCAGTGGATGTGGTCGGCCACCAAGGCGACGTAGATGATCGTGAGCACGCCCGTCACCACGGTGATCAGGGTCTGGAGCCGTATGATCGGATCGAAGCCCATCACGCCGACGACGACCGTCAGCGCCCCGACCAGGACCAGGGCGACCACCTTGGTCTCGGTGCCGCCGCCCCAGCCGAGCCGGCCGAACACGGTCGCGGTGGCCATGGTGGCGAGGGCGCACAGGACCGTTTCCCAGCCGACGGTCAGGACCCAGGAGATCACCGACGGCAGCCGGTTGCCGCGCACGCCGTACGCGGCGCGACCGAGCACCATCGTGGGCGCCGAGCCGCGCTTTCCGGCCACGGCGACGAACCCGCACAGCAGGAAGGAGAACACGATGCCGACGACTCCGGCGATCAGCGCCTGCCAGAAGGAGATGCCGAAGCCGAGCGCGAAGGCACCGTAACTCAGGCCCAGGATCGACACGTTGGCTCCGAACCAGGGCCAGAACAGGGTGCGTGGTGTGCCTTTGCGTTCGGTGTCGGCGATCACGTCGAGACCGTGGGTCTCCACACGGAGCTTTCGGTCCGCGGGTCTGCCGTCGAGTGGATCCGGTCGTGTGATCACCCCGGCATCGTCGCACCGCGCACGGCGCCGGGGAAGGCGGAGTCGGTTCGGCGGGACTCGCCGGACGCGTCGAGCAGGCCCGTGAGCAGCGCGTCCGTGGCGGGGCCGAGCAGGCGCTCGCCGTCGGGCGTACCCTCCAGGCCGGCGACCAGGGCGAGGCAGACGTCGGCGGCGTCCTCGGGCCCGATCGAGGCGGCCGTCCCGGAGTCGGTGAACAGGGCGAGGAGCAGGTGCCGCAGATCGGCGGTGAAGGTCCCGCAGAGGTCGCCGCACAACCGGGCCTTGTCGTCGAGGAGTTCGGCGGTGTGCGGGGAGTCCCCGGTGAGCCGCCGGACCAGGTCGAACTTGGCGGCGAGCACGCCCTGTACCCGGGCGGCGTGCGAGGCGTCCTCGGCCGCGGCCGCCTCCCGGGCCCGCCGCAGCGCCTGGGCGTGCAGGCGGGCGGAGAGCCGGCGGAAGGCGTCGTCCTTGCCGCGGACGTACTGGTAGACGGCCGACCGGGACACGCCCATCGTCATGGCGATGTCGTCCATCGTGGTGCGCCGTGCGCCGTACCGCGTGAGGCAGTCGTACGCCGCGTCGAGGACCTCGTCGAGCCGGTCGGCGGCCATGGTTCAGCCCAGCTTCTTCAGCAGTTCGACGGCGAGCGGGGCTGAGGAGGCGGGGTTCTGGCCGGTGACCAGGTTGCGGTCGACGATCACGTGCGGCGCCCACGGCTCGCCCACCCGGACGTCCACTCCGGCCTCGGTGAGCCGGTCCTGGAGCAGCCACTCGGCCCGGTCGGCGAGGCCCGCCTGGGTCTCCTCGGTGTTGGTGAACGCGGCCACCCGGTAGCCGGCGAACGCGTTGGTGCCGTCGGCTCCGGTGGCGGCGAGCAGGGCGGCCGGGCCGTGGCAGACGACGCCGAGCGGCTTGCCGGAGTTCAGGGCGAGGGTCAGCAGCCGACCGGAGTCGGCGTCGACCGCGAGGTCCTCCATCGGGCCGTGGCCGCCGGGGTAGAACACGGCGGCGTGGTCGTCGAGGTCGACGTCCTCCAGCCGGACCGGCTCCCGCAGTTCGGTCATCGTCTCGAGCAGGGCGGCGATCCGGTCGGCGTTCTCCTGACCGCCGTTGACCTCGGCCGCGAGGCTGCCCTTGTCGACGGGCGGCACGACACCGCCGGGTGTGGCCACGACGACCTCGTGCCCGGCGGCCTTGAACGCCTCGTAGGGCGCGGCGGCCTCCTCGGCCCAGAAGCCGGTGGGGTGCTTGGTGCCGTCGGCCAGCGTCCACTGGTCGGCACCGGTCATCACGAACAGGATCTTCGACATGAGAGGGCTCTTTCGCGAGGGGGTTCCGGAGGTCCTGACGCTGTGCGTGCAGATCGTCAGGACGTCGATGCCCCGACGGTACGCACCATCAGCCATTGGAATCCAATAGGCTCATCCATATGAGACATAGGGATTCCGATGAGGAGGGGGAGGGAGTCCGGCCGGGTGGCGCGGCGCCGGTGGACCTGAACCTGCTGCGCACGTTCCTCGCGGTCTACCGCACCGGCTCCTTCACCGCCGGCGCCCGGCTGCTGGGGCTGTCCCAGCCGACGGTGACCACGCAGATCCGCACACTGGAGCGGCAGCTGGACCGGGAGCTGTTCCAGCGTCTGGCGCGCGGTGTGGCGCCCGGCCCCTACGCCGACGAGCTCGCCTCCCGGATCGTGGAGCCGCTGGACGCCCTCGCCACGGTCACGGGCCCGGGCGGCTCCGCCGACGTCCACCCGGTGGAACCCGTGCACCTCGCCGGTCCGACCGAGCTGCTGACCCACCGCGTGATGCCTGCCCTCGCACCGCTGGTGGACCGGGGCGTACGGCTGCGCATCACACCGGGTCTGACCGAACCCCTCCTGGAGGAACTGCGCACGGGCCGCTACGACCTGGTGGTGTCGACGTACCGGCCGCGGGGTCGCGCCCTGGCCTCGGCGCCGCTCGCGGACGAGGAGTTCGTACTGGTCACGACCCCGGCCTGGGCGGAGCGCATCGGCGGTCCCGCGCGGCTCGCGGCGGACGGGCCGGCCGCGCTGCACGGCGTGCCGCTGGTCGCCTACGCCGAGGACGTGCCGATAGTGCGCCGCTACTGGCGACATGTCTTCGGCAGGCGGCTGGTGCGCCACCCGGCGGTCACGATGCCGGACCTGAACGCGGTCAAGGCCGCGGTGGCGGGCGGTACGGGGTTCAGCGTGCTGCCCCGGTACCTGTGCTCCGCCGAACTGGCCTCGGGTGCGCTGGTCCCGCTGCTCGACCCGGACGATCCACCGATCAACACCGCTTTCCTCGTCCAGCGCCCGGGTTCCTCGGGCAACCCTCATGTCGCCCTGGTCCGCGACCACCTGCTGGAGATCGCCCGCGACTGGTGACGCGCCCGGCGGCTCACCCGGCGTCGGCCCGCAGGGCGTGCGTACGCAGCGCCAGCAGGGCCTCGAACCGGAAGCGCGGGTCGCCGAGCCGGTCGCCGAACAGCGTCTCCAGCTGCCGTAGGCGTTTACGGGCCGTCTGCGGATGGATGCCCAGCGCCTGGGCGACCTCGGGAGCGGTACGGCCCCACGACATCAGCAGGGCGTCCAGGGTCTCGGCGAGCCGGGCGGCGCGCCCCCGGGGCAGGTCCGCGAAGACGCCCAGCACCCGGCGGCCGAGCAACTGCCCGATGGGGGCGCCCCGCAAGAGGTACAGCTCGGCCAGCTCGTCGTCGACGCGCAGGAAGGCACCGTCGGTGGGCAGGTCCGCGCGCCGGTCGACGGCGAGGCGGGCGCACTGCAGGGAGAGCCATGCCTCGTGCGGGGGCACGGCCGGGCCGACGACGGCGACCCGGCCCCGGGCGGCGTCCCGCACCCGGTCGAGCAGCCCGCTCGTCTCCGGTTCGGGCACGATCAGCACGACGTCGCTGCCCCGGCCGAGGGAGAGCAGCTCACCGTCCGCGCCGGGCACGGAGAAGCGCCCCGCCGATCGCACGATCACGGACGCGACGGCACCCGGCAGCGGCCAGCGAGCCCGCTCCGCCAGCGGTCCCAGGGCCGCCCGCTCCTGTCCTCGCGGCGGTTCCAGCAGCCGCTCGACCAAGGCCCGGCGGGCCCGTTTCACCTCGCCCTCCGAGCGGAGCTGAGCAGCGAGGAAACCTTTCACCGACTCATTGGACAGGGCGTTGATGTGGACCAGCACGGCCTCGTGCAGGGTCAGGACGGTCGCGGGCGGCAGCGTGGCCTCCTGCACGAACTCGGCGTAGCGCCGGCTGCCGACCCGCGCGCCGACGCGGAAGGCGGCCTGCAGGGCGTCCGTCGTCCGGCCGTTCAGGAACTCGACGCGCCCGAGGTGCCGGAAGTGGTCGAGGTGATGGTCCTGGGCGCTGTCGGGGTGCTCGATCAGCTCCGCGAACTGGAGCACGGCCCGGCGGATCGACTCGGTCAGATCGCGGCCGACGGCGGAGTCGAGCGGTCGGCGGTAGGCCGGCACCTCGTCGCGGATCGCCCGGGTCATGTCGGCGACGATGTGCTCGGTCCGGGAGCGGATCAGCGCGGCGAGCACCGGGTGCAGCTCGTGCCAGGGCTGACGCGTGAACGTCTCGGCCTGTGCCGTCATCGCGCCGGCTCCGTCCCGGGCGGCGGGCAGGAGGTGCCGGGCGCGCGGCGCGACCGCCGGCGGCGACCGGCGGTGGCGTGCGAGGAAGCTGCGCCCGGTGAGGCACAGCCCGGGAAAGGTGTCACGCCCATGACATCTTCCTCCTCTCCCTCCGCTGCTCTCCTGGTCGACTCCCGCGGGCGACGCGAGTGTTGATCCGACGTTACGCGCCAGTAGCTTCCGTGTCTCGCTCTTGTGACAAGGCTTCACCTCGTCCTGACCGATCCCCTCGCGGCCGGGCCGCACGGATCCGCCGGCGCTCCCCACGACCAGTCAGAGGAGCCCCACATGCGCACCCGCAGACTGCGACACACCCGACGCCGACGCCTGCTGACCAGGTCCCTGGCCGGGCTCACGGCGGCCGCTTGTATCGGTGTGGTCGGCGTCGACCGGTCCCAGGCGGCGCCGGACACGAGCGACGCCGTGCCGGTCGCGGCGTCCGACCCGGTCGGCCCGCCCAAGGACGACTTCGCGTCGGCGTTCGCGTACTCCCTGGCCCATCCGACAGCCGTGCCCTCCGGCGCCAACGACTTCGGCTGCCGCCCCGGCGCCGCGCATCCGCGTCCCGTCGTCCTCGTGCACGGCACCCTGGAGAACCGCTACGACAACTGGGCCGCGCTGGCTCCACGGCTCAAGGAAGCCGGGTACTGCGTCTTCGCCCTCAACCACGGCGGCAGCTCCGGCCCGCTGCTCGGCACCGAGGACATGGCCACCTCGGCCCGGCAGCTGGCGGACTTCGTCGACCGCGTCCGGGCCGCCACCGGCGCGGCGAAGGTCGACCTCGTCGGGCACTCGCAGGGCGGCATGATGCCGCGCCACTACATCAAGCACCTCGGCGGCGCGGCGAAGACCGACAAGCTCGTCGCCCTGACCCCGTCCAACCACGGCACCACGTTCTCGGGCCTCGGCCTGCTGGCCCTGGTGATCCCGGGCGGCAACGCGGTGCTCGGAGCGGGCTGCAAGGCGTGCAGTCAGCAACTCATCGGCTCGGACTTCCTACGGGACCTGAACGCCGGTGCCGAGACCGACCCACGCGTCACCTACACGGTGATCACCACCCGGTACGACGAGGTCGTCACCCCGTACACCTCGGCCTATCTGGACGCGGCGCCCAACGTCACCAACATCAAGCTCCAGGACGTGTGCCCCGCCGAGTTCACCGACCACATCGGCATCAGCTACAACGACCTGGCCACCCGCCTGGTGCTCAACGCACTGGATCCGGCTCACGCACAGCGTCCCGCCTGCTGACGCCCTGCCCCCGTGGCCGTCCGGCCACGGGGGCAGGTTCAGTACTTCTTCGAGCCCGCCACGATGGCCTCCCGGATGCGGTGGTACGTCCCGCAGCGGCAGACGTTGCGGATCTCGTCGAGGTCGGCCTCACTGATCTCCCGGCCCTCCGCACGGGCCTGGCGCACCTTGGCGACGGCGGTCATGATCTGGCCGGGCTGGCAGTAGCCGCACTGGGCGACGTCGTACTCCAGCCAGGCCTCCTGCATCGGGTGCAGTCCGCCGCCGACCGTGGCGGGCAGGCCCTCGATGGTGGTGACCTCGTCGGTGGGGCGCAGATCCTTGACCGGGACCGAACAGGGGTTGAACGCCTTGCCGTTGATGTGGCTCGTGCACGCCTGGCAGACACCGATCCCGCAGCCGTACATCGGTCCGGTGACGCCGAGAACGTCCCGCAGCACCCACAGCAGCCGTACGTCGTCCTCGATGTCCACGGTCACGGACTCGCCGTTGAGGATGAAGGTGTGTTCGGGCACGGGAGCTCCTAGAAGGCGCGGCTCAGGCCGTCGGTCGGGGACGCGGGGATCGGCGGGGTGGTGGGCAGCGGTTCGAAGCCGAGCGGTTCCTCGTGGTTGAGGGGAAACGTCGTCGGCATCGTGCCCGTCGCGCGTCCGTAGGCGCAGGCCACGGCGGCCATCGCGCCCGCCACCGCCAACTCCCCGGCGCCGCCCGGGGTGTCGGTGGTCGGGGGCATCACGACGATCTCCAGCTGGGGCGGGGTGTTCCACTGCCGGGTGTAGAAGTAGTGGTCCCAACTGCCTTCCAGGAAATGACCGTTGTCGAGGTGCAGCCCGGAGCTCAGCGTGATCGCGATGCCGTCCATGATGCCGCCCATCATCTGCGCCTCAAGGCCGCGCGGATTCACCGCCAGACCCACGTCCACGGCGCACACGACCTTCGTCACGCGGGGGCCGGTGTACGCGTCGGGGATCTCGCGTCCGGTGGTCTCCCGGCGGCAGTCGATCTCGGCGAGGACCGCGACGTACCCGTGGTACTCGGGGTGCAGCGCGACGCCCTGCGCCGTACTGGCAGGCATGGCGCGGCCCCACTCCCCCACCTCGGCGACCTTGTCGAGGACGGCCCGGGCCCGCTCGTCCTTGAGGAAGGAGCGGCGGAACCGGTAGGGATCCTTGCCCATGCGCCTGGCCAGCTCGTCCACCACCAGTTCCTGCGCGCAGCGCACGTTGGGCGAGTAGATGTTGCGCATGGAGCCGGTGTTGAAGCCCTTGTCGGTCTCGCTGAGGAGCTGGGTGACGACGCCGAAGTGGTAGGGGGTCTGCTGGGTGAGCGTGAAGATCGTCTCGGAGAAGGTGAGGTCGCCGACGGGCAGCCGGCCGGCCTCGGCGGTGATGATCTCGCCGACGCCGTGGCCGAAGTCGGTGGCCACGGAGGTGTGGCGCTGGTCGTAGGTGAGCACCTGGCCGAGCGCGTAGGTGGCGCGCACGCGTGAGGTGGACATGGGGTGCGTGCGGCCCTGCCGGAAGTCGTCGGTGCGGTGCCACATCAGCTTGACCGGCTTGCCCATGGCCCGCGAGACCTCGGCGGCCTCACCCGCGGCGTCGTGGAACAGCTTGCGGCCGAAGGACCCGCCGCCCTCGGTCACATGGACCTTGACCGCGCTCACCGGGAGTCCGAGCCGGAGCGCGATCTCCTCCTGGGCGACGATCGGCGCCTTCAGGCTCGCCCAGATCTCGGCGGAGTCCCGGCGTACGTCGGCGACGGCGCAGTTGGTCTCCAGGGCGCTGTTGCTGGCGAAGTGGAAGGTGAAGCGGGCGTCGACCGAATTCGTCAGCAAGTCGATCCCGGGCAGCGGGAGTTCGGCCTTGCGCAGCTTGGTGCGGACGCTGTCGTCGGAGGCGTCCTCGGCGGTTCCGGGGCCCCAGTCCACCTGGAGCGCGCGGACCGCGTCGATGCACTGGCCGAAGGTACGGCCGCGCACGGCGACGCCGGTCGATACGCGGACGACGTCGGTGATGCCGGGCATGGCCCGCACCGCGTCCAGGTTGCGCACCGAGCGGACGGTGCCGTTGATCGTCGGCGGCCGGCACACCATCGTCGGCAGCGCGTCCGGTACCTGCACGTCCATGGCGAACTTCTTGCGGCCGGTGACCGCGGCCAGCGCGTCGATGCGGCGCCGGGCAGTGCCGATCACCTTGAAGTCCGCGGGCTCCTTCAGGCTGACGGCGACCTGACCGGTGGCCACCGAGGCGGCCTTCACGGCGAGTTCGCCGTAGCCGAGGCTCCTGCCGGTGACGGTGGAGGTGATGACGCCCGCCTTCGCCCTCAGGGTGCCGACGGCCTCCCCCAGTTCCAGCGCGGCCGCTTTCAGCAGGCGGCCCCGGGCCACGGCCGCGGCGACACGGATCGGGGTGTAGGTGGAGATGGTGGTGTTCGAGCCGCCGGTGAGCTGGTTGAACAGCAGCTCGGGCCGTGCGTCGGCGAGCGTGACGTGGATCCTCTCCAGCGGCAGGTCGAGTTCCTCGGCGACCAGCATCGCGCTGGAGGTGGTGACGCCCTGGCCGACCTCGGCCCGGGGCAGGGCGAAGGAGGCCGTGCCGTCGCTGTCGAGCCGGATGGTGATGAGGTTGGCCGTGGGCAGCGCGGCGTGCGTGAGCATGTCGTTGAGGTCGTAGATCTCGGCGGGGCCGGGCAGCGAGGGGACCGCCGCGGCGGCCTCGGTGGGCGCGAGGGCCGCCTCGCCGAGGGGTGCGGCGACGGTGAGCGTGGACGCGGCGACCACATAGCCGAGGAAGCGGCGTCGGCTGAAGCCGTCGAGGCCGGCGCCGGGCGGGGTGTCCCGCCGCTCGGAGCGGTGGTGGGTTCCCATCGGCTGACCTCCCGGCGACATGGCGTGCGGCGGTGCTCGGCGGTTCCTGACTGTGCACGCCCCACACGCGTTCCGGAAGATCCTGGCGGCGCTTCGACACGCAACGCCCACAACCGCCTCACCTGTGAAGCCCCGGGAGCGGCGAGCCTCGAAGAACCGGGGCCGCCCCCTCCCGGGACCTCGGCAGGATCAGCGCCCGGCGGTCACCGTGCGGAGCCCGCGCACGCGCCGGCTGCGCACTCCGTCAGCCACTGGTCGAAGTCTGCGTCGTAGCGGGTGCCGATGTCGTCGGCGTAGACGGCGTGGCCGCCGGGATAGTCGCCGACGCGGAAGCGGGCGAGCATCCGCTGGATGTCGTCCGGGTGCTTCTCGAACATGTACCGGACCGCGAGGTAGCCCCATGGGTAGGTGCGGGTCACATCGCTGTTGGTGTAGGTGTTCCGGAACAGGGTGCTCAGCCGGTAGGTGTGCCTGCCCGCCTCCGTGACCGCCTGGTCGTAGGTGATGCCGCGGTAGCCGTAGGAGACGTACTCGGCGAGTCCCTCGATCCACCACACGTCCGGCACCGACGTCTGCTCGGCGAAGTCGCCCTTCATGTTGAGGCGGGCGTCGAGGTAGTGGGTGTACTCGTGGTTGAGGTTCCAGATCCGGGCGGCGTGCCCGGTGTCCTCGCTCTTCTGGTACATGACCGCGAACGGCTCGTTCGCGGGGTCGGCCGGGTCACCGATCAGGGTCATGCCGCCGTTGTCGGTGCTGATGCCGAAGATCGCGCCGGCGTACGTCCGGTAGTCCTCACGACTGGCGAAGACGAAGAGGTCGAGGGTCGACAGGTACTGGCCCGGGATGGGCCCTGCGTCCCGGACGAGGTCGTGCACATACGCGTCCTGGCGCAGCACGCTCGCACACGCCGCGTCGAGGTCGGCCGAGGTGAGCGACTGGGCCCCGATGCTGCGGTCGGCGTCGCAGCCGTGGGTGATGGGCAGGGCGGCGCGCATCAGCTGTCCGGACAGGTCGCAGACGCCGTAGTAGGTGCAGTTGGCGCGGTCGTAGGCGTCGGCCTGAGTCGCCACCGCCACCCACAGAGCGGCCGTGGGTCCGGTGATGCGGCTCGTGTCCAGCAGGTGTTTGGCCCGGGGGCGCACCGTGCTCCGCAGTGCCGGGTGCTCGACGTAACGGGCCACGTTCATCCCGGCGTTGGAGGTGAGGTACGCACGGTCGGTGCCCAGCAGATCGAGATGGTCGAGGGCGAAGGTGTGGAGGGTGCGGACGACGGACGGGTCGGCGGTGACCGCCCTGACGTACGCCGTGTTCCAGTTGCCGCGCCAGAGCGGGGTGTACACCGAGTTCACGGCCGCGAGCATGCTGTGGATGGTGTCGTAGGAGCTGTCGTAGCCGCGCAGGATCCGCTGGTAGACCCGCAGATAGCGGGCCTGCTGGTCGGCGCTGTCGGTGAGGATGACGACCTCGCCCAGCACGTCGCCGTTCGCGTCGGTGACGTCCCCGGAGTGCGGGCGGGCGAAGAAGGCGTCCAGGCCGCGGGTGGTGTTACGGCTCAGGGCGGCGCCGTACGGGCCGACGTCTTCCGGGTGATTGAACTGCACGTAGTAGCCGGCCCGCAGGAACAGGACGAGTTGCCACACACCGGCGGAGTTGTCGCCGTTGTAGGTCCGTGCCGCTCGGGTGAACGCCTCGGCGACCGTGACCATTTGGGCCTCGCGGAAGACGGCGCGGGCGTCGGCGCCGGTGACCGCGAACAGGGTGTTGACGCAGTCCGTGGTCGACGCCTTCACGAACGCGACGAGGGCCGCGCCGGTCCTGCCGCCGAAGTCGCCGGGGGTGCACGGGGCCGCCCGGAGTCCCGGCTCCGGGCTCGGACGGGTCGGGACGCGCTCCGGCGGCAGGGGCGGCAGGTGGGTGCGGCTGAGCGGCCGGTCCTGTACGGCGGGACGGGCGGCGGTGGTGACGGTCGGGCCGGTCGGTGGCGGCTGTGCCGTGTCCCGGGAGGTGACCGGGACGGCGTCGGCTCGGGGCGCGGGGTTCGCGAGTGCCGGCGTCGACAGTAAGCCGCCGAGGGTGACGCAGACGGCGAGTGCCGTGACCATGCGTCTGGGCAGCACGAAGCGGTAGCGCATCTGGATTCCTCCACGGACGGATGCGCCTCGGAGTGGGGTGCTGAGGCGCGTGTGGCACTGTCTCAACGCCTCGCCGCACCAACAATGGTGTGTGACATAGCACATGGCACCGAGGGGCCATAACGCCCCGACACCCGCGATGAGTTGTGGCTAGGCCCCCGGCACGCTCCACATACGTGCGGCCCAGGTCCTCAAGTGCGGTGACTGTGCGACGAGTTGGCGGTGCGCCTCGGCCGCGGACTGGAACAGGGCGTCGGCCAGGTCCTCGGCGACCGCCGCACGCCGCCAGGCCAGCACGTACCGGCACCACAGCGGCGTCCCGGCGAGCGGCTTGACGACCACGTGCGGCATCGGCCGCATCGTCGGCTGCACCACGGCCACACCGAGCCCGTCCGCGATCATCCCCTGCAACTGCTGCTGGTCGCCGAGGAATTCGTGCACGGCCGACGGTGTGAAGCCGGCCGCCGTGCAGGCCGTGTAGAAGACGCCCGGCCAGCCGGCTCCGTCGTCGGGCGTCAGGAACCAGGCCTCGTCGGCGAGGTCGGCGAGCTCGACCTGGGTGCGCTGGGCGAGCGGATGCCGGGACGGCAGGGCCACGAACGTCGGCTCGGTGACGATGCCGCGATGGGCCACCGCCTCGGAGTGCTCCAGCTCCCTGCCCGGGTAGTCGGCGGCGATGGCCGCGTCCACGACGCCGTCCTCCAGCAGCTCGACGATCCGCGACGAGGCGTAGACGCTGCTCACCGCGAGGGAGACGTCCGGCAGCCGGGAGCGCAGGCCCGACACCATGCCGGCCAGCATCGGCGAATTGGTCGCGGCCACTCGCAGGGACCGGCGTTCCGCCGCGGCACCGGCGGCCGGACGGCGGCCGATCGCGTCGGCGCGGGCGAGGACGTCACGCGCCTGGGCGACGACCTCGAAGCCGTACGGGGTCAACCGCACACCGGTCGGGCCGCGCTCGAAGATCGACTCGCCGAAGTACCGCTCGATGCGCCGGAGTTGGGTGCTCATCGCGGGCTGCGAGTAGCCGAGCTCGGCCGCGGCCCGGCCGACGCTTCCCGCGTCCGCGATGGCACACAGCACACGCAGATGCCGTAGCTCCAGCTCCACCCGCTCACTCCTCCTCCGCACCACAAGGCCACCGCCCGAGCAAAAGGTGCAAATAACAGCAATAGCACACACTCTTGCTGCACACAGACCCCCCTTTGAACGGTCATCCGAACCTGCGGTTAGCATATGAGCGCCACCTAGCTCGAAAGATAGGCCCGTGACTGTCAACGACGACTCGTTCACCAACTGGAAGAACCGCGAGGAAATCGCGGAATCGATGATCCCGATCATTGGGAAGCTGCACCGGGAGCGGGACGTGACCGTCCTTCTCCACAGCCGCTCCTTGGTGAACAAGTCGGTGGTCAGCATCCTGAAGACCCACCGGTTCGCCCGGCAGATCGCGGGTGAGGAGCTCTCGGTCACCGAGACGCTGCCGTTCCTGAAGGCCCTCACCGAGCTGGACCTCGGCCCGTCGCAGATCGACATCGGCATGCTGGCCGCCACGTACAAGGCCGACGACCGCGGTCTGACCGTGGAGGCGTTCACCGCCGAGGCCGTCGCGGGTGCCACCGGCGCCAACAAGATCGAGCACGGCGAGGGCCGCGACGTCGTCCTGTACGGCTTCGGCCGCATCGGCCGCCTCGTGGCCCGCCTGCTGATCGAGAAGTCCGGCTCCGGCAACGGTCTGCGGCTGCGTGCCATCGTCGTGCGCGGCGGCGGCGACCAGGACATCGTCAAGCGCGCCTCGCTGCTGCGCCGTGACTCCATCCACGGCCAGTTCCAGGGCACGATCACGGTCGATGAGGCCAACAGCACGATCAACGCCAACGGCAACGCGATCAAGGTGATCTACGCCAACGACCCCAGCGAGGTCGACTACACGGCGTACGGCATCAAGAACGCCATCCTGATCGACAACACCGGCAAGTGGCGCGACCGCGAGGGCCTCTCGGGCCACCTGCGTCCCGGCATCGACAAGGTCGTGCTGACCGCGCCCGGCAAGGGCGACGTCCCGAACATCGTGCACGGCGTCAACCACGACACCCTCAAGCCGGACGAGCAGATCCTGTCCTGCGCCTCCTGCACCACCAACGCCATCGTCCCGCCGCTGAAGGCGATGGAGGACGAGTTCGGTGTGCAGCGCGGTCATGTGGAGACCGTCCACTCCTTCACCAATGACCAGAACCTGCTGGACAACTACCACAAGTCCGAGCGCCGTGGCCGCAGCGCGCCGCTGAACATGGTCATCACCGAGACCGGCGCCGCCTCGGCCGTCGCCAAGGCGCTGCCCGACCTCAAGGCCCGGATCACCGGCAGCTCGATCCGCGTCCCGGTCCCGGACGTCTCGATCGCGATCCTCAACCTCCAGCTGAAGCGCGAGACGAACCGCGAGGAGGTCCTCGACTATCTGCGTGACGTGTCGCTGACCTCGCCGCTGCGCCGCCAGATCGACTTCATCACGGCGCCCGACGCGGTCTCCAGCGACTTCATCGGCTCCCGCCACGCCTCGATCGTGGACGCGGGCGCCCTGAAGGTGGAGGGCGACAACGCGATCCTCTACCTCTGGTACGACAACGAGTTCGGCTACTCCTGCCAGGTCATCCGAGTCGTCCAGCACGTCTCCGGCGTGGAGTACCCGACGTACCCGGCCCCGGCGGTCTGATCCCACCCGGCTGCCCGGTGCGCGCAAGCACGCACCGGGCAGCGCCCCGAAGGGGCGCGGGGAACTGCGCGACCGGCCACAACGGCGCCGCAGACGAAAACCAACCCCCTTCGGCTCTCCCAGCAACGCGCTCAGTGGCCCCGAAACGCCTCCTCCAGCCACCACGCCCCCTGATCGGCGACCACCTTCGCGTCGATCAGCAGCGGAGCGCTCCGCGGACCGGCGACCCAGTCCGCCACCGCCTTCAGGTCGGCCCGCGTCCGCACGGTCACCGCCTCGAAGCCATAGCCCCGTCCCACGGCCGCGATGTCCGTGGGCGGGAAGCGCACGGTGTCGAGCGGGTGCCCGTCGGGCCCGAAGTGGTGCACCTCGGCACCGTAGGCCTCGTCGTCGTACACGACGACCACCATGGGCAGTCCCAGCCGGCGAACGGTGTCCAGCTCCACGGCGCTCATCAGCGCGCCGCCGTCCCCGAGCGCGGCCACCGGCAGCCGGTCCGGCCGGGCCAGCGCGGCGCCGATGGTGGTCGCGAGACCCAGCCCGATCGACTGGAAGGCCTGGGTGAAGCAGAAGCCCTGCTCGTCCGGCACCGACAGATACATGGTCGGGTAGCCCATGAAGTTGCCCGAGTCCACGCCGACCACCCGCTCGGCGGGCAGGATCTCGTCGAGCGCGATGCCGAGCGTCCTCGGGTCGATCCGCTCGCGTGTGCCGGTGTCCTCGTACGGCACGTCGTGCCAGCGCAGTCGTGCCGCGAGGGCCGCCGCGGTCTCCGGGGTCCGGTAGCCCTCCCGGGGTTCGCCACCCGCCCCTGTCACCCGGTGTGCGGTGAGGCGGACATCGCCGGTGACCCCGAGGTGGACCGGCCGGTGCGCGCCGAGCGCCGACGGGTCGTCGTCGACCTGGACGACGGTGGCGTCGGCGCCGATGAGACGGCCGTGCCGCATGGTCCACATGTTCAGCGCGCACCCCCAGCCGACGACGAGGTCGGCGCCCTGGATCAGTTCGACGGCGAGCGGGGAGGCGAAGCCTCCGGAGACGTCCAGGGACCACGGGTCGCCGTGGAAGAGCCCGCGGGCCACGGCCGAGGTCGCGAGCAGCGCGCCGTACCGCTCGGCGAGCGCGGCCAGGGCCTCCCGGGCGCCGGGTTGCCGCGCTCCGCGTCCGGCCACGAAGACCGGGCGCCGGGACCGTGCCAGTACCTCGGCGAGAGCCGTCACATCGGCCGCGGCCGGCTCCGCGGCGGGCCGCGGCGTGGGCGGCGCCACCTGCGCCAGGGCACCCTCGGGAGCCTCCAACGCCTGTACCGGAAGAGGGAGGTTGAGCACGACGGTACGCCGCTCCCGCACCGCGAGCCGGACCGCCGCGCACGTCTGCTCGACGGCCTCCTCGGCCGACGTCACCCGGACCGTGGCGGCGCCCACCGCACGGGCCAGTGCCTCCTGGTCGACGTAGAAGTTGGACCGGGGCTCGGTCACCTCGGCCGCCAGCACGATCAGTGGCGTGCGGCTCTTCGCCGCCTCCGCGATACCGGTCATGGCGTTCGTCAGTCCGGGTCCCTGATGGACGCTCACGACCGCGACCTCGCCGCTGGTACGGGCGTACGCGTCCGCCATCGTCGCCGCGCCGCCCTCGTGGCGTGCGGCGACGAAGCGCGCGCCCGCCGCGATCATCGCGTTGGTGACATGGAAGTTGCCCGACCCGACGACCCCGAAGACCTGGCCGACCCCGGCCGCGCACAGCGCCCGGCCGACCGCTTCCGCGACCTTCATCGCCGCTCCACCAGGGCGAGCACACGCGCGGGGGCGCCGGAACCGGTGACGATGGGCAGCGGCCCCGCGACGACGACGGCGCCGGTCGGCGGCAGCGCGGCGAGGTTCTGCAACTGCGTCAGGCCGTACTTGTCGCTGCCCATGAGGTAGGAGTGGCAGGGGAAGGCGGGGTCGAAGGAGTGCGCGGCGCCGGCGTCCGTGCCCACCGTCTCCACGCCCATTCCCAGGACCGGCGACTCCTCGGCGACCCAGCGGGCGCACTCCGGCGACAGGCCGGGGGTGTGCGGGCCGTTCTCGTCGGCGTTGAGGAACGCCTCCTGGGAGTGCGAGCGGGTGTCCCAGCCGGTGCGCAGCAGCAGCCAACCGCCGTCCGGCAAGGGGCCGTTCTCGGCTTCCCAGGCCTTCACGTGGTCGATCTCGACCAGGAAGTCGGGGTTCGCGGCGGCCTCGGCGGTGAAGTCCAGGACGGCCGCGGGCGCAAGCAGGTTGCGCGCGGGCACCGAGGCGACGTCGGCGAGGTCCTTGCCGGTGACCCAGTGGTTCGGAGCGTCGAAGTGGGTGCCGGTGTGCTCGCCGCTGCGGAAGTTGTTCCAGTACCAGGCGGGGCCGCGGTCGTCGTACCGGCTGATCTCCTCCAGCTCGAAGACGGCGGTCTGGCCGAACTGGGGCGGCAGTTGGATCACGGGGGTCGACGACGACAAGGGCGACGTCAGATCGACGACTTCGATCGATCCACCGCGCAGTCCGGACACCAGCGCGGCAAGGACGGACGGCTCGGACATGGCGCCTCCTCGAACGGACGGTGTTCGCACCCACAGCATCTCAGTACTGCTCCCTCCCGCCCCATGGGCGCGAGAGGTACAGAGGATTCGGCCTGTTCAGGGCAACTCTGGTCAGCGGCGGGGTAGCACGCCCAGGAGGGTTGCAGTCAGGGCCAGCTTCAAGGAGTCCTTCAGATCCAAATGGAAACGGGCCAGGTCGGGCTCGGCCTCGTAGGCCGCCCGCAGGCTGGGTGGGGGCGTGCTGTACGCCGACAGCGCGCCGGCCATGACCATGGTCTGGAGGCTGAACTGTGTTGCGTTCTCACCCAGCTCCGGCAGGTACTTCCGGATCAGGGCGGTCATGCTTGTCAGGCGGTCCAAGGAGGAGCGCTTGTAGCGTGCCACGACCTCGACGGAGACGTTGTGTTCCAGGACGCTGCCCTGTGCGCCGAAGAGATCGCACAGCACCGTTCGGCCGGACAGCGAGCGACTGAGGATCTCGGCCACCGCCGCCGCTCGCTCGGGCATGGGGAGATCTTCGTCGATGCCGGCGGCCAACTCCCCTGCCAGGTCCGTCAGCCACTCCCGCAGGAAGCGGTCAAGCAGTTCCAGCAGCACCGCCTCGCGAGACTCGAAGTAGCGCAGCACGTTCGGCTTCGCCAGGCCTACACGGCGGCTGAGCTCGTTCAGGGTCACCGCGGCCACAGGCATCTCGTCGAGCATCGCCGACGCCATGTCGAGGATCGCCCGTCGGCGGATCTCCCGCTGCTCTTCAGTTCGCGCCCGCTGGAAAGTCACGATCGCCAGTCTAGATTAGGTACCTTCGGTACGTTGACAACATACCGAAGGTACTTTAACGTCGACGGTACAAGATACCTTCGGTACGTTAACCGGCTGGGAGCCTGACATGGGCGAGAAGTGGACGACAGCAAACATTCCGGACCAGCGCGGGCGGGTGGCCGTGGTGACCGGGGCCAACACCGGCCTGGGGTACGAGACCGCCAGGGCGCTCGCCGAGCACGGGGCGTCCGTGGTGCTCGCCGTGCGCAACGCCGAGAAGGGAATGCGGGCCGCGGCCCGCATGACCGGCGAGGTGACCGTTCAGGCGCTGGACCTGACCTCGCTCGACTCCGTGCGGACCGCGGCGGCGGCGCTGCGGTCCCGGTTCGACCGGATCGACCTGCTCATCAACAACGCGGGCGTGATGTACACCCCGAAGGAGACCACCGCCGACGGCTTCGAGATGCAGTTCGGCACCAACCACCTCGGCCACTTCGCGCTCACCGGGCTGCTGCTCGACCTGATGCTGCCGGTGCCCGGCTCACGCGTGGTGACGGTCAGCAGCACCGGCCACCGCATCCGGGCCGCGATCCACTTCGACGACCTGCAGTGGGAGCGGTCGTACGGCCGGGTCGGCGCCTACGGTCAGTCCAAGCTGGCCAACCTGATGTTCACGTACGAGCTGCAGCGCCGGCTCGCCAGGCACGGCACCACCACCGCTCTCGCCGCCCATCCGGGCGTGTCCAACACCGAACTCATCCGCAACGCCCCCGCCGCGCTCCGCCTGCCCGTCACCTGGCTCGCGCCACTGATCACCCAGACGCCTGCCATGGGCGCCCTGCCCACCCTGCGCGCCGCCACCGACCCCGGCGCGCTCGGCGGCCAGTACTACGGTCCCGGCGGGCGCAACGAGATCAAGGGCCACCCCCGGTTGGTCACCTCCAGCCCGGAGTCGTACGACGTAGCCGTCCAGCAGCGGCTGTGGGCCGTCTCCGAAGACCTCACCTGCGTGAAGTTCCCCGTCGCTCAGTCCCAGCAGAACTCGTTTCCCTCCGGATCGGCCACCACGATGTAGCCCGCGCACAGGGAACCTGGAGGGGCGGAATCGCGTTCTTGTCTGGTAACGGGGTGGCAGGTCGGCCTGCCGACAGGAACGAAGGTGACACGATGAGTGACAAGGCCCGCAAGCTGTTCGAGGCGCTCGACCTCGACCACAACGGGACCCTGACACGCGCGGAGGTGATCATCGCCCTGCGGACGAAGGGGCCGTCGCTGGCCGCGTCGGGAGACCTGCCGATATGGGGCCTGGGCGACGAGGACGCCTCCTCCGCCCTCTTCGACGCCGCCGACCAGAACGGGGACGAGGTGCTGACCCTGGAGGAGTTCTCGGCCGTGGTGGACCGCCGTTTCGGCTGGCGCTGAGCCGGAGCCCGGGGAGCACGGTCACCAGTCCCCCGCTCGGTCCGAACGCCCGGCGCCGGCCGCGGCGGCCGCCTCGTCGACGCGTTCGGCGACCCATGCCAGGAAGGTCTGCACTTCCGTGGCGGGCAGTGCGGTCGCGGCGTCGCGTGCACGTTCGTAGCTGCGCAGCGCGGCGGCGATGAGCGGCCGGAAGCGTTCCTCGGACGCGGCGACCGCCTGCGCGGCCCGCCGCTTGGCCTGCCAGCGGCCCGTGCGGCAGAACCGCACCGAGCGGCAGCCATTGAGGACCCGGTTGTCGGCGAGATGTCCCTCGGCGGCGCTGTGCTCGCGGACCGAGGCTCGGATCGCGGTCAGCAGGTCGGCGCGTTCGGGTTCGGCGATCACCTCGCGCGGCGGACGGCCGTACAGCGGCAGCCCGGACCGATGGGCGACGGAACGATCGATGACGTACCAGAACGCGGGCGACTCGGCCGGGTCGAAGCTGACCCGGCTCGGCAGCAGCGGCCCGGTGTTGAGGTCCAGCAGATAGCCGCCCTCGCCGGACGGACGGGCCGCGAAGTCCTCGTCGTAGACCACCAGCTCCAGTCCCGTGGCGGGGCAGGGCAGCGCGGGGTGCGCCAGGGCGGTGGCGAGGTCGGACAGGGTCCGCTCGGGCAGGGGCTCGTCCACGACGACCGTCACATCGGTGTCGCTGCGCCCGTGCCGGTAGTCGCCGAGCGCGACGGAGCCGACCGCGACGACGCTCACCAGGTGAGGCCCGCACACGGCCCGCGCGCGATGGACGGCTTCTTGGAGGTAGGGGCGGAGTTCGGCGGGGACGGAGTGCGGCTGCGCGGGAGTCCGGGTCATACGGTCAGTGTCCGTGTCGGTAGCGGCCGGAAATCGACGAATGCCCGAGAACATCCGGACCGGGCGACCCTCAGGCATGCCGGCGACATCCGGTATCACGCCAATGTCGGCATACGGCGACCCACGAGCGACCGGCGCCCCGCCACCACCCGCGGCCGTCCCGCCGCGCCCCGTGCCGTGGGCAAATGCACCCCCAGACCATGCTTCACAGACTCGCCACAGAGCCATCACACCAGGTACACATTCGGCCGTTCCGTCGCCGACCCGTCCGCGCCGGGGCAGACGGCCCGGGCGACGACTGCCTAGCCTCCCGGGCCATGCGATCAACACGTACGAGACGCATGGGTCTCGCCGCCCTCCTCGGCCTCCTGCTCGCCGTCTTCGGACTGGCGCCCAGTGCGAGCGCCGCGGACCCCGCACCCGCCGCCCTGACGTTCGCCACCGACGCCGCCACCACGACGCCCGGTGGCACGGTGCAGCTCTCCATGACGATCACCAACAACAAGACGTACGACGTCCTGTTCATCTACCAGACGATCGAGCCCACGTGGCTCACCACGCAGCGCCCCGACCTGAAGTACAGCTTCACGGGCTGCACGCTCGCCACGGCCGCCGGCAGTACCCCGTGCGCCGGCACCGGCCCCAACAACCTCGGCACCAACTACGGCGCCACCATCCCGCCCGGGCAGAGCCGCACCGTGACGCTCACCCTCCAGGTCGCCGCCGACTCCGGCTGCAACGGCAACATCGGCTTCTACTCGTACTACTACGCCGAGTTCAGCGACCGGACGAACACCAGCGGGGGCCCGGTCTTCACGCCGGAGACCCGGGTGCTCTGCGCCTGACGTCCGACCCGGCGGGTCCGGACGGGCCCGCCCACGCCCCGCGCAGATGCCTCCCCTGCGCGGGGCGAGACGGCTCCCGGCTCAGGCCAGTTCGACCAGCAGGTCACCGCCCTCGACCTGCTGGATGCGGTTGATGGCGAGCCTGGCCACCGTGCCGGCCTTGGCGGCGGTGATCGAGGCCTCCATCTTCATCGCCTCGATCGTGGCCACCGTGGCACCGGCCGCCACCTCGTCGCCCTCGGCGACCGTCAGGGTCACCACGCCGGCGAACGGCGCCGCCACATGCCCGGGGTTGGCCCGGTCCGCCTTCTCCGTCACGGGCACGTCCGAGGCCGCCGCCCGGTCCCGGACCTGGATCGGCCGCAGCTGCCCGTTCAGCGTGGACATCACGGTGCGCATGCCGCGCTCGTCCGCGTCGCCGACGGCCTGCAACTCGATCAGCAGCCGCACCCCGCGCTCCAGGTCGACGGCGTACTCCTTGCCCGGGCGCAGCCCGTAGAAGAAGTCCTTGCTGTCCAGCACGCTGGTGTCACCGAAGGTGTCGCGGTGCGTCTCGAACTCCCGCGTGGGCGCCGGGAACAGCAGCCGGTTGAGGGTCCCGCGCCGGTCCTTCGCCAGCCCCTCACGGTCGTCGGCGCTCAGCTCCTGCACCGGCTTGGCCTCGGCCCGGCCCTGCAGCGCCTTGCTGCGGAACGGCTCGGGCCAGCCGCCGGGCGGCGTGCCGAGCTCGCCGCGCAGGAAGCCGATGACGGAGTCGGGGATGTCGAACCGGTCCGGCTCCCCCTCGAAGTCCTGCGGGGAGACCCCGGCGCCGACCAAGTGCAGCGCCAGGTCACCGACCACCTTCGAGGACGGGGTGACCTTCACCAGGCGGCCGAGCATCCGGTCGGCGGCGGCGTACATCGCCTCGATCTCCTCGAACCGGTCGCCGAGGCCGAGCGCGACCGCCTGGGTGCGCAGGTTGGAGAGCTGCCCGCCGGGGATCTCGTGGTGGTAGACCCGCCCGGTCGGCGAGGCAAGCCCCGCCTCGAACGGGGCGTAGACCTTGCGGACGCTCTCCCAGTACGGCTCCAGGTCGCCGACCGCCTGGAGATCCAGGCCGGTGGGCCGCTCGGAGTGGTCGGTCGCGGCGACGATCGCCGACAGCGAGGGCTGCGAGGTGGTGCCCGCCATGGACGCCACCGCTCCGTCGACCGCGTCCGCGCCGGCCTGGATCGCGGCCAGGTAGGTGGCGAGCTGCCCGCCCGCGGTGTCGTGGGTGTGCACATGGACCGGCAGGTCGAACTCCCGGCGCAGTGCCGACACCAGCTTCGCCGCGGCCGGTGCCCGCAGCAGGCCTGCCATGTCCTTGACGGCGATGACATGGGCGCCGGCGTCCACGATCTGCTCGGCAAGGCGCAGGTAGTAGTCCAGGGTGTACAGGCGCTCCGCCGGGTCGGACAGGTCGGAGGTGTAACACAGGGCCACCTCCGCGACCGACGTGCCGGTCTCCCGTACGGCCTCGATCGCGGGCCGCATCTGGGAGACGTCGTTCAGGGCGTCGAAGATGCGGAAGATGTCGATGCCGGTGGCGGCGGCCTCCTGCACGAAGGCGTCGGTCACCTCGGTGGGATACGGGGTGTAGCCGACGGTGTTGCGGCCGCGCAGCAGCATCTGGAGGCAGATGTTCGGGGCGGCCTCCCGCAGGGCCGCGAGGCGCTCCCACGGGTCCTCGGCGAGGAAGCGCAGGGCGACGTCGTAGGTCGCGCCGCCCCAGCACTCCAGGGACAGCAGCTGGGGCAGGGTGCGCGCGACGACAGGGGCGACGGCGAGCATGTCCTTGGTGCGCACCCGGGTGGCGAGCAGCGACTGGTGGGCGTCGCGGAAGGTGGTGTCGGTGACGCCGATGGTCGGCGAGGCGCGCAGCCAGCTCGCGAAGCCCTCCGGGCCCAGCTCGGCGAGCTTCTGCCGCGAACCGGCCGGCGGCTCACGGGTCGGCAGCGGCGGCACCTTGGTCAACGGATCGAGCAGTTCGGGCCGTTCGCCGTGCGGCTTGTTGACGGTGACGTCGGCCAGGTAGGTGAGCAGCTTGGTGCCGCGGTCCGCGGAGTGACGGGCCGTCAGCAGGTGCGGGCGCTGCTCGATGAACGACGTGGTGACCCGGCCCGCCTGGAAGTCGGGGTCGTCCAACACCGCTTGCAGGAAGGGGATGTTGGTGGCCACACCGCGGATGCGGAACTCGGCCACGGCACGCCGGGCGCGGCCCACCGCGGCACCGAAGTCCCGGCCCCGGCAGGTGAGCTTGACCAGCATCGAGTCGAAGTGCGCGCTGATCTCCGTACCAGCGTGGGTGGTTCCGCCGTCGAGCCGGATGCCCGAGCCGCCCGGCGAGCGGTAGGCGCTGATGCGGCCGGTGTCCGGGCGGAAGCCGTTGGCCGGGTCCTCGGTGGTGATACGGCACTGCAGCGCGGCGCCGCGCAGCGTGACGGTGTCCTGGGCGAGGCCGAGGTCGGTCAGGGTCTCGCCGGCGGCGATGCGCAGCTGCGACTGCACCAGGTCGACGTCGGTGACCTCCTCGGTCACCGTGTGCTCGACCTGGATGCGCGGGTTCATCTCGATGAAGACGTGGTTGCCGTCGCGGTCGAGCAGGAACTCCACAGTGCCGGCGTTGCGGTAGCCGATCTGCCGGGCGAAGCGGACGGCGTCGGCGCAGATACGGTCGCGCAGCTCGGGGTCGAGGTTCGGGGCGGGGGCGAGTTCGATGACCTTCTGGTGGCGGCGCTGCAGCGAGCAGTCCCGCTCGAAGAGGTGGATGACGTCGCCGTGTCCGTCCGCGAGGATCTGCACCTCGATGTGACGGGGCTCGACGACGGCCTTCTCCAGGAAGACGGTCGGGTCGCCGAAGGCGGAGGCCGCCTCGCGGGACGCCGCCTCGATGGACTCGCGCAGCTGCGCGGGCTCCTCGACCCGGCGCATACCGCGCCCGCCGCCGCCCGCGACGGCCTTGACGAACACCGGGAAGCCGATGTCATCGGCGGCACGGACCAGTTCGTCCACGTCGTTCGACGGCGCCGACGAGCCCAGCACCGGTACGCCGGCCTCGCGCGCGGCGGCCACGGCGCGGGCCTTGTTTCCGGTCAGCTCCAGGATGTCGGCGCTCGGTCCGACGAAGGTGATGCCGGCCTCTTCGCAGGCCCGGGCGAGGTCGGGGTTCTCGGAGAGGAATCCGTATCCCGGATAGACGGCGTCCGCTCCCGCCCGGCGTGCCGCTCGGACGATCTCCTCCACGGAGAGGTAGGCCCGCACCGGATGTCCCGGCTGCCCGATCTCGTACGCCTCGTCGGCCTTGAGCCGGTGCAGGGAGTTGCGGTCCTCGTGCGGGAAGACGGCGACGGTGCGCGCGCCCAGCTCGTAGCCTGCGCGGAAAGCGCGAATCGCGATCTCACCGCGGTTGGCGACCAGCACCTTGCGGAACATTCTTGATCCCTTCAGCCTGCCGGAGACGGACACCCATGGTGTCGGCGGCTCCCCTCATCACGCCATGTGAGCCGGGCCACTCGCCAGTCGGCGGACACCGGTCACGGTCACCACGGGTACCCAGGTGACCGGACGGGCCTACGCTGTCTGTGAGCCTTCTGTGTGGTCGAGGGTGGTGTGAGCGAGGTGCCCTCATGGTCGGCGCGATACACCGCGGTGCCAATGCGCACGACGCGATCGAGGAGTGGCCGGCGCGGCTGACGGCCGCGGTGGAGCACGCGGGCGTGTTCGAGGACCTGCTCCCGCTCGCCCTGTGGGTGGTCGACGGCGACGGGCGTCTGGCGCAGTGGTCGCTGGCCGCGCAGGACCTGCTCGGCCATACGCCGGAGCAGATGGTGGGACAGGACGCCAAGCGTGTCCTCGTGCCCGAGGAGAACCACGAGCTGGCGGACCGGCTGGCCGGGTCGGTGCGGACGGGCGCGGCGGTGGTCGCACGGCTGCCGGTCCGGCATCGCGACGGGACCCTCGTCGACATGGAGATGTGGCACTGCCCGATCGCCGACGCGCGGGGGCGCACGGGTGTGCTGGCCATCGCCGCGGAGACGTCGGCGGTGGAGCGGATGCGCGATGCGCTGGCGGCGCTGGAGGGACTGTTCACCCAGTCCCCGATCGGCCTCGCCATGCTCGGCCCCGACCTGCGGTTCCTGCGGGTCAACGAGGCGCTGGCCCGGATGGACGGCGTCCCGGTGGCCGAGCACATCGGCAGACGCGTGCCCGAGATCGCCGCCGGCACCGACAGGCTGGAGTCGGTGATGCGGCAGGTCCTGGACCGCGGTGAGGCGGTGGTGGACTTCCGCTACACCAGCGCGTCGGCGGACCCGGAACGGCAGCGGACGTGGTCCTGCTCCTACGCCCCCTTGCTCGGGGGTGCCGGGCAGCGGGTGGGCGTGATCGCCTCGCTGATCGACGTCACACAGGAGCAGCGGGCCCATCTGGAGGTGGAGCGGGCACGGCGGCGCCTCGCGCTGCTGGCGGAGGCGGGCACGCAGATGGGTTCCACGCTGGATCTGACGCAGACGGCGCAGGAGGTGGTGCGGGTCCTGGTGCCCCGGCTCGCGGACTCCGCCGACGTCCAGCTGCTGGAGGAGGCGGTGGCGCCGGACGAGACCGCGGCGTCGGCGCACGGCGTGGTCCGGCGGGCCGCGGCGTCCTTCACGGATCCGGCCGCGCCGGCCGATCACCTCGCGGTCGGCAGCACGCTCCAGGTCCCGCCCGGCTCGGTGTACGAGCAGGTCATCCGCGAGGGGCGGCCGATGAACCTGTATCTGTCCGACATCGGCCCGCTGATCCCCGCCCCCGGCGCCGACCGGCTGCGCGAGTATCTGCGCGCCCGGGTGGGTGCGGCACGCCTGGTGCCCATGGTGGCCCGGGGCACCGTGCTGGGCGCGGTGGTGGTGACCCGGACCCGGGACCGCGAGCCCTTCGACGACCAGGACACCTTGCTGATCGACGAGCTGGTCGCCCGGGCGGCGCTGAACATCGACAACGCACGCATGTACAGCCGGGAGCGCGACGCGGCGCTCACCCTGCAGCGCAGCCTGATGAACCCGTCCCTGCCCGCCGTCGGCGGACTGGAGCTGACCGCCCGCTATCTGCCGGCCGGCGACCACGAGGTGGGCGGCGACTGGTTCGACGCGATCGCCCTGTCGGGCGGCCGGACCGCGCTGGTGATCGGCGACGTGATGGGGCACGGCATCCACGCGGCGGCGGTCATGGGCCAGCTGCGCACCGCCGTACGGACCCTGGCGCGCCGGGACACGGCACCCGACCAGGTGCTGCGTTCCCTGGACGCCACCGTGGCCGATCTGGGCGACAACGAGATGGCCACCTGTCTGTACGCGGTGCACGATCCGGCCGACGGCCGCTGTGTGATCGCCCGGGCGGGCCACCCGCCGCCCGTGGTCGCCGACGCGCGCGGGACGGTCGCCTTCCTGGACGGGCCCGCGGGCCCGCCGCTGGGCGTGGGCGGGCAGGGCGGCGAGGTGCAGGAGGTGGTCCTCGCCCCGCACAGCCTGCTGGTGATCTACACCGACGGTCTGATCGAGACCCGTGGCACGGACCTCGACCAGGGCATGCGCCGGCTGGCGCGGGAGCTGCGGCATCCGGAGCATCCGCTGGACCGGCTCTGCGACGACCTGCTGGCCCGTCTGATGCCCGAGGTGGCGGACGACGACGTGGCCGTGCTGCTCGCCCGGGCGCTGCCCCGATGAACGGGGACGCGGTCCGGTCGCGGGCGTGCTTCGCGGGGGCGCCCCGGTCGCGACGACAAAGCGCGCGGCGCCCCTTCGGCCGATACTGGGAGTGAGCCGCTACGAATCCGACCATGCGCAACCGCAGGACCGGCCGGGGCGCCACACCGCGGGCCCCGGGAACGGCGCGAGATGGGTGGGCGATGCACGACACATCCCCGACGCTGCTCAGTGAGAGCCCGGAGGATCCTTTCTCGGTCCACCGATCCGCGTCGGCGGTGCTGGACGACCGCGGGCGCGTCGTCGCGTGGAGCGATCAGGCCACGGCGTTCCTCGGGCACGAGGCCGACGAGGTGCTGGGCCGGCCGGTGCGCGAGGTGCTGGTCGCCGACGGGGACGAGGCCGTGATCGCCGAGGCGACCGCCTCGTGCCTGCGCGAGCGGGGCTGGTTCGGGCTGCTGCCGGCGCGCCACCGCGACGGGCACCGGGTGTATGTGGGGTTCAGGGCCCGGCGGGTGCATCGGCTGGACTCCGCCGACGAATGGCTCCTCATCGGCTCGCTCGCCGAGGACATCGCCCAGTGGGAGATCGACCGGTCGGTGCTGGACGGTCTGTTCCGCCGGTCGCCGGTGGGTGTCGTGGTGCTCGGCCCGGACCTGCGTGTGCTGCGGGTGAACCGGGCGATCGCACGGTTCGGCGGACTGCCCCCGAAGGCGTACCGCGGGCGGCGCGCCGGCGAGTTCCTGTTCGGCCCCGACGCGGACCTGGCGGAGGCCAAGCTCCGGTCGGTCCTGGAGACCGGCAGGCCGGTGATCTTCGCCGAGCAGCACGCCCGGCTGCTGCACGACCCGCACCGGGAGCTGGTGATCTCCATCTCCGCCTTCCGGATGGAGGACCCGTCCGGGCGGGTGCTGGGCGTCACCGAGATCGTCGAGGACGTCACCGAACGTCACCGCGCCCGGCGGCGCCTCGCGCTCCTCAACGAGGCCGGGACCAGGATCGGCAGGACCCTGGACGTGGCCACGACCGCGCGTGAGCTGGCCGAGGCCGCGGTGCCCGAGCTCGCGGACGCCATCTCGGTGGATCTGCTGGAACCCGTGCCCCGGGGCGAGGAGCCGGACCCGCACGCCATGGGCCCGCTGCGCAGGATGGCGGCCCGCGCCATCCGGCCCGAGGCGACGTCCGTGATGTATCCCGAGGGCCATCTGTTCTTCTTCCCGGAGCGAACGGCGCCGACGAAGTGCCTGGCCGAGCGGCGTCCGGTCCTGCTGCCCGTGCTGGAGGCCAACTCCGGTTGGTTCGACTCCGAGCCGGAACGGGCCGCGCGGGCGCTCGCGATGGGCGTCCACTCCCTGATGGTGGTGCCGCTGGCCGCGCGCGGCGTGATCCTCGGGCTGGTCTGTCTGTGGCGCTCGAGGCAGCCGGAACCCTTCGAGGAGGACGATCTGACGCTGGCGGAGGAGTTCGCCGCCCGGGCCGCGGTCTGCATCGACAACGCCCGCCGCTACACCCAGCAGCACAGCGCGGCCGAGGCCCTCCAGCGCAGTCTGCTGCCGGGTGAGGTGCCCGAGCACCCGGCGCTCGACACGGCCCACCGCTATCTGCCCGCGCAGGCGTCCACCGGGGTCGGCGGCGACTGGTTCGACGTCATCCCGCTGTCGGGGCTGCGTGTCGCGCTGGTGGTCGGCGACGTGGTGGGCCACGGCATGCACGCCTCGGCGACCATGGGCCGGCTGCGCGCCGCCGTACGGACCCTGGCCCACCTCGACCTGTCCCCGGACGAGGTCCTCGCCCGGCTCGACGACCTGGTCGACCAGCTGGCCACCGAACAAAGGCAAGCCGAGGACAGCACCCCGCAGATCATCGGCGCGACCTGCCTGTACGCGATCTACGATCCGGTCTCCCGGCACTGTGCGATGGCCCGGGCCGGCCACCCGCCGCCGACGGTGCTGGGGCCGGACGGCCGGATGTGTCCGTTCGACGTGCCCGCCGGACCGCCGCTCGGGCTCGGTGGGCTGCCGTTCGAGACGGCCGAGCTGGAACTGGCCGAGGGCAGCCTGATCGCTCTGTACAGCGACGGTCTCCTGCTGGCCGACGGCCGCGACATCGACGAGGGACTGACGCTGCTGCGGAACTCGGTGACCGGTCCGTCTCGGTCGCTGGAGCACACGTGCAAGGCGGTGGAGGACGCGATGCTGCCGGACCGGCCGGCCGACGACGTCACGCTGCTGCTGGGCCGGACCCGGGTGCTGGCGGCGGACGACGTGGCCACCTGGGAGCTGCCGGCCGAGCCCACGGCGGCCGGCCGGGCCCGGACGCTGGTGACGGAGCAGCTGACGCAGTGGGGGCTGGAGGAGCTGGCCTTCACCACCGAACTCATCGTCAGCGAACTGGTCACGAACGCCTACCGGTACGCGGGCGGCCCGGTGCTGCTGCGGCTGATCCGCAACGGCCATCTCATCTGCGAGGTGTCCGACTCCAGCAGCACGTCCCCGCATCTGCGCCAGGCCCGCAGCACCGACGAGGGCGGACGCGGCCTGTTCCTGGTGGCCCAGCTCTCCGAGCGCTGGGGCACCCGGTACGGCCGCAACAGCAAGACCATCTGGACCGAGCAGCCCCTGTCGGGGAAGCACACCGATCCGGGTGCCTGACGCGTCACGCGCCGTTCGGGCGGGTGTCCGCCGGTACGGCGGCCGGCAGGCCGAGCGCGCCGGCCACATGGCGCCAGATGGCGGCGAGCGCCGAGTCGAGGGTGACCGTCGGGTCCCGCAGCATCAGCCGGATGCCGTAACCGTCGCTCAGGGACAGCACGAGGGTGCTGAGGTCGTCCACGTCGGCCGGCGTGAACTCGCCGGAGTCGATGCCGCGCCGTATCGCGTCGGACACCCAGCCGTGCAGTTGGGCGTACAGATCGACGGCGAAGACCCGGGTGGTCTCGTCGCGCAGGGCCCGCACCCACAGTTCCTGCCACAGCCGCCAGTCCTGGTGGAGTTCGGGGTCGGTGGGCAGCAGGTTGCGCACGATGCGGGCGAGGATGACCGCCGCCGGCGCCGTCCCCGCGTCGCGGTCGACGTCGAGGGCGGTGCTGGCGAACGAGTGCGTCATCGCCTCGGTGAACAGCTTCTCGCGGGTGTCGAAGTGGTAGTGCAGCAGCGCCGTCGACACACCGGCCCGCTCGGCGACCATGCGCATGCGGATCTTCTCGAAGCCGATGTCGGCGATGACCTCGCACGCCGCGGTCAGGATGCGCTCGCGGGTGTCTGCCGTGCGCACCTTGGTGGCCACCGTGCGGCTCCCCTCGTCCGGTCGTCGTCCGCCATGGCCATCTTCCCTCACGGGCGCCCCGCCGGTACCGGTGCCCCACGCTCCGGTCGTCCGTCGTAGACATGGAAGCCCCGCCCGGACTTGCGCCCCAGCAGGCCGGCCTCCACCATCCGCGACAGCAGCGGCGGCGGCGAGTACTGCGGTTCGCGGAACTCGGCGTACAGGGACTCGGCGATGGCCCGGGTGGTGTCGAGGCCGATGAGGTCGGTCAGGGCCAGCGGGCCGAGCGGGTGTGCGCAGCCCAGGACCATGCCGCGGTCGACGTCCTCGACGGTCGCGCTGCCCGACTCCACCATGCGGATGGCGGCCAGGAGATAGGGCACGAGCAGCGCGTTGACGACGAAGCCGGCCTTGTCCCGGGTGCGGACGACCTCCTTTCCGAGCGTGCCGGTCACGAACTCCTCGGCCCGCTCGGTGGTGGCGGGCGCGGTGAGCAGCGACGGCACGAGTTCGACGAGCCGCAGCACCGGTACGGGGTTGAAGAAGTGCACGCCGACGACACGGTCGGGGCGGGTCGTCGCGGCGGCGAGCCGGATGACCGGGATGGAGGAGGTGTTGGTGGCGAGGATGGTGCGCTCGTCGGTGACCACGGAGTCGAGGCGGGTGAACACGTCGACCTTGAGGCGTTCGTCCTCGGCGACCGCCTCGATGACCAGGTCGTGTTCGTGCAGTGCCGCCATCTCGTCGACGACGGTGACCAGGTCCGCGGCCCGGTCGCGTCGTTCGGCGTCGATCCTGCCGCTCGCGGCGGCCCGGTCGAGCGAGCGGGTGACGCGGAGGCGGCCCGCCCGGGCGGCCTCCGCGTCACGCTCCACGACCGTGACCGGCACGTCGGCCCGTGCGCACACCTCGGCGATGCCCGCGCCCATCAGACCGCAGCCCACCACCCCCACGCGCTTGATGTCGGTCATCGGTCTCCCTCTCTCGTGCGGTGCGGCACGCGTCATGCGACCGGCAGGTCCAGGACCCCGGAGCCGCGCTTGATGAGTTCGTTGGCGATGATCAGCCGCTGGATCTCGGAGGTGCCCTCCCAGATCCGGTCCACGCGCAGCTCGCGGTAGAGCCGTTCGACGGCGTAGGCGCGGTCGTAGCCGCGGCCGCCGTGGATCTGCAGGCACCGGTCGATCACCCGGCCGGACGCCTCGCTCGCCGAGAGCTTGGCGATGGCCGCCTTGGCGTGCAGGGTCTTGCGGTCCTCGGCCGAGGAGTGGTCGATCTCCCAGGCGACCTGGTGGGTGTAGGCACGGTTGACGGCGATGTCCACGGCGCAGTCGGCGAGCATGCCCTGGATCAGCTGGTACGAGGAGATCGGCGCCCCGAACTGCTCCCGCTCCACGGCCCAGTCCCGGGACAGTTCCAGCGCACGCTCGGCGGCGCCGATGGTGCGGGCCGCGATCATCAGGCGCTCCTCGGTGAACCAGGAGCGGGTGATGTCGTAGCCCTCGCCGATGCCGCCGAGCACGGCGTCCTCGCCCACCTGCACATCGGTGAAGGTGAACTCGGGGTGCTCGTAGACGAAGGTGTGCATGAAGCGCGGGACGCGCGTCATCTCTATCCCCGGGGTGTCCTTGTCGACGAGGAAGAGGGTGGGCGCGCGGTCCGGTCCTGCCGCGGCGAGCACGATCATGAAGTCGGCATGGTCGCCGACGGTGACGAACCACTTCTCGCCGTTGAGCACCCAGCCCCGGTCGTTCCTGGTGGCGGTGGTGGTGAGGTTCTGCGGGTCGGAGCCGGCGCCGCGCTCGGTGACGGCGTAGCAGTCGCGGCGCTCGCCCTTGATCACCGGGACGAGGAAGCGCTCGCGCTGCTCCGGGGTGCAGAACCGCAGCGCGTTCGCGGGGCGCCACACCATGTCCCACAGGGCGCCGGTGAGCCGCCCCAACTCCTCCTGCACGGTGACCTGTTCGGCGATGGTGAGGCCGGCGCCGCCCCATTCGGCGGGCATGTTGACGGCCTGGAGTCCGGCGTCCAGCACGGCGTCGCGGACCTTGGCGTGCGCGTCGGCGGGCAGGCCGTTCTCCTCCTCGCACTGGTTCTCGTAGCCGGCGATGAAGTCGGTGAGAGCACGGGCGTCGGCCTTGAGCTGAACCTGACGCGGGGTGAGACGGAAGTCCATGGAAGTCCTCGCTGTGCGGTACGAAAAGGGTGGGTGTCAGTGCGTGGGCAGGGCCAGGGCGCGGGTGCCGCGCTTGATGAGCTCGTTGGCGATGATCAGCCGCTGGATCTCGGAGGTGCCCTCCCAGATCCGGTCGACGCGCAGCTCGCGGTACATGCGCTCGACGGGGTAGGTGCGGTCGTAGCCGCGGCCGCCGAAGATCTGCAGACACCGGTCGGCGACCCGGCCTGCGGCCTCGCTGGCGGCGAGCTTGGCGGTGGAGGCCTTGGCGTGCAGGGTCTTGCGGTCGGTGCCGGGCTGGTCGGCCTCCCAGGCGACCTGGTGGGTGTAGGCGCGGTTGACGGCGATGTCGACGGCGCAGTCGGCGAGCATGCCCTGGATCAGCTGGTACGAGGCGATGGGCGCCCCGAACTGCTCGCGCTCGACGGCCCAGTCCCGGGCGAGCTGGAGGGCACGCTCGGCGGCGCCGACGGTCCGGGCGGCGATCATCAGGCGTTCGTCGGTGAACCACTCCTTGGTCAGTTCGTAGCCGTTCCCGACGCCGCCGAGCACGTCCTCGTCGGCGACGAAGACATCGGTGAAGGTGAACTCGGGGTGCCCGTTGACGGCGGAGTGCATGAAGTGCGGCAGCCGGCTCATCTTCACGCCGGGCGCGGCCTTGTCGACGAAGAACAGGGTGGGCAGCTTCTCGGGTCCGGCGTCCGCCTGCACCAGCAGGAAGTCGGCGATGTCGCCGCAGGTGACGAACCACTTCTCGCCGTTGAGCAGCCAGCCGCCGTCGGTGCGGGTGGCCGTGGAGGTGCCGGAGGACGGGTCGGAGCCGGCGCCCGGCTCGGTGACGGCGAACGCGTCGAACCTCTCGGCGCGGATCACCGGCAGCAGGTACTTCTCGCGCTGCCGCTCGTCGCCGTACGCCAGGACGTTGGCGGGCCGCCAGGGGATGTCCCACAGGCAGTTGGTGACCTTGCCGAACTCCTCCTCGACGATGACCTGGTCGAGCAGGCTCAGGCCCGCCCCGCCCCACTCGGCGGGCATGTTGATGGCGTAGACCCCGGCGTCTATCGCGGCGCGGGTCAGTTCGGTGACGAGTTCCTGCGGCAGGGGTCCGCCGGCCTGTTCGGACTGGTCCTCGTATCGCATCAGCAGGCGGGCGTAGTCGGCGGCACGCCGCTTCAGGTCGGCCTGTTCGGGGGTGTAGCGCATGTCCATGGGGACCTCTTCTGGGTCGGTCGGGCGGGTGCGGCTCGGTCAGGCGAGTACGGCGCGGGAGTCGAGGGCCAGGACGCCGTCGGGCCGTACGAGAAGGGGGTTGACCTCGATCTCGGCGATCTCGGGGTGGGCGGCGGCGAAGGCCGTGATCGTCTCGACGGCCCGCGCCGCGGCCTCGACGTCGACGGGCGGTCGTCCGCGCACCCCGTCGAGCAGGGCGGCGGTGCGCAGTCCGCGCAGCAGGTGCAGGGCGCGGTCGGCGGGCACGGGGGCGAGGGTGAAGGCGATGTCGTGCAGTGCCTCCGCGAGCACCCCGCCGAGGCCGACCATGGCGACCGGGCCGAAGCGCGGGTCGCGGTTGACGCCGACGATCAGCTCGATGCCGTCGGTGAGGTCGGCCATCGCCTCCACGGAGTAGGCGGGGGCGCCGAGCCGGGTGTGCATCTCCCGGAAGGCGGCGACCAGTTCGTCGCGGCCGGCCAGGCCCAGGGCCACTCCCCCGGCGTCGGACTTGTGGAGCAGGTGCAGGGCCTTGAGGACGTACGGGCCGCTGAACTCCCTTGTCGCCGCGAGCAGTTCGGTCACGTCGTGGATCTCGCGGGCGGCGGGGAAGGCGAGTCCGGCCGCCTCGAGGGCTCTGCGGGTCTCCAGATAGCCGGTCTCCCGCAGCGGGGCGGCGGGGCTGGGCAGCGGTGTCACACCGGTGCGGGACACGCCGGGTGCGGTGGCGGCGAGTGCGCGGGCGGCGTCCTCGGTGGCGCCGAAGACGGGCACACCGGCTGCGGCGAGCGTGCGGCAGCTGGGCGAGTCGGGGTACATCGACTGCACGACCAGGGGTTTGGCGGTGGCGCGGTGCCGGGCGGCGATGAGGCGGGCGGCGGCCCGTTCCCCCTCCGCGAGCGCCGTGCCGCCTCCGCCGAGTCCGCTCTCGGCGGCCGCGTAACCGCCGAAGTAGCCGGTCATCAGCACCGCGTCGACCTCCTCGGCCGCGAGCAGCGCGTCGACGGTCTCCGCGTACGAGCCGGGGTCCTGCTCGCCCATCCCGGCGAGGTCCACCGGGTTGGCGACGGCCGACTGCTCCCACAGCGCCTCACGCAGTCGCTCCCGCGTGGGCTCCCGCAGTTCGGGCACGGTCAGCCCGGCGGTCTCGACGGCGTCGGCGGCGATGACACCGTGCCCGCCGCCGTCCGTGAGGACGGCGACCCGGCGGCCTGTGGTCCGGCGTCCGCCGTGCGACGCGGCGAGGACGACGGTGAGTTCGCGCGGGGTGGCGACCAGTTCCACCCCGGCGTCCCGGCAGGCTGCGGCAACCACGTCGGCGGAGGTGGTCAGCGCCCCGGTGTGCGACTGGGCGCTGCGCGCGGAGGCGTCCCCGCGGCCGGCGGTCAGCAGCACCACCGGTTTCCCGGCGTCGGCGGCCGCCTCGGCGAAGGCGCGCCCGTCGCCGAAGTCCTCGGCATACACCGCGATGGCGCGGGTGCCCTCGTGCCGGGCGCAGTCGGCGAGCAGGTCGACGAGGGTGACGTCGGCCTGGTTGCCGAGGGAGACGAACCGGGAGAAGCCGAGGCCGTGCGGGCGGAAGCGGAGCTGGAGTTCGAGGGCGAGGTTGCCGCTCTGGCTCAGCAGCGCGACGCCGCCGGGTGTGAAGGTGTCGGAGGCCAGGAACAGGTCGGTGGTGTTGTCGGCCAGGCCGAGGCAGTTGGGGCCGACCATCACCGCTCCGGCGGCGCGCACCCGTTCGGCGACGGCCTCCTGCCTGGCGCGTCCGGCGTCGCCGGTCTCGGCGAAGCCCGCGGTGATCGCGACGATCGCCCGGGCCCCGCACCGCAGTGCCTCGTCGACGGCGTCCTCGAACCCGGCGGCGGGCACGGAGACCACCGCCAGGTCGACGGGCTCGCCGACCGCGCTCAGGCTGGTCGCGGCGGTGCGGCCGAGGACGGTGCCGCCGCGCCGGTTGATCAGGTGGACGGGCCGGCGGCCGTTCGCGCGGATGGCCTGGGCGGCTATGGCGTGGCCGTACTTGGCTGGGTCGTCGCTGGCTCCGACCACGGCGACGGATACGGGGTCGAAGAGGGCGGAGAGGTCGCGTCCCATGTCACTTCACCAGCCGCAGCGCGGAGTTGGGGCAGGCGGCGACGGCGGCCTCGGCGGCGTCCTCCGCGCCCGGGGGCACCTCGGTCGCGCGCACCTGCGCATAGCCCCATTCGTCGAGGTCGATCAGCTCGGGTGCGGGTTCCTGGCAGAGGCCGTAGCCCTGGCAGCGGGTGGAGTCCAGCAGCAGTTTCATGGTGCGGTCCTTTCGGCGCGGCTCGGCGCGGTGAGGGCTGGGGGTGGGGAGGCGCCCGGAGGGATCCGGGTGCGGCTCACGGCACCGGCACGGTGAAGCGGCGCCCGTCCTCGGGTGCCGGGCCCGCGCAGCCGGGGCAGGCGGAGCGGCCGTGGGCGTCGACCAGGTCGGGGAACCGGTCGAGGAGGGTGGCGACGACGCGGGCGGCGGCGTCGAGCAGTCCGCAGGCGCCGCGGCCGGGCAGTTGCTGCGACCAGCGGTGGAGCTTGGCGACCGTGTCGAAGTTCGCCTCCCCGTGGGCGACGGCCTGGAGTGCCTTGGCCATCGCCCCGGTCCCGGAGAGGCACACCCCGCACTGCCGGGCGCTCTGCGCCCCGAGGTAGGCGGCGCCCTCGACGGCCACGGCGACCGGGCAGTCCTCCGGGTGCAGGAAGTGCAGCGCACCGCAGCCGAGGGCTCCGCCCGCCGCTTTCAGGCTGTCGTGGTCGAGCGGCAGGTCGGACCAGCCCTCGCCGTGCAGCCCGCCGAACATGCCGCCCAGCAGGACCGCCTCGGCCCTGCCGTGCCCGCACACATCGGCGAGGACCTTGAGATGGGTGCCGGCGGGCGCCTCCACGAGCGCGGCACCACCGGCACCGCCGGAGAGGGTCACCAGATGGCTCGCGGCGACGGCGTCCGCCTCATCGGGGCGCGAGTACATCAAGGCGATGCGGGCCAGGGTCTCCACGTTGGCGAGCAGGGTGGGCGCGCCGCCGACACCGCTCTCGAACGGGCGCGGGGGTTTGGCGGTGGGAAGCGCCGGGCCGCCGTCGATGCGCCGTACGACGGCGCTCTCCTCCCCCGCGACGTAGGTGTGCTCCGTCCGCACGACGTCGATGCGCAGCTCCGGGGAGCTTTGAGCCAGCGCCCCGCGTACGGTCCGCTCGGCATCGGCGTCCGAGAGGTACACGAACCCGCGCTCGGCGCCGGTCATGGCCGCAGCCAGCCGCAGACCGTCGAGCACGGCGTGCGGACGGTGCCGCAGCAGCCAGCGGTCCTTCACGGACCCCGGCTCGCCTTCCTCCCCGTTGGCGACGACGACGCGCGGGCCGGGGGCGTCGCGGACGGCACGGAGTTTGACGGCGGCGGGGAAACCGGCCCCGCCCCGGCCGCGCAGCCCCGCGGCGGCGATCCGGTCGAGCAGTCGGTCGGGCGCGACCAGCGGTGCGTAGCCGCCCGCGGCGAGGTATCCGTCGATGCCCTCGCCGCCGGCGTCGGGCGGTGCGTCGAGGAGGCCGGCCCGTCCTTCGGGGAGGAGGGAGAACACGCCGGTCATATGGTGCTCCAGGGCTCGGAAGGGCCGACGAGTGCGGGTTCGGGGCGCGCCCTGAGCCGCGCCAGCGCACGTTCCAGATCGCGCCGCTGGAGAGCGGTGCGGTCGTAGCCCGCTCCGGGCAGGCCGATCAGCATGCGGTGGTGGTCGAGGACGACCTCGCCGGCGAGCAGGGCCGCTCGCGGGTCGGTGGTCCCAGCTCCCGCCGCCTGCACGACCAGGTCGGTGACCTCGCGCAGATAGCGCAGCCAGCCGCGCTGGGTGCCGCGCAGCACCAGCCGCTCGACGCGGTGCCGCTCGGCGGTGACGAGGGCCGACGGCGACCGGCCGGCCGCCGTGGACCGCAGGGCGGCCACCGCTGCGGGCAGCTCCTGTTCGGGCTCCGGCGTGAGGCCGAGCCAGACGAGACTGCGGCGAGCGCTCATGCGTGCCTCCGGGTTCGCTCCGCCTCCGCGTGGTCCGGGGGCGGGGGTGGCGCGGCCATGACGTGGGATGGGGATGCTCCGCCGCCGTGACGTGAGGGACGGGGAGCCGGGGTGGGTGTCCGGATCCGGACCCCCGACGTGGCGCGGACCTGTGGCCCGCGGGCTTACGGAGTGCGCCTGGGGATCCGTCTGCGGGCCAGGGCCATCCGACTACCCAGGAGACTAACTAACTAATTAGTCAGCCCACAAGTCTTGACTTGCCACCACTCCGCCCCCACTCTGACTAACCAATCAGTCAGCCGGATCGCGGCAGGTCCGGAAGTCGTACCTGCCCCCTGTCCCGGCCCATCCCTCACCGCCCATCGCCGCCGCAGCGGCGCGGAGGAGGACCCCATGAACCCCTCGACGACCCGGGCAGCGGAGACCGTCTCCCATGCCCCACCGCAGCCGCCCCCCGAGCATCCCGGGGAGGCCCTGCCGGCCCGCTACTACACAGATCCGGCCGTCGCACAGGCCGAGACCGACCGGATCTTCGCCAAGTCCTGGCAGCTCGTCTGCCACGAATCGGATCTCCCCGGCCCCGGCGCGCGGCTGGCCGCCACCGCCGCAGGCCGCGAAGTGCTGGTCGTCCGCACCGAGGACGGCACTCTCGCCGCCCATCTCAACGCGTGCCGGCACCGCGGGACCCGCCTGGTCACCGACCCCGAGCCGGCGGGCAAGGCGATCCGCTGCCCGTACCACGGCTGGACCTACAAGCTGGACGGACGCCTGGTCGGCGCGCCCGAGGCCCGCCGCATCCCCTGCCTGGACAAGCCCAAGCTCGGGCTGCACCCGGTCAACGTGGAGTCCTTCCTCGGCTTCGTCTTCGTCAACCTGGACATGGAGGCGACCCCGCTCGCCGAGAGCTGCGCCGGGCTCGCCGAGGCCGTCGGCCGCTACGCCGGGCCCGGCCTGATGCCGGTCGGCAAGCACCGCATCCACGACCTGAAGGGCGGCGAGGAGCAGAACGCCAACTGGAAGGTGATCGTCGACAACTATCTGGAGGGCTACCACGTCCCGGTCGCCCACCCGGCGCTCATGCGACTGCTCGACTACGCCGCGTACACGGTGGACGTACAGGAGAACTACGTCCTGTTCGAATCACCCCTGCGCGACAAGCCCTCCTCGAACTGGACCGAGCGGCTCTACCAGCGGCTCGCGACACCGATGCCGGGGCTCCTCGAGGCTGACCGGCGGGTATGGCGGTACGCCGTGATCTACCCGAACACTCTCATCGACTTCTACCCTGACCACGTGCTCGCGTGGACCGCCCTGCCCACCGCCCAGGACCGGGCGGCGATCCCGGGCGCCTTCTACACGAAGACCGGCGAGGGCCTGCGCACCCGGCTCGCCCGGCGGCTCAACATCCACATCGGCTGGGAGACCAACGACGAGGACGCCGAGCTGGTGGAGCGCGTGCAGGCCGGGATGCAGACCCCCGGATTCGAGCCTGGACCCCTCTCGCAGCGCGAAGCCGCCGTCGGCTGGTTCGCCCGCCGGGTCCGGCGGGACCTGGAGGGTGACGCACGGTGACGCCCCCGCAGACCTCCCCCGTGCGTTCCGCCGTACGTCCTTCCTCGGCCTCGGCCTTATCGCGCGCCCTCTGAGCCGCGCACGCACCCTCCCCAGACCGGTCATCACTACGGAATCAGGGCCTGAAGTGAGCCGACCAGCCGGTCCCGCCCTGGAGTTGTGCCGTTCCTCGACGGAGAGGACGCTTCATGTCCCCCGAGGTACCACCGCCGACCCGACGCGCCGTGCTGCGGGCGGGCGCCGGCGGCCTGCTGGCCGCCGCGGCCGGCGGCTGCGGGTTCATGCCCGCCCAGAAGCCCGACGCCGACCGGCTCGCCCCGGTCGATGCGCGCGTCGACGGCGATCTCGTCTACTTCAACTGGGCCGACTTCGTCGACCCGTCCGTGTTCAAGGGCTTCGAGAAGGAGTACGGCGTCAAGGTCATCCAGTCGAACTTCGACTCGATGGAAGGCATGGTCGCCAAGCTCAACGCGGGCAATCGCTACGACATCGTCTTTCCCACGGCCAAATGGGCCCAGCGGCTGGTCAGGGGCGGCCGGCTGCGCCGTATCGACCACTCCCGGCTCGACCACTCCCAGGCCATATTCGGGACGTACGACTACTTCGCGGACCCCTGGTACGACCCCGGTTCCGCGCACACCGTCCCCTTCACCGCGTACAAGACCGGCATCGGCTGGCGGCGCGACAAGATCGGTGAGCTCACCGACTCCTGGCGGGATCTGTGGAACGACCGGGCCCGCGGCAAGGTCTTCCTGCTGGACGACCGCGACGAGGTGCTCGGCATGGGTGCCCTCGCGCTCGGCCTCGACGTCAGCACCGGGGATCCCGGCGACCTCGACCGCATCACCTCCCTGCTGGGCAGCCTGCGGCCGCGGCTGCGCGGCTTCTCCAGCGACAGCTACAACAACCTCCTCAACGGCAACGCACTGATCCAGCAGGCGTGGAGCGGCGACATGGCCGCCATGCTCAACACGGCCGACGACCCCTCCGTGTTCGGGTTCCAGGCCCCCAAGGAGGGCACGCCGATCAACTCCGACTGCTACGCCATCCCCTGGAACGCCCCGCACCCCGGCACGGCGATGCTGTTCATCGACTACATGCTCCGACCGGAGAACGTGAAGAAGAACATCGAGTACATCGGCTACCCGATGCCGGTCGCGGGCACCGAGAAGACCTACGCCGACCTGGTCGAGCCCTTCCCCGAGTGTCTGGTCACCCAGGACGACCTGAAGGCCGACGTCTTCTTCCGCAACGGCGGCCGCGCGGCGGAGGACGCCCGCGATACCGCCTGGACCCATGTGAAGGCGGGCTGAGACATGGCACTGCTGCGCCCCTCGTCCCGCGCCCGCCGCCGGGACACCTCCGGCAACCGGATATGGCTCTGGTTCATGCTGCCGGGCACGCTGTGGATGACCGGCTTCCTGATCGCCTCGCTGGTCCTCGTCGCCGTTCTCGCGGTCGGCACCACCGACGAGCTCGGCAACCCGCGCTTCGGCTTCGACCTGGCCGGCGTGCGCGCCCTCGCCGACCCGGCCTACACCGAGGTCCTGGCGCGCTCCCTCGGCTACGCCCTGCTGACCTGCGTGATCTGTCTGCTGATCGCCTATCCGGTGGCGTACACGATCGCCCTGTACGGCGGCCGGTACAAGCACGCGCTGATCGCCGCGATCGTGGTGCCGTTCTTCGCCAACTACCTGGTGCGGATGTACGGGTGGTCGGTGGTCCTGTCCGACGACGGACCGGTGCTGCGCAGCCTGCGCGCGGTCGGCCTGGCCGACGAGGGCACGAAGATCCTCAACAGCGGCTTCGGCGTGGTCGCGGGACTGGTCTACGGCTTCGTCGTCTTCATGATCATCCCGCTCTACGCGGCGCTGGAACGCCTCGACGTCTCCCTCATCGAGGCCGGCCGCGATCTGTACGGCGGCCCGGTCCGCACGTTCTTCTTCGTCACCCTGCCCGCCACCCGGCAGGGCGCGGCGGCCGGACTCGTCCTGGTCTTCCTGCCCGCGATGGGTGACTTCGTCAGCGCACAGCTCATGGGAGGCCCGGACCAGATCATGATCGGCAACCTCATCCAGGACAAGTTCTTCCAGGGCCAGAACTGGCCGCTCGGCTCGGCGCTCACCATGCTGCTGATGCTGGTCCTGCTGATCGGGATGCTCGGCTACCTGCGGCGCACCCGCAAGGACGAGGCGGAGGCACTGCGATGACTCTGGTCAGCACCCCCTCCACCACCGCCCCGGCCGGCACGTCCGCCCCGACGCGAAAGCGCCGGCGCACCCATCGCAGGCCCCGTGTCCTCATCGCGGTCACCGGGCTGTTCTTCGCGCTGCTCTATCTGCCCATCGCGGTCGTGGCGCTCTTCTCCTTCAACTCCCAGAAGTCGCTGACCGTGTTCGACGGGTTCAGCCTGCGCTGGTACCGCGCCTTCGTGCACGACGACGTGCTCATCGCCTCCCTCGGCACCAGCCTGCGCATCTCCCTGGTGGCGATGGCCGGTTCGGTGCTCCTCGGAGTGGCGCTCGCCGTCGGCCTGGTCCGCTGCCGCACCCGGCTCGGCTCCCTGGCCGGACTGATCATGCTGGTCCCGCTGATCACGCCGGAGATCGTCACCGGCGTCGCCTCGATGCTGCTGTTCAAGGGCCTGGGCGTCCCCCTGTCCACCGGCACGGTGATGCTCGCCGAGATCACCTTCTCCATCTCCTACGTCACCGTCATCCTGCGCTCCCGGGTCGCCGCACTGAACCCGGAGGTGGAGGAGGCCGCGATGGATCTCGGCGCCACCCGCTGGCAGGCGGTGCGGCTGGTGACCCTGCCGGCGCTGCTGCCCGCCGTGCTGGCGAGTGCCGTACTGATCTTCGCGCTCGTCTTCGACGACTTCGTGCTCGCCTACTTCACCACCGGCGTCGACCCGCAGCCCCTGTCCGTGCGGATCTACTCGGCGATCCGCTTCGGGGTGCAGCCCACCATCAACGCGGTCGGCACGCTCATGCTCGCCGGGTCCATCGCCCTGATCGCCCTGGCCCTGTTCCTCCCGCGCCTCTTCGGCCGCCGCGGCGGCCTCGACATCCTCTCCGGAGAGTGATCCCCATGGACGCGACCCCCGCCGTCCGGCTCGACGGTGTCTCCAAGCAGTACGCGGACTCCTACGCCGTCCACCGTCTGGACCTCGACATCGAGGCCGGCCACTTCTTCTCCCTGCTGGGCCCCTCCGGCTGCGGCAAGACCACGACCCTGCGCATGATCGGCGGGTTCAGCGACCCCAGCGAGGGCGCGGTGCTGCTGGCCGGTGAGGACGTGACCGACCTGCCGCCGAACAGGCGCAACGTCAACACCGTCTTCCAGAGCTACGCCCTGTTCGACCATCTCGGCGTCGCCGACAACGTCGGCTTCGGCCTCAAGCGCAAGGGCGTCGCCAAGAACGAGATACGGCAGCGGGTCGGCGAGATGCTGGAGCTGGTGCAGCTCGCCGGCCTCGCCGACCGCAAGCCGCGCACCCTGTCCGGGGGCCAGCGCCAGCGCGTCGCCCTCGCCCGCGCGCTCGTCAACCGGCCCGCCGTACTGCTCCTCGACGAGCCGCTCGCCGCCCTCGACCTGAAGCTGCGCCGCCAGATGCAGGTGGAGCTGAAGCAGATCCAGCGCGAGGTCGGCATCACCTTCGTCTTCGTCACGCACGACCAGGACGAGGCGCTGACCATGTCCGACCGGATCGCGGTGATGAACGAGGGGCGCATCGAGCAGTGCGGCACCCCCGAGGACATCTACGAGCACCCCGGCACCGGCTTCGTGGCCTCCTTCATGGGCACCTCCAACCTGATGACCGGCACCTACCGGGACGGAGAGGTGGCCCTGGAGAAGGGGCCCGCCCTGCCCGTCGGCGCCCGCTCCGGCATCGCGGACGGCACCGCCGTCAGTGTGTCCGTGCGCCCCGAGAAGATCTGGCTGTCGGACTTCGAACCCGGCATGTCGATGCTGAGCGGCGTGCTCCGCGAGACCGTCTACAGCGGCCCGACCACGACCTATCTGATCGAGCTCGCCCCCGGCGTCACGTTGTCGGTGCTGGAGCAGAACACGGCCCGTGCCCGCATGGAGGACCGCTGGAGCGGTGGCGAGACGGTGGAGTTCGGATGGCGGCCCGAGCACTGCCTGGTCCTGGCCTGAGCGCCCCTGACGGAAGAAAGCGAAACCCATGCATCACGATGTGATCGTGCTCGGCGCCGGTCTCGCGGGCCTCTCCGCCGCCCGGGACCTGGCCGCCGCCGGCACCGACGTGCTCGTCCTGGAGGCCCGGGACCGCGTCGGCGGCCGGGTCGAGCAGACCCGCACACCCGACGGCCGTACCGTCCAGCTGGGCGGTGAAGTGGTCGGCCACGGGCACACCGCCTATCTCCGGCTCGCCAAGGAGCTGGGCCTGGCCCTGGTTCCCAGCTATGTCGAGGAGCCGGGCCGCATGACCCGCGCCACCCCGGAGGGACTCTCGGCCGGTGAACCGCCGCACTGGTTCGGCCCCGGTGACGCGGCCCTGCACGCGCGCCTGAGCAAGGAGTTCTCCGCCCTCGCCGCCACCGTCGACCCGGACGACCCCTGGTCGCATCCGGACGCGGCCGCCCTGGACCGGCTCTCCGTGGCCGACTGGCTGCGTTCCCAGGAGGCCGGAGCGGCGGTGGTGCGGCTGTGGGACATCGGCCAACTCGCCCTGGCGGGAGGCTCCTACGAGCGGATCTCGCTGCTCGCCGCGCTGCGCAAGAGCGCGGCGGTCCCCGGCTCGGGAACGGGCGACTACGACTACGAAGACTGGGAGGGGCTACGGCTCGCGGAGGGCTCGGCGACACTCGCCGAGGTCCTGGGCCGTGTGCTGGGCCCGCGCATCCGGCTCGGCTCGCCCGTCGCCGCGCTGGACATCCGCCCCGGTCGCTGCACGGTGCGCCTGGCCTCCGGCGAGGTCCTCACCGCCGGTGCCGTGGTCAGCGCCCTGCCCGTCGGCCCGCTGCGGGACGTCGCCGTCAGCGGGGTGAGCGAGGAGCGGCTCGCCTCCCTGCACCGGCAACGCCACGCCACGGCCGCGAAGTTCGCCGCCGTCTACGACCGTCCCTTCTGGCGGGAGGCCGGTCTGAACGGCCTGTCCGAGGCGGAGGGCGTGCTGGGCAGCACCTGGCCGCAGAACGAGGGCGTCCTGTCGGCGCTGATCCCGCCCGAGCGGTACGGCGTCCTGCTCGGCACCCCGCCCCAGCTGCGCACCCCCGAACTGCTCGCCGAGATGGCCGGCATGTTCGGCGACGAGGCACTGCGGCCGACCGCCTGCCATCTGCGGCTGTGGGGCACCGACCGGTGGACACAGGGCTATGTCACCCAGTGGCCGCCGGGCGAGGTCATGGCCGTCGGCCCCCTGCACGGCACCCATGAACCGCCGTTCTACGTCTGCGGCTCCGACCAGTGGGTCGCCGGATACATGGAGGGCGCCGTCCGCACCGGCCGCGCCGCCGCCGAGGAGGCGCTGCGCCGTGGCTGACACCGACCGTCTCAACCACATCGGCGGCAAGGAGGTGCCGGCCGCCTCCGGCGCCACCCTGCCGCTGATCGACCCGGCCACCGGCCTCACCCATGGGACGGCCCCGCTGTCCGGCCCGGAGGACGTGGACGCGGCCTGCCGGGCCGCCGAAGAGGCCTTCGAGAGCTGGTCGGCGACGACTCCGGGGCAGCGGCAGACGGCGCTCCTGCGGATCGCGGACGCCCTGGAGCGGGCGGCCGGCCCGGTCGCGGACGCCGAGGTGGCCGACACGGGCAAGCCGCGGGCCCTGTTCCTGGGCGACGAACTCCCCGCGATCGTGGATGTGTTGCGCTACTTCGCCGGAGCCGCCCGCAACCTGCCGGGCGCGGCCGCCGCCGAGTACACGCCGGGCCGTACCTCGGTGCTGCGGCGCGAGCCGGTCGGGGTCTGCGCCCAGATCACGCCGTGGAACTACCCGCTGATGATGGCCGTATGGAAGGTCGCGCCCGCGCTCGCCGCCGGAAACACGGTCGTTCTGAAGCCGTCCGACACCACGCCGTCGTCGGCCGTGCTCCTGGCCCGGCTGGCCGCCGAGCACCTGCCGCCCGGTGTGCTGAACGTGGTGTGCGGTGACCGTGACACCGGACGTGCTCTGGTCGGCCATCCGTATGTCCGGCTCGTGGCCGTGACAGGAAGCATCCGCGCGGGGCAGGAGATCGCCGCCGCGGCAGCCGCTGATCTGAAGCGGCTGCACCTCGAACTCGGCGGAAACGCACCGGTGTTGATCCATGCGGATGCCGATCTCGACGACGCCGTGGAGCAGTTGTCGGCCCTGTCCTTCTACAACGCGGGGCAGGACTGTACGGCCGCGACCAGGATCCTGGTCGACCGCCGGGTCCACGACACCTTCCTGGATCTCTTCGCCGACCGTGCCGCCCGGCGGCTGCCCGGCGCGCCGGACGACGAGCACGCCGACTTCGGCCCTCTCGCGAACGCCGCCCAACTGGCCGCTGTTCGTGGTCTGTTGGAGCGGCTTCCGGGTCACGCCGAGGTCGTCACCGGCGGCTCCGTGCCGGACCGGCCCGGCTATTTCCACCGGGCCACGGTGGTCGCCGGGGTGCGGCAGGGGGACGAGATCGTGCAGGGCGAGGTGTTCGGGCCGGTGGTCACCGTCCAGCCGTTCGCCGACGAGTCCGAGGCCGTCCGTATGGCCAACGACGTGCCCCAGGGGCTCGCCGCGAGCGTGTGGACCCGCGACCACGACCGCGCCATGCGCGCCACCCGTGCGCTGCGAACCGGAATCGTCTGGGTCAACGCCCACGGCACGACGGTGTCGGAGATGCCGCACGGCGGCGTACGCCACTCCGGCTACGGCAGCGATCTGTCCCTCACCGGCCTGCTCGACTACACCCAGGTCAAGCACGTCATGCTGTGACGGGGTGCCCGCCGACCGGTCGGCGGGCACCCGGCGGGCCGTCCTACAGCTTGGCGCCGAAGTTCTGCGTCCACCAGGGGCCGCCGGGGCCGTTGTGGATGCCGACGCCGATGTCCTTGAACGAGCAGTTGAGGATGTTGGCCTTGTGGCCGGGGCTGTTCATCCAGGAGTCCATCACGGCCGCCGGGGTCTGCTGGCCCATCGCGATGTTCTCGCCGTAGGTGGACCAGCGGTAGCCGGCCGCCGTGATGCGCTGACCGGGGTCGGCGCCGTCCGGGTTGGTGTGGTCGAAGAAGTCACGGGCGGCCATGTCCTCGGAGTGCCCCTGCGCCGACTTGTTCAGCAGGGAGTCCTCCGCGAGCGGACCGCAGCCGGCGTTGGCCCGCTCCTTGTTCACCAGCGCGACGACCTGTCCGACGGTGTCCGTCGGCGCCGACTGGGCCTGGGGTGCACTGGACGCGGTTCGCGTCGGCTTCGGGGTGGGGCGGGGAGTCGGCGTGGCCTTCTTGGTCGGTTTGGGTGATGTGGAGGGGGTCGCCTTCTTCGACGGCGAGGCGGACGGCGACGGGGACTTCGACGGCGACGCCGAGGTCTCCACGGGGCCGGACTCCGAGAGCTCCGGGACCGGGGCGCCCGCGGAGGCCGCGGCCGTCGCCTCTTCGGTCCCGGAGCCGGGATCCGAGTCGAAGTACCAGAACCCACCGCCCGCCACACAGGCCGCGACGACGGCACCTCCGACGGCGCGGCGCCGGTTCCGCCGACGGCGGCGGGCCTCCCCGCGGGAGACCGTCCGGCTGCGCGCGGCACGACGCCCGGCGCCGGCGTGTCCCCCCGACGGGCTCACCGCGGAGGCCGAGCCGACCGGGGCCATGCCGCCGGACGCGGACAGGACCCGGTCCAGCAGCGCGGGCGTCGCGGCGACCAACGCGAGGCCGGCCAGGAGCCCTTCGGCGGGCATCAACCCGCTCCACAGACCGGAACAACGCACACAACCCCGGGCATGCCGGGCTATTCGCTTGCGCCACAGCGCGGAGGGCCGGCCGTCCCAGGAGGCGAGCAGACCGTGCAGTTCCTCGCATCGCGGGCGCGCGTCCAGTGCCCGTACGACCACCCGGGCCGCCTCCAGTTGCGCCTTCATCCGCTGCACCCGGACCGCCGTGTGCTGCGGCGACAGCTCCAGGGCCGCCGCCACCTCGGTCCGGGTCAGCTCGCCTGCGCACTCCAGCCACCACAGCGACAGCAGGCCTCGGTCGTCGGGCTCCAGCCAGCGGGTGGCGCGTGCCGTCTCCTGGCGCTGGCCGGACAACTGGAGCTGCACCAGGGTCAGATCCACGAAGTCCGCACCCGGATCCGCCAGCTCCTCGGCCTCCTCCACGCCACCCGGGGCCGTCTGCCGGTCGTGCCAGTGCGCCCGGACCTGGTTCATGGCGATCGCCACGAGCCAGGAGCGGAAGCTCTCCGGAGTGCGCAGCCCGCCGAGCGCGTCGAGGGCGCGCAGCATGGTCTCCTGCACCACGTCGTCGACGTCGACCGAGCCGTTCAGAGCCCTCCCCACGACGTTGTAGACCAGCGGGAGGTATGCGCTGACCAGGGCGTCCTGAGCCTCCGGGTCGCCACTGCGGGCGGCCGTCACCAGTGCCGCGAGGTCCCTCGTGGGCTCTGTACTCATCAAAAAACTTCCCTGTCCTCGACGCCGAACGATGCTGTCCGATACCTGGGAGATCGCTCGGTGAACCGCGGATAACAGTTCTTCGCACGGTTCTTCGGACGCTTGTTCCACGAGAGCCTCACGAGGCTGGTGCGACGGCGCAATGGAGAACGTCACATCCGCGGGAAGTCGGCGCTGCGGAACGTCAGGATATGAGCTGAATGCCCTTTCCGCCCCCTCGAATTACTCCGGCCAGTCGGAGTTCTTGATGACCTCCACGAAGTCTCCGGGCACGAAGTCGGGCACGAAATGGCCCAGTACGTCCGCCTTGACGTTGCCGAAGGTCGTGTCGGGGCGGTCCTGGATGCCCTCGGTGAACGCGGCGAGGATCCGGTTCTTGAAGTCGGGGCGGGGGTGGGCCGCGACGACGGCGGCGCGCTGTTCGTCGGAGACGGCGTGGTAGCCGATGCCCAGGACGTCCAGTTCCACCCCACGCGTGACCAGTGCGACCTCGGGTGCCATGTGGAGGGGGATCTCCGGGGTGGTGTGCAGGGCGACGGCCGTCCAGACCCGGTCGGCCGGCTCGCCGGTGACGCCGTGGGCGTGCAGGAAGCGGCGGGCCTCGTCGGCGCCGTCGATCTCGAACCGCTGGTCGGTGCGCCGGTAGCGCTCGGTGAGGCCGAGGTCGTGGAACATCGCGCCCACATAGAGCAGTTCGGAGTCGAACCGGAGCCGCGCCCGGAGTCCGCGCAGCGACCCGAACAGGAAGACCCGCCGGGAGTGGTCGAACAGCAGTGGCTCGGCGACGTCCCGTACGAGCTCGGTGGCCTCCCGTGCCAGCGCGCTGTCCGGGATCCGTACGCCCGCGATCGTCTCCACCATGATGACGGCCTTCCTCTTCTCGCCCGACCGGTCCGCCCGGCCGGTGACCTCCTTCAATGTCGCCCGGTGGCCTATCCTGAGGCCATGTCCTTCCTGCCGCACGACCCACAGATCCGGACATGACCCATCGCGTGGCCCTCCTGGTGTTCGACGGGGTGACCCTGCTCGACGCCGGCGGCCCTCTGGAGGTGCTGCACCAGGCGGGGCGGCTCGGCCACCCCTACGCGCCGGTGCCGACCTCCCCGTACGGCGGCGACGTCACGACCTCCTCGGGCGTGGCGCTGGCCCGGACCGCGGCCGCGGCCGACGTGGGGCCGGTCGACACGCTCGTGGTCGCCGGGGCGGACGCGCTCGCCGAGCGACGCCCCGGCGAGGACCTGCTGACGGCGGCCGCGCTGCTCGCGGAGCGCGCGGAGCGGGTCGCGTCGGTGTGCAGCGGTGCGTTCGTCCTGGCCGAGCTGGGCCTGCTCGACGGCCGCAGGGCGACCACGCACTGGCGGCACGCCAAGACGCTCGCCCGCCGGTATCCCCGGGTGCGGGTGGAGCCGGACGCGCTGCACGTCCGGGACGGCCGGTATCTCACCTCGGCCGGCATCAGCGCCGGTATCGACCTGACCCTGGCGTTGGTCGAGGACGACCATGGAGCGGACGTGGCCCGGGAGGTCGCCCGCGAACTGGTCGTCTTCATGCAACGTCCGGGCGGACAGTCGCAGTTCTCCACCGCCCTGGCGACTCCGCCGCCCCGCAGCGATCTGCTGGCCTCGCTCACGGCGTCCGTGCTCGCCGATCCGGCCGCCGACCACAGTCTGCCCGCGATGGCCGCGTCCGCCGCCGTCAGCACCCGGCACCTGACGCGGCTGTTCCAGAGCGAGTTCAACACCACACCGGCCCGCTGGGTCGAGCGCGTCCGTCTGGACCGCGCGCAGCAACTCCTGCTCGACGGGCACAGCGTGACCTCGGCGGCGCGGCACAGCGGGCTCGGCAGCGACGAGACCCTGCGCCGCGCGTTCGCCCGCCACCTGGGCACCACCCCGACCGAGTACCGCGGGCGTTTCACCACGACGCGCCCGCGAGAGTCGACGGCGGCCACCCGCCCGAAGTAGTCGGGCCGCCGAACAGCCGCGGCCCGCGCCGGGACCTGTCAATGTTGTGCACTTTATTGACGACGGTCATCAGTGCGCCTACTTTCGCGGTGTCCTTCCCCCGCTCAAGGGAGACCGCGATGCCCTCGTCCCCCGTCGCATCACCGTCGCCGTCCACAGACCCCGAACGGACCCGGCAGCTGCGCAGAGTCGCCCTGTCCGGCCTGCTCGGTACGGCCGTGGAGTTCTACGACTTCCTCGTCTACGGCACCGTCGCCGCGCTGGTCTTCGGCGAGCTGTTCTTCCCGGGCGCCGATCCCGCCGTCGGCACCATCGCCGCGTTCGGCACCTTCGCCGCCGGCTATGTCGCCCGCCCGCTCGGCGGCATCGTCTTCGGGCACTTCGGCGACCGGCTCGGCCGCAAGTCGATGCTGTTGCTCACCATGGGTCTGATGGGCGGCGCCAGTTTCCTCATCGGCCTGCTGCCGACGTACGACACGGTCGGCGTGTGGGCGCCGGTCCTGCTGATCGCGCTGCGCGTCCTCCAGGGCATCGCCATCGGCGGTGAGTGGGGCGGCGCCACGCTGATGGTCGTGGAGCACGCCGGAGAGCGGCGCCGCGGACTGTGGTCCAGCTTCACGCAGATGGGAGCACCGCTCGGCTCCCTGCTGTCCTCGCTCGTCGTCACCCTCGTGGTCGCCATGCCCCGGGAGCAGTTCACGGCCTGGGGCTGGCGCGTGCCGTTCCTGCTGAGCGTGGTGCTGCTGGGCGTCGGCCTGTTCGTCCGGCTGAAGGTGGTCGAGAGCCCGCTGTTCGCCGAGGTGAAGAAGGACCGTGCCGAGGCCCGGCTGCCGATCCTCGACGTCCTGCGCCGTCCCCGCCCGCTGCTGCTGGCCTGCTGCGTCGGCATCGGTGCCTTCACCGCCCAGTCCCTGCTGACCAGTTACCTCATCGCGTACGCCACCGGCGTCGGCTACGCACGCCCGCAGGTGCTCACCGCGCTCACGGTCTCCGCCGCCGTCGCCCTGGTGGTGCTGCCCTGCGCCTCCGCGCTCTCCGACCGCGTGGGCCGCCGCCCGGTCGTCCTCACCGGAGCCGTCCTCTCGGCGGCCACCGCCTTCCCGGTCCTCGCGCTCATCGACTCCGAGTCGCCGGGCGCGCTGATCCTCGCCGTCGTCATCGGCCACGGCATCGCCCAGTCCACGATGTACGGCCCACTGGGCGCCCTGCTCACCGAGATGTTCGGCACCCGGGTGCGCTACACCGGTGCCTCCCTCGGCTACCAGGGCGCCACCCTCATCGGCGCCGGCTTCTCCCCCATGATCGCCGGCAGCCTGGTCGCCGGCAGCGGCAACGGCACCCCCGTGGCGCTGCTGCTGTGCGGCGGGTCCCTCATCACCGCGCTGGCCGTCGCGTTCGTGCGCGAGACCAGCCGTACGTCCCTGTCCGGCGCCGCAGCCCGGCTCCCCGCCACCGCGCGGTCGGAGGAGATCACCGCATGACGACCGGCACCCGCACGACGTTCGATCCGACCGCACCGATCCACTAGCCGTACGACCGCCCGTCGGGGCCCTCGACGGGCGGCCGTACCCTTGCCAGCGTGGAGGACGACGACATCCTGGACGGTCAGGACACCTCGGAGGGCCCGCAGCCGCGCCCGCAGTCGCTCATGCTCGCCTTCTTCGGCAACCACGTCCTGGAGGAGGGCGAGGTCGGCGTCTACTCCGGCAGCATCATCGACGTGCTCGGCCGTGTCGGCGTAGGCGAACAGGCCGTGCGCTCCACGCTGACCCGGATGGTCAACCGGGGCCTGCTGCGGCGCCGGCGCGAGGGCCGCAAGATGTTCTTCGGGCTGACCCCGCAGGCGACGCGTGTCCTGGAGGACGGCCGCACCCGCATCTGGCGGCAGAACGCGGTCAACGACGACTGGGACGGCTCCTGGACCCTGCTCGGCTTCTCCCTGCCGGACTCCTGGAAACGCCAGCGGCACGATCTGCGCTCGCGGCTCACCTGGTCCGGGTTCGGCGCGTTGTACAGCGGGCTGTGGATCGCGCCCGGGACCGTCGACGTCTCCGACGTCGTCGAGGAGCTCGGCCTCTCCGCCCATGTCAAGGTCTTCCACGCGCAGGCGGACGTGGCGACCGACATCGAGCTGATGATTCGCGAGACCTGGGACCTGGAGAGCATCGCCGCCCGCTATGTGCTCTTCGACAAGCGCTGGACCGCCCATCTCGACGCCGGGGCCGGCGACGACCCGATCGGCACCCGGCTGCGGCTGGTCAGCGAGTGGCTCTGGACGATCCGCACGGACCCCCGGCTGCCGGCCCGGCACCTTCCCCCGGAGTGGCCGGCCCGCCCCGCGCAGGAGACGTTCCGGCGCGTCGCCGACCACACCGCGCGGCCCGCGCGGGAGAGGGCACGCGAGCTGCTGGAGACCACCCGGCTGGGGTGAGCGGTCGGCGACGCCCCGCTGCTATCGGTCCCGGCCGCCGTACCCCTTCCAGCGGTACGTGGCGAAGGAGTTGGCCGGCACGGTCACCACGAACTTCTGGCCGCCGACGACGACCCGGACCCGGCTGTCCGTGCCGGCGTTGTTCCCGAGTACGGCGACATGAGCGCCGTTGCGGGAGCGGTAGACCACATTGCGGATGCCGTTCTCCGTGGCGCTGGAGTCCAGGCGCACATCCCCGGGCGCGAGGTACTTCGCGAACTGCCCGAGTCCGTACAGCTCGTCGCGCACGGTGAAGTCCTTCGTGACCGTGTTCACCTTCACCAGCCGGTCCGGCCACTTGGTGGTGGCACCGACCTGCTCCCAGTCGATGTCGTTGTCCCGGGAGGGCGTCCAGTGCAGGGTCCCGCCGTCCTGGTCCGTCGCCTGGGCCCACAGGACATAGGAACCGGCGTCGAGACGGAAGTCGTCGAGGACGGTCGAGGGCGAGAGGTCGCTGGTCTCCGTGAGGTGGACCGGCTTCCCGGTCTCCTTGCGAGCGTCGCGCATCACGCCGGGACGGTCGGCAGTGGCCGCCATGCCTGGGTGCCGCCTGTCGAGTAGGTGCCGGTCACAGCCTGGCCGTGTGCGGCCTGACCGGTGCCGACGAGTGCGGACAGGGTGGTGACCGCGACGGCCGCGAAGGTGGTGAGGGGACGTCTCACAGCTGCTCCTGGACTTGGGGGGACAACAGCGTGGGATGGTGCGGGAGTTGAGATCCAAGCAACGTCCGCACACTTACGTCAAGGCATGAAGAAAGCCGTCCCGCACGCCCTTCCGGACTCACCCGGCGGCGACGGCCGCGAGCAGCTGGGCCCGCGTGGGTCCCGGTGGCATACGGCGCTGGACCTCGGGGATGAGCCGGTCCACCGCCTCGACCAGGGCGGGGGCACGCAGTTCGGCCGCGGCGCCGGGCAGGAGGTGGGCCGCCGCCCGCTCCGCTCGCAGCGCTTCCGGGTCTCGTTCCGCGAGGAGCGCCAGTGCCCTCGCCCGGCCCCAGTCGGGGTGCCGGTAGCGACGGCCGGCCGCGTGCGCGTCCATCTCGGCCAGGCGGTGTTCGGTGTAGGAGGTGCTCCGCCCGTAAACGCCGTCCAGTCCGTCCCGGGTGGCCCGGCCGAACTCGGCGATCGGATCGAGGCGTTCGGTGACGCCCGTCCGCCGGAGGACGTCACGCAGCCTCAGGCTGTGCTCCAGACTCATCGCCAGTCCCCGGCCGATGCTCGGCACGGTGAGCGCCCACGCGTCACCGACGGCGACCACCCCGGTGACCCGGGGATGCACGTCGTCGTACAGGGTCCGCTTACGGTCCGTCAGACCGGCCATGATCTGTACGCCGTCGGTGATGGGCCGGCCCCCGAGCCAGGCGTCGGCGCCCGGGAAAAGACGTACGGCGGCGCACCACGGGCCCTCGTGGCGCAGCAGCCGGCGCAGTTCGTGGTCGTCGCCGCGGCTGATGAGGCCGAGCGAGTACGTGCCGTGGTCGGCGGGGATGCGCAGCAGGCCGAGGGATCCGTGCTCGGCGATCAGCGGGAAGGTGTCGGCCGGCAGGGTGCCGTCGGCCGACCGGAAGTAGCGGCAGTAGTACGTGAAGCCCCGTCGGCCCACCTCCTCCACCGGCCCCGGAACGCCGATGTCCCGCAGCCAGGCGGGCAGCGCCGAGCGGCGGCCGGTGCAGTCGACGACCAGGTCGGCGGGCAGCGGGCCGGTGCTGGTCTCGACTCCGGTGGCGTGGGGCACGCGCCGACCGCGGGCGGGCCCGGTGGTGATCGGGCCGTCGGCCGGGTCGCCGGCGCGCAGTCCCCGGCAGACGACGCCCCGTACGATGCGCACGCCCGCCGACTCGGCCGCGTGGGTGGCGACGTGTTCGAGCAGGCTTCGCCGTGCGGCCAGCGTGTCGAAGCGGGCGTCGGCGGGTCGCAGGTCGCCGCGCAGGCCGGGTTCGGGGGCCAGGGCGTTCATCCGGACGGCCCCGGCCGCCGTCATCCGCTCGACCAGGCCCGGCAGTTGCGCTTCGGCAAGTCGGAGCCAGCCGGCGAGCGGGAGGTGGGTGAGGCGCAGTTGCGGGATGCCCGGGCGGTGCCAGCGCGACCACGCCTCGTCCGGGTCCGGCGGCGCCGGATGCGGGTCGCGCTCCAGCACGGTCACCCGATGTCCGTCCGCGGCCAGCAGCAGGGCTGTCTGGAGACCGCCGAGCGCGGCGCCCAGTACGACGATGCTCGCCATGGGGGTCATCATTCCCCGTGGGCGGGCTGCTCGTGCGCGCGCACGGGCCGATGTCGGCCGTCCGAGCAGCGTGGGTGCCCAGCCGGACGGCTCCGGCCGGGCACTTCGGGTTTCAGCCTCGCGACGCCTCCTCGAATCGGCCCACCCAGTACGCGGTGCGGTCCAGGTACGCCGTCTGTGCCGCCTCTCCCGTCTGCCCGTAGGCGCCGTCGTAGGTCCGGTAGCCGTGGCCTGCGGGTGGCGTGGAGTCGGCGGGTTCGATGGAACTGCCCTCGTGCCACTCGTTGAACGACGTGACCGACACCCAGGTCGGGGATCCGCCGATCGCCGGGTCCAGGGCGTTGGACCACTGCCGGTCGTAGGCCGCGCCGTTCGCCCGTTCCACGGTGGGTGTGGAGTTGCCCGGCACGGCCCGGTCGTCGATGTAGCCCGGCGCGACGGACGGCGCCCAGATCAGGCCGTTGGCCCGGGCGTGGTCGCCGGCCTGCTTCCAGCCCGGTGCCGTGGCGCCCGCGATGCCGTCGTAGGTGTACATGCCGGAGAAGTGGGCGATCTTGGTGGTGTCGGTGGTCTGGGCGAGCACGATGCTGGTGTCGGTGACCCGGTCGAGCGCCGACCAGTCGGCGACGTCCAGGCTCTGGAACACATAGAACGCGCTCTTGCCGCCGTGCTCCGCCGAGCGGTGGAAGGCGGGGTGGCTGCCGTAGGTGCTGTTGATGTACTCGATGTCGGCGGCCGTCGAGGCGCCGGTGCGGCCCGCGTACGGCTCCAGGTGCCAGGCCACCTCGATGTCTCGCTCCCGCGCCGCGTCGAGCACGCCCCGAGCGAGCCGGTCCTCGTAACTGCCCCGGCCCCACCAGCTGTAGACGATGACACCGGCGCCGGACCGGGCGACCCACTCCATGTGCCGGGCGACGGCGCCCTCACGGTCGCCCGAGTCGTACGGACCCAGGGCCGGGTAGGGGTCGGCGCCGATGTCGTCGGGCGGGGTGCGGCCGCCCTGCTGCCAGTGCCGCCAGCCGCCGTTGACCGCCGGGCTGCCGTACCAGGGGTAGTAGAAGAGGTGCACGTCGTCGGAGAGGGCGTCGGCGGTCGGGGCGGCGCCGAGGCTGAAGGTGTCGATGTCGAACAGGGCTCCCCCGCCGCCGGTGAATCTCAGGAACAGCGGCCCGAAGGCGGATCCCGTGAGGGTCGTGGTGACGGTCTTGAAGGTCTCCCAGCCGCCGGTCACCGGTACCGCCACGGTGCCGAGCAGGGTGCCGGTGGCCGAGCCCGAGCGGATCTCGATCGTGCCGCCCGCTCCGGCCGAGGACACCTTCGCCGTGAACGTCCTGGCCCCCGCGGTGGAGACGGGGGCGTAGCCCGCCCAGTCACCGTTCTCGATGTAGCCCAGCGTCTGTCCGCCGCTCGCCGGGGCGTGCGCGGCGACCTGCACGCCGGAGCCGGAGGTGTACGCCTCGGCCTCGACCTGACCGGTACCCGCCGGGGCCGAGCAGTCGGCCGTCGCCTGTCCGGCCGTGTACCGCACGCCGCCCAGCAGCAGGGAGCGGAAGGCCGGGTCGGCGTAGGACTCGACGGTGTGGCCGAGCCCGGTATAGAAGGAGCGGCCCTGTCCCTGGCCGTGGCACCAGGTGATGGGGTGGTCGGCGCCCATCGAGCCGCCGCTGTAGGTGCTTTCGTCCAGGGTCTGCAGGACGTGCACGCGGGGGCGGGGGTTGGCGCGGTAGTTGTACCACTCGTCGGTGCGGGTCCAGCTGGCACCGAGGTGCGAGGTGGCCGGGTGGGTGCGGTCCTCGGTGCGGATCGTGGCCTGCTGGATCGCGGGGTGGCTCTGGAACCAGGCGCCGACCAGCTGTCCGTAGTACGGCCAGTCGTACTCGGTGTCAGCGGCCGCGTGCACGCCCAGATAGCCGCCGCCGGAGTCGACGTAGGACTGGAGCGCGGTCTGCTGGGCGGCGTTCAGGACGTCGCCCGTGGTGTTGAGGAACACCACCGCCTCGTATCCGGCGAGGTTCGCGGACGTGAAGGCGCCGGCGTCCTCGGTCGCGGTGACGGAGAAGTCGTTCTGTGCGCCGAGGGTGCGCAGGGTGTCGATGCCCGCCGGGATCGCGTCGTGCCGGAAACCGGCCGTCTTGGAGAAGACGAGGACCTCGAAGGAGGCCGCGTGCGCCGTCCCGGCCGGGGTGAGCAGGGCGCCCAGCACGGCCAGGGCCAGGGCCGTCGTGCCGCGGCGCAGCCGCCGCATCAGGGTGGTCATGGTCATCGCCCCTTTCGTGTCGAGGAGGCGAGCGTGAAGGTGTCGACGTCGAAGAGGCTGCCGGTGCCTCCGGTGAAGGTGAGGAACAGCGGGCCCGTTCCGGCGCCGTTGAGCGTGGCGCTGACGGTGGTGAAGGTGTCCCAGCTGCCGGTCACCGGCACCGTCACGGAGCCGAGCAGCGGCCCGGTCTGCGAGCCGGAGCGGAACTGGAGGGTGCCGCCGGCGCCGGCCGAGGAGACCCGGGCGGAGACGGAGGTCGCGCCCGCGGTGGAGACGGAGGCGTAGCCCGCCCAGTCGCCGTTCTCGATGTACCCCAGGGTCAGACCGCCGCTCGCCGAGCCGTGCGCCGCGGACTGGACGCCCGAGGCGGAGCTGTACGACTCCGCCTCCCACGGTGTGGTCGTGGTGGAGCCGGAGCCGAGGGTGAAGGCGTCGACGTCGAAGAGATTGCCCTGCCCGGTCGGGCCGCGGAACACCAGGAACAGCTCGGTGGTGCCGGAGGGCGCGCCGGAGAGGCCCGCCGTGACGTCGGTGAAGGTGTCCCAGCCGCCGGTCACCGGCACGGTCGCGGTGCCGAGCAGCGTGCCGGTGGCGGAACCGGCACGCACCTGGAGGGTGCCGCCCGCTCCGCCGGAGGCCACCCGGGCGGTGAACTTCGTGGCGCCCGCGAGGACGTACGGCTTGAACGAGATCCAGTCGCCGTCGTCGGTGAAACCGACCGTCCGGCCGCCCTCGGCGGTGGCATGGTTCGCGATCTCGATGCCGGACTGGGCGCCGAAGTGCTCGCCCTGCCGGTGGCGGGGTTGCAGGGTGCGCACGGAGTGCGTGGTCAGGCCGCCGGCGTCGGTGTACTCGGCGTCGAAGACCCCGTAGAGGTTGGCGGCGCTGTCGTGTTCGCCGTCTGCGGGCACCGTCAGGTTGCCCTGGCAGCCGTTGGTGGAGGTGATGGCGTGGGTGTGGCTGTCATGGCCGAGGAGATAGGTGACCTTGACCTTGGAGCAGTCGACGCTGCCGTCCTCGGGATCGCTGACCTGCACCCGGAACGGCACGGTGTCACCGAAAGCGAACGGCTGCCCGTCCGGGGGCTGTTGCAGGGTCACCGTCGGCGCCGTGTTGCCGGCGGTGACCACCAGGCTGGCCGTACCGGTCAGCCCCTCCGGATCGCGGACCGTGAGGGTGGGGCGATAGGAGCCGGCGGTGGTGTACGTGTGGCTGGGGTTCGCCTGGGTGGAGGTGGTGCCGTCGCCGAAGTTCCAGGAGTAGGTCAGCGCCCCGCCCTCCGGGTCGGAGCTGCCCTGGGAGGAGAACCGCACGGTGAGCGGCAGGGCGCCTGAGGTGCGGTCGGCGGACGCCCGGGCGACGGGGTTGCGGTTGCTGCCCGCGATGTACTCGATGCGGTACAGGCCCGCGTTGTTGCTGCCGGTGCCGTAGTCCAGCACGTACAGCGCGCCGTCCGGGCCGAAGTCGGTGTCCATCACCTGGGTGCCGGTCCAGGGGACGTTTTCGATGGTGCCGTAGGTGCCGTCGCTCCTGACCTCGATGGCCTTGATCCAGCGGCGGCCGTACTCGGCGGCGAAGTAGCGGCCGTCGAGGGACTGCGGGAACTTCACCGTGGAGGCCGAGTTCGGGTCGTACCGGTAGACCTCACCGCCCATCGGTGACTCGGAGCCGCCGCCGAACTCGGGCGGTGAGCCGTCCAGGCCGTACTTGATCCAACTCGGCTTCGCGGGCGGCAGCTTGGCCTGCCCGGTGTTGCGGAAGGAGTTGTTGGCGGGGCCGCCCGCGCAGTCGTACTTCGCTCCCGAGGGGCCGCTGGGGAAGGTGTACTCGTTGTACGTCTCGCCCGTGGTGTTGGTGCCGGTGCAGTACGGCCAGCCGTAGTTGCCGGGTCCGGTGATGCGGTCGAACTCGACCTGGCCGCCGGGTCCCCGGTTCGGGTCGGTGCCGCCGGCGTCGGGGCCGTAGTCGCCGAGGTAGACCGTGCCGGTGGGGCGGTCCACGGACATCCGGAACGGGTTGCGGAAGCCCATCGCGTAGATCTCGGGCCGGGTGCCCGCGGTGCCCGGTGCGAAGAGGTTCCCTGCGGGGACGGTGTAGCCGCCGGCCGCGGTCGGCTTGATCCGCAGCACCTTGCCGCGCAGGTCGTTGGTGCTGCCGGAGCTGCGCTGGGCGTCGAACTGCGGGTTGCGGTCGGTGCGTTCGTCGATCGGCGCGTAGCCGGAGGAGTCGAACGGGTTGGTGTCGTCGCCGGTGGTCAGATACAGGTTCCCGGCCGCGTCGAAGTCGATGTCGCCGCCGACGTGGCAGCACTGGCCGCGGTCGTTGGGCACCTCAAGGACGACCTTCTCGCTCGCCGGGTCCAGGGTGCCGTCGGTGCGCAGCGTGAACCGCGACAGGTTGAGGTGTCCCTTCCAGCGTTCGAAGTCGGCGGCGCTGCCGGTGACGGGTGCGTCGCCCGCCGGGGTGTTCAGCTTCGGGGAGTAGTAGACGTAGACGTACCGGTTGGCGGTGAAGGAGGGGTCGACGGCGATGCCCTGGAGGCCCTCCTCGTCGTGCGTGTAGACGTCGAGTTTGCCGGCCTGTTTGGTGTTGCCGGCGGTGTCGGTGAGGCGGATCGTGCCGTCGCGGGCGGTGTGCAGGACCGAGCGGTCGGGCAGTACGGCCAGGGACATCGGTTCGCCCAACTCGGCAGCGCCGGTGGCGAGTTGGACATGCTGATAGTCGGCGGGCGGCAGGTCCGCCGGGGCGGCGGAGGCCGGGGCGGCCAGGGGGTCCGCCGTGACGGCGGCGGCCAGGACGAGCGCGAGCGCGGTGAGCGTTCTCAGCCCCGCGCGAGGGCGCCGAAGCATGGGGGGTTGTCCTTCCTGACGATGCGGGTGTCAGGCAAGGCGCGCGCCGGCCGCGCTTGCCGGGGAGGTGCGTCCGTGCGGGTTCGATGCGCTGTGCGGATAACTTACGCCTTGAACAAAGGGAATTGCAGGCTTCCGCAGATGTCTTGCATGCTGCGGGGCGTCGCCAAATTTGTCAAGGGCCTGTCAAAATCAACCCTGCCCGGCCCGACCCCCAGCCCGGCCCCGCGACGGCCCCGCGCCGGCCCCGCGCCGGCCCCGCGCCGGGGCGACGAAATAACGAGTGGACGCCGCCCCGCAGCCGAGTGCTAGCTTGAGCGAGCTCAACCCATCGACTTTGCTCTGACCTGCCCTGGAAGGGGTGTTTTTGTGACCCGGCCCGCGCCGAGCGCGCCTCGCCGCACCGCGTAAGCCGCCCCTGACCGATTCAGGGCCTCCCGAGGCCGCTCGGCCTGCTCTTGCTGTCCTCGCACACTTCTCAGCAAGGAGCACCCGGGTGTCCAGCGACAACCTCGCTCACCAGCACAACCCCCTCAACGACGTCCTCAGCACCGACGGCACCTTCACCTGCGTGTGGTGCGGGCTGACCGTGTCGGCCCTGGCCCCCGACGGCAGCCGCCGTAACCACTGTCCGTCCTGCCTGCATTCGCGGCACGTCGTCGACCAGGTCGACGGCGGCCGGTGCGAGTGCGACGCGCGGATGAACCCCATCGCCATCGCGGTGCTGCGCACCGGTGACTGGATGCTCGTCCACCGCTGCGTCCGCTGCGGCGAGCTCACCTCGAACCCGGTGTGCGCGGACGACAACCAGCTCATCCTGATGCGCATGGCCGTGCGCCCGCTGGCACAACCTCCGTTCCCTCTCGAAGCGTTCGGCTCCCTCTGAACGCCCGGCTCGGAAAGGAGGACCAGCCATGCCACGCCGAACCCGGGCGAGCGGCCGCAACCGGCGGCACCGCCCCCAGCGCACCAAGGACGTACTGCACGGCAACGGCGGCCACCGGGCCAATGACTTCCGGTGCGTGGGCTGCCGGCTCGACGTGTCCCTCGTCGCACCCGGCACCGCACACCGCAACCATTGCCCGAACTGCCTGGTCAGCCTGCACGTCGACCGACGCGTCCCCGGCGACCGCGCCGCGGACTGCCATGGCCGGATGGAGGTACTGGGGCTGACCGTAAGGCCGGACGGTGAATGGATGCTCATCCATCAGTGCCAGTCCTGCGCCGCACTCAGCGCCAACCGCATCGCCGGCGACGACAACGCCGTCGCCCTGATACGTCTGGCGCTCAGACCGCTGCGGGACGGCAGGGCCGCCGGCAGCGCGCTGCTCACGGTGCTGTGACGCCATGAGGGGGCCGGGTCGGCGCCAGGGCGTCGGCCCGGCTTCTCCCGCGGCCGCGCGCAGGTGCTACGACGCTACGAGACGCCGACTCGGACCCGCTGCTGCGCAACGGCTGGATCTACGGCCACGACGCCGAGCACGCGATCAGCGCTCGCCCTTGAGCCGGGCGGGTGGGCCGTGCCACGGCACCTGTGCCACCGGCGGGACGACCGCCGTCGACCTGGTGCGACCGTCCACTGAGTACCCACCCCGCGCTCTCCCGTACATTCGCCTGCAACGTCGTACAACGGAGGTACGTCCATGACGGTCCAGTACACGCCGCCCGCGGACCTGCGCCTGACCGCCGAGGTCTACGCAGGCGTCCAGGCCAGGGACCCCGCACAGTCAGAGTTCCACCAGGCCGCGCGCGAGGTACTGGAGTCGCTGGAGCCGGTGCTCGCCCGCCACCCCGGGTACGCCGGACACCACATCCTGGAGCGGTTGTGCGAGCCGGAGCGGCAGCTGCTCTTCCGTGTGCCCTGGGTCGACGACGCCGGCCGGGTCAGGGTCAACCGGGGCTTTCGCGTGGAGTTCAACTCCGCGCTCGGACCGTACAAGGGCGGACTGCGCTTCCATCCGTCCGTGAACCTCGGCATCGTGAAGTTCCTCGGTTTCGAGCAGATCTTCAAGAACGCGCTGACGGGTCTGCCCATCGGCGGTGGCAAGGGCGGCGCCGACTTCGACCCCAAGGGCCGCTCGGACGGCGAGATCATGCGGTTCTGCCAGTCGTTCATGACCGAGCTCCACCGCCATCTCGGCGAGCACACGGACGTCCCGGCGGGCGACATCGGCGTCGGAACCCGCGAGATCGGTTATCTCTTCGGCCAGTACAAGCGCATCACCAACCGCTACGAGTCCGGGGTCCTCACCGGCAAGGGCCTCGACTGGGGCGGCTCCCATGTGCGGACCGAGGCCACCGGATACGGCACCGTCTACTTCGTCTCCGAGATGCTCGCCGAGCGCGGCCAGGACCTCGACGGCCGGCGGATCGTGATATCCGGCTCCGGCAACGTCGCCATCTACGCGGCGCAGAAGGCGCACCAGCTCGGTGCGAAGGTCGTCGCGATGTCGGACTCCGGCGGCTATGTGGTCGACGAGGCGGGCATCGACGTCGAACTGGTCAAGGAGATCAAGGAAGTCCGGCGCGGCCGGATCAAGGAGTACGCCCAGACGACGACCCGGGCCCGGTACGTCGAGGGCGGTTCCGTCTGGGACGTGCCGTGCTCGGTCGCGCTGCCCTGCGCCACCCAGAACGAACTGGACGAGAACGCGGCACGGGCGCTGCTCGCCTCCGGAGTGGTCGCCGTGGCCGAGGGCGCCAACATGCCCACCACACCGCAGGCCGTACGACTGTTCCAGGACGCGGGCGTCGCGTTCGGCCCCGGCAAGGCGGCCAACGCCGGCGGGGTCGCCACCTCGGCCCTGGAGATGCGGCAGAACGCCGGCCGAGACGCATGGACCTTCGAGGAGACCGACCGGCGGCTCGCGGCGATCGTGGCCGGCATCCACACCACGTGCCGCACGACCGCCGAGGAGTACGGGGCGCCGGGCAACTACGTCGTCGGCGCCAACATCGCGGGCTTCGTCAGAGTGGCCGACACCATGCTCGACCTGGGGGTCATCTGAGGTGACACCGGGCGTGTCGTGGATCGTGCGTCAACGACACGCCCAGAAGCGAGGCGTGGTCAGGCGGCCCCGCCCTTCCGCTTCCGCAGCCACCAAGCGCCCCCGCCGAGCAGCACCACGGCCGCGGCGATGCCCACGGGCACGGCGACGGACATGCCGTCGTCGTCCTTCGCGTCGGCCGCCGGCTTCGCGGAGGAGCCCTGGGCGCCGGGCCCGTCCGAGGCGGCGGTCGATGACGGGGCGGCGGTCGTCGGTTCCTCCGTGGGGGTGGGGCTCACCGGCACGGCGCCGGGCGCGGCGGCCTTCAGCGCAAGGCGGGGCGCGGGGTGACCGTGGCCGTGGCCGTCCCCCTCGGCCTCGTCCTCCAGCTCGATCCAGCGGTCGACCTTGCCGTCGCTGTAGCTCTGAAGGGTCTTGAAGACGACCTCCTTGGCGTCCGGCAACTGCCGTACGGTCACGACGTACTCGACGTCCTCGCCGACGGCCAGCTTCGGCCCGGACACCGTCCAGCCCCGGGCGGTGGGCGCGAACTTCCAGCCCTTGGGGCCCTCTCCGTAGGTGATGTCCTGCGGGACGATCCCCTCGGGCAGGATCACCTCCAGCTTGCTGATCCCGGCCGAGCCCGACTCCGACTCGGCGGCGAAGGTCAGTTCGACGTTCTGGTCGAGGGCCCGCGCACCCTCGGCCTCCACCTCCGCATGGGCCGCCGCCGGCCCCGCGGTGGCGACGGCCAGCGCGAGGGCGGCCGAGGTGAGCACGCCGGTGCGGCGCAGACTGCGGATCAGAGTGGAGCGGGACACTTACGACTCCCTTGTGCCGACGACGTGATGACTGCGGACGAGCGCGGACAGAGCCGCCTCTCCACAGGAGTCGGCCGCGGGCGCGGGTGAGTTCCCGGGTCCGTCCAGAAAATCTTCGGGCGGTCAGGCTCTTTCGTCCGGCGGATCATCCAGCAACGATCCTTGGAGGATCCTGCGATGATCCGCTGGTTGTTCATGGGCTGGACGGATGAATGCGGTCTGCTCCATATGAGGGCCCGCGAGCGGCTGTTGAGCCGCGGCCGGCTCCGCTCCTCGATCATCTTCGCGTCGGCGCTCGGCCGGCTACGAGACGAGGAGTGGCCCGATGTCGCATCGGATGGATTCCCGGAGCCGGTCGTACCGGCGGCGCGCAGGATGGGCCGCGGTCTGCACGGGCCTCGCCCTGTCGCTGACCGTCGGTGCGCAGAGCGAGGCGGCGACATCCGACACCCCGACGCCTCCCCGTCCGCTGGGCCGGATCGTCGACGTCTCCGCGGCGGTGGCCGGGGGCCTTCTCCACCCGGAAGCGCCCCCGGCCGGTGCCGACGACTGGAGCTGCCGTCCCTCTCGCAAGCATCCGCGCCCGGTCGTACTGCTGCACGGGTCCGCGGCGAACGCCTTCAACAACTGGAGCATGCTGTCGCCCTGGCTGAAGCAGCAGGGCTACTGCGTCTTCGCCCCCAACTACGGCGGCCCTCCCGGCAGTCCGTTCCAGGCCACCGGACCCATCCGGGTGTCGGCCCGACAGGTCGCGCGCTACGTCGACCGCGTCCTGAAGGCCACCGGTGCCCGCCAGGTCGACATCGTCGGGCACTCCCAGGGCGGCGGTCCCACGCCCCGCTGGTATCTGCGCTTCGAGGGTGGCACGAACCCCAAGCACCCGAAGCGCAACAAAGTGCGCCACCTTGTCGCCCTGGCTCCGTCCAACCACGGCGGGAACGTCTCCGGCATCGGCACCCTGACGACCCGGCTCGGCCTCAACCCGGCCGTGTCAGCCGTCGTCGGTCAGGCCTGGTCGGACCAGATGGTCGGCTCCGAGGTGAACAGGACGCTCGACAAGGGCGGGGACACCCAGCCCGGCGTCCACTACACCGTCATCGCCACCCGGTACGACGAGTTCGCCACGCCGTACCACAACAGCTTCCTGACCGCGGGGCCCGGCGCGAAGGTGCGGAACATCCTGATCCAGCGGATCTGCGACGAGGACCTCTCCGACCACCTGTCGCTCGCGTACGACACCAACGCCGCCCAGCTCGTGAGCAACGCCCTCGATCCCGCTCACGCACAGCCCGTGCGCTGCGGGCTCACCCTGCCCGTCCTCGGCGGCTGACCGGGCACGCACATGGCGACGATGAAGTCCGTCCAGACCACAGGCGTCTGCCAGGTCGAGGTGGTGGACGTCGAGCGTCCCGTGCTCGGCGCAGGGCTACCCGACCGAGATCTTCGAGGTCACCCCCGAACTGGTCGCGCACCAGGAGCGCTTCGCCCAGCTGATCAGCCACCGCGTTCCCTCGTCCGAGGTGGACCGCGCCTTCGAACTCGCCCTCACGCCCGGCGCCGTGGAGAAGGTCGTGGTGACCTACGACGACTGAGACATGCCTCCGTTCGTGAACGTCGTTCCGCTCGGCGCGTCCGCCTGCTCAGCACTCGATGACGTTCACCGCGAGCCCACCCCGCGCCGTCTCCTTGTACTTGACCTTCATGTCGGCGCCGGTCTCCTTCATCGTCTTGATGACCTTGTCGAGGGAGACGTGGTGCCGACCATCGCCGCGCAGTGCCATGCGGGCGGCGGTGATCGCCTTGACGGCGGCCATGCCGTTGCGTTCGATGCAGGGGATCTGGACGAGGCCGCCGACCGGGTCGCAGGTGAGGCCGAGGTTGTGTTCCATGCCGATCTCGGCGGCGTTCTCGACCTGTTCGGGGCTGCCGCCCAGGACTTCGGCGAGCCCACCGGCCGCCATGGAGCAGGCGGAGCCGACCTCGCCCTGGCAGCCGACCTCGGCGCCGGAGATGGAGGCGTTCTCCTTGAAGAGCATGCCGATCGCGCCCGCGGCGAGGAGGAAGCGGACGATCCCGTCCTCGTCGGCGCCGGGCACGAAGTCGAGGTAGTAGCGAAGGACCGCCGGGATGATGCCCGCCGCGCCGTTCGTCGGGGCCGTCACGACACGGCCGCCGGCGGCGTTCTCCTCGTTCACGGCCATCGCGTAGAGGGTCACCCACTCCATCGCACGACTCGTCGCATCGCCCTCGCTGCGCAGCGCCCGTGCCGCCGCGGCTGCGCGCCGACGGACCTTCAGGCCGCCCGGAAGAATGCCCTCGCGGCCCAGACCCCGTGCGATACAGGCGTCCATGACCCGCCAGATCTCGAGGAGACCGGTACGGATCGCCGTCTCGGTGCGCCAGGTCCGTTCGTTCTCCAGCATCAGGGCGGAGATCGACAGGCCGGTCTCACGGGAGAGGCGCAGGAGTTCGTCGCCGGAGCGGAACGGGTGAGGCAGCACCGTCTCGTCGGGCTTGATGCGGTCCGCCTCGACGGCGTCCTCGTCGATCACGAAGCCGCCGCCGACGGAGTAGTACGTCTTCTCCGACAGGGGCACACCGTGGGCGTCGTACGCGAAGAGGATCATGCCGTTCGCGTGGTGCGGCAGCGATCGTCTGCGGTGCAGGACCAGGTGGGTCGAGACATCGAAGTCGATCTCGTGGGCCGGGCCGATCTCGGCGCCGAGGAGGCGGATGCGTCCGCCGGCCCGGATCCGCTCGACGTCCAGGTCGGCCCGGGCGACGTCGACGGTGTGCGGCTCGTTGCCCTCCAGGCCCAGCAGTACCGCTTTCGGGGTGCCGTGGCCGTGGCCGGTGGCGCCCAGGGAGCCGAACAACTCGGCCCGTACGGCGGTGGTCTGCGCGAGCACGCCCTCCTGCTTCAGCCGGGTGACGAACATCCCGGCGGCACGCATCGGGCCGACGGTGTGCGAACTGGAGGGGCCGATGCCGATCGAGAACAGGTCGAAGACGCTGATTGCCACGCCGTACTCCGTGGGAGGGGCGGGGCGTGCCGGTCGGTGACGGGCACGCCCCTGTGGGAAGTGGTCCGTCAGAGGCCGGGGTAGAGGGGGTGCTTGTCGGCGAGTGCCTTGACCCGGGCCTTGAGTGCGTCGGTGTCGTAGGCGGGCTTGAGGGTTTCGGCGATCACGTCGGCGACCTCGGTGAAGTCCTCGGCGGTGAAGCCGCGGGTGGCCAGGGCCGGGGTGCCGATGCGCAGGCCGGAGGTGACCATCGGCGGGCGCGGGTCGTCGGGCACGGCGTTGCGGTTGACGGTGATGCCGACCTCGTGGAGGCGGTCCTCGGCCTGCTGCCCGTCGAGGTCGGAGGCGCGCAGGTCGACCAGGATCAGGTGCACGTCGGTGCCGCCGGACAGCACGTTCACGCCCGCCTCGCGGGCGTCCGGCGCGGTCAGCCGCTCCGCGAGGATGCGGGCGCCCTCGATGGTGCGCTGCTGGCGCTCCTTGAACTCCTCGGACGCGGCGACCTTGAAGGAGACCGCCTTCGCGGCGATCACGTGCTCCAGCGGGCCGCCCTGGAAGCCGGGGAAGACCGCGGAGTTCAGCTTCTTGGCGAACTCCTTGCTGCGGGCCAGGATGATCCCGCCGCGCGGGCCGCCGAGGGTCTTGTGGGTGGTGGAGGTGACCACGTCGGCGTGCGGGACGGGGTTGGGGTGCTGTCCGGCGGCGACCAGGCCGGCGAAGTGCGCCATGTCGACCCACAGGTAGGCGCCGACCTCGTCGGCGATCCGGCGGAACGCGGCGAAGTCCAGCTGGCGCGGATACGCCGACCAGCCGGCGATGATCACCTTCGGGCGGTGCTCCTTGGCCAGGCGCTCGACCTCGGCCATGTCGACCAGGCCGGTGTCGGTCTCGACGTGGTAGGCGACCACGTTGAACTGCTTGCCGGAGAAGTTCAGGCGCATGCCGTGGGTGAGGTGGCCGCCGTGCGCGAGGTCCAGGCCCAGGATGGTGTCGCCGGGCTGGGCGATCGCGAACAGCGCCGCCTGGTTGGCGGAGGCACCCGAGTGCGGCTGCACGTTGGCGTACTCGGCGCCGAACAGCTCCTTGACCCGGTCGATCGCGATCTGCTCGGCGACATCGACGTGCTCACAGCCGCCGTAGTAACGCCGCCCCGGATAGCCCTCGGCGTACTTGTTCGTGGCGACCGAGCCCTGCGCCTCCATGACCGCGACCGGAGCGAAGTTCTCCGACGCGATCATCTCCAGCGTCGACTGCTGACGCTCCAGCTCGGCATCCAGCGCCGCCGCGATCGCCGGATCCAGCTCATGCAGGGGTTGGTTGAGAAGGGTCATCGGCGCTCTCCTTGGTCGTGGGCACAGGGGGCGGCGTGGGTGAGATCGAGCGCTGTCTCGGAGGACCGGCCGGCGATCTTCTCCTGCACCCAGGTGTGGAACTCCCCGATGTGGTGCTCGCTGGGCACCAGCACGCCGCCCTTGGCGTAGGTCCGGGAGCTCATGCCCGGCTGGGTGCGTTCGCAGGCGTCGAAGTCCTGCTGGTTCACCCGGTGGAACAGCTCCACCGAACGTTCCACGTCCTTGCCGCCGGCCACCACGTGCGGGAGGTAGAGCCAGTCGCACTCGACGACCGTGCGGTCGTACGCCATCGGGTACATCCGGTGGAAGATCACATGGTCCGGCACCAGGTTGATGAACACCTGCGGCCTGACCGTGATCGCGTAATAGCGGCGGTCCTGTTCGTCGGCGACACCGGGGATGCGGTCCAGGCCGGCGGAGCCGTCGACCGTGAAGCCCTGGACCTCCGCACCGAACTCGGCGCCATGGCCGACGTAGTACTGCGCCGCGTAGCCGTCCGCGAACTCCGGCAGCACCTCCGTCAGTTCGGGGTGGATGGTGGCGCAGTGGTAGCACTCCATGAAGTTCTCGATGACGAGCTTCCAGTTGGCTCGCACCTCGTAGGTGATACGGCGGCCCACCTGGAGGTGGTCGATGTCGTAGCGGTCGATCGACTCGACGTCGCCGAGCCGATCGACGACCGCCCCCATGACGTCGCTCTCGAACGAGGGCGGGATGTCGGCCAGGCACACCCACACATACCCGAGCCACTCCCGGACATGGACCTCGGCCAGTCCGTACGCCGTCCGGTCGATGTCCGGCATCGACGTCAGGTTGGGCGCGGCCACGAGCTTGCCGTCCAGGCCGTAGGTCCAGGCGTGGTACGGGCACTGGAAGGCCCGCCTGACCTCGCCGGACTCGGCCGTGCACAGTTTGGCGCCGCGGTGCCGGCAGATGTTCAGGAACGCCTTGACCGAGCCGTCCCGGGAGCGGGTGATCAGCACGCTCTCCCGGCCGACCTGGTGGGTGCGGAAGCTGCCGGGCTTGTCCAACTCGGCGGCGCGGGCCACGCAGAACCACATCGTCTCGAAGATCCGCTCCTGTTCCAGGGCGAAGATCTCGGGGTCGGTGTAGTGCCTGCCCGGCAGCGTGGCGATCAGGCTCGGGGGCGGGCCGGTCGTGGTCATCCTCGGTCCTCTCCTCGCATGTGTTTCACATTGAGCAACCAGCAGCGTCATATGAAACGGACGCCCAAACTGTCCCGTCGCGAACATCCACTGTCAAGGGCCGGACACCGGTCAACGCGAACCGCTCCGCCGTCTTCCGCTCGCACCACGGGCGTGCGAGCATGCGGACAGCCCCTCGGGATCCATGGACACAGCCGCGTATAGTTGCGCCATGAGCAACAGCGCGGCAGAGAGCGCAACAAGTGCGGTGGGTGGCGTGCAGTCCGTCGACCGTGCCGTCAGCGCCTTGGAGATCCTCGCCCGGCGCGGCGAGGCCGGTGTCAGTGAGGTGGCCGCCGAGATCGACGTCCACAAGTCGACCGCGTTCCGTCTGCTCGGGGCGCTGGAGGCACGTGGGCTGGTCGAGCAGTCGGCCGAACGGGGCAAGTACCGGCTCGGCTTCGGGATCGTGCGGCTCGCGGGTGCGGTGACCGGCCGTCTCGACGTCACCCAGCAGGGCCGGCAGGTGTGCGAGCGGCTCAGCGAGGAGATCGGCGAGACCGTCAACATCGCGGTCCTCCAGGAGCACTACGCGGTCAACCTGTATCAGGTACGCGGCCCCGGCGCGGTCGGCACCCACAACTGGGTCGGCCAGCTCACCCCGGTGCACGCCACGTCCAGCGGCAAGATCCTGCTGGCCCACCTGACGGCGGAGGAGCGGGCCGAGGTGCTCGCGGCGTCGGGGCTGAGGAAGCTGACCCCGCACACCCTCACCGCGAGGACGAAGCTGGAGAAGAACCTCGCCGAGGCGCGGGAGCGCGGGTACGCGGTGACCCTGGAGGAACTGGAGATCGGACTGCACGCCGTGGCGGCGCCGATCCGGGCCCGCGACGGTGAGGTCGTCGCCGCCCTCAGCGCCTCGGGCCCCGCGTACCGCTTCACCGAAGAACGCATCCACGAGCTCGCGCCGGCGCTGGTCAAGGGAGCGGAGGAGATCAGCCACCGGATGGGGCACCTGGGCTGAGCCCCGCCCCGTCGGCTCGCTCAGACATACTCCGCCGCCGCGTCGAGCAGCCAGTCCGCCAGATAGCCCGCGAACGACGAACGGACCAGCACCCAGAACCCGGCCCTCGGTTCGTCCCGGGCGACCAGGACGATCTGGGTCCGGCCCAGGGTCGTCTGGGCGCAGCGCCCGGAGCCGAACGCCCTCGGATGCAGGTCCAGCGGGCAGCCGTGGGCCAGCAGATCGTGGGCGCGGGGGCCGGTGACCAGCAGGGTGGTGCGCTGGGCGGAGACGTCGGTGACCGAGACCGGCTCCTCCCCCGCCGCCTCCCGGATCCGGCCCTCCAGATCCCGCTCGCCGCCCGGCGGTGCGACCAGCAGCCATTCGTCCGGGCCGAGCCACAGCGCGGTCAGCTCGCCCGCGCGGACGACCGTGTTCGGCTGGAGCGGCAGCGGGAGGTCCAGCGCCAGTCCGACGGCCTCGGCCGCCGCTCCCTTGGCGTCGAGACGGACGTCGACCTGGGTGAGGAAAGGGAGTTCGGCCAGCCGGACCGCGCCGTCGGAGGTGCGGGTCGCGGCGGCCAGGCGGTCCGCGTACTGCGCCAGAGGGCTGCGGAGCGGGACGGTCAGGGCGTGGTCAGCCATCGCGGCGGGCTCCCTCGGGGTCGTAGAGGACGGGGCTTGCGACGGTCACCGGGACCAGCCGGTCGCCCACGGCGGCGATCAGCCGCTCGCCGATGCGGTCGCGACCGCCCTTGATCAGGGCGAGCGCGAAGGTCCGGCCGAGTGCCGCGCTGCGATAGCTGGACGTGACATGGCCGAGCATGGGGACCGGCGGTGCCGGCAGCACACCGTCGGCGATCAGGTGGGTGCCCTCCGGGAGGAGGGTGCCCGGGTCCTCGGGGAGGAGGCCGACCAGGTGCTTGCGGTCGGGGCGGCGGGTGTCGGCACGGGCGTGGGACCGCTTGCCGACGAAGTCGGGCTTCTTCTTCGACACCACCCAGTTCATGCCGAGGTCCTGCGGAGTGACGGTGCCGTCGGTGTCCTGGCCGATGATCGGGTAGCCCTTCTCCGCGCGCAGGACGTGCATGGTCTCGGTGCCGTACGGGGTGATGCCGTACGGGGCGCCGGCCTCGTACACGGCCTCCCACAGGGGCAGGGCCTGCCACGGTGACACGTTGATCTCATAGGCGAGTTCGCCGGAGAAGCTGATCCGGCAGACCCGGGCCGCGACGCCGGCGACGGTCGTCTCCCGCCAGGCCATGAACGGGAAGTCCGCGTTGGCGACGGCGAGTTCGGGCGCGAGGGCACCGAGCACCTCGCGGGACTTCGGGCCCACCAGGGCGACCGTGGCCCACTGCTCGGTCACGGACGTGCAGTGGACCTTGAGCTCGGGCCACTCGGTCTGGTGCCACTCCTCCATCCAGTCCAGTACGGCGGCCGCGTTGCCCGTCGTCGTGGTGGTCAGGAAGCGGTCCTGGGCGACGCGGATGACGGTGCCGTCGTCGAAGACCATGCCGTCCGGGCGGCACATGACGCCGTAGCGGATCATGCCGACCTTCAGGGTGCTCATCATGTTGGTGTAGAGCCGGTCGAGGAAGACGGCCGCGTCCGGGCCCTGTACATCGATCTTGCCGAGCGTGGAGGCGTCCATGAAGCCGACGCTCTCGCGGGTCGCCCGGCACTCGCGCAGCACGGCGGCCTCCATGTCCTCGCCGTCGCGCGGGTAGTACCAGGGGCGCTTCCACTGGCCGACGTTCTCGAACAGGGCGCCGTGCGCGACATGCCACTCGTGGAGGGCGGTCGTGCGGACCGGGTCGCTCAGCGGGCCGCGATCGCGGCCCGCGAGGGCGGCGAAGGAGACGGGCGTGTACGGCGGGCGGAACGTCGTCGTGCCGAGTTCCGAGATGTCCACACCGAGGAGCTCGGCGACGACGCCGCCGGCCAGGATGCCGGAGGTCTTGCCCTGGTCGTTGGCGGTACCGGCCGTGGTGTAGCGCTTGGTGTGCTCGACGGAGCGCAGGCCGGCGCCGGTCGCGCGGGTCAGGTCGTCGACGGTGACGTCGCGTTGGAGGTCGACGAAGCGCGGGGCATCCTCCGCACCCGGCACGGCGTACACATGCAGGGGAGGCGTCCGCCGTGGCTGCGCGGCCGGTGCCGGGAGGCGGGTCGTCCGGGGTGTGTAGCCCTCGGCCTCGACGGCACGCGCGCCGGCCGCCGTGCCCTGTGCCAGGGCTCCGGCCAGGTCCAGTACGCCGCTCGCGGCGCCCGCGACCTCGACCGCCTGCCGTCCGCTGTCGGGGACGAAGGAGCCCAGCGCCTCGTCGTGGCGGAGCTTGCCGCCGGACTGGCTGAACAGATGCACCACCGGGTTCCAGCCGCCGGAGACCAGCAGCAGGTCGGCGGCGAACTCCCGCCGTCCCACGGTCTCTCCGTACGGGGCGACGGTCACGGCGGTCAGGCGTGCCTCGCCCGCGGTGCCGGTGACGGCGTGACCGGCGAGCACCTCGATGCCGGCGGCCCTGGCGCGCTCGGCCCACTCCCCCGGTTCGGGGCGGGTGTCCACGACGGCTGTGACACCGAGGCCCGCCGAGGCGAGGTCGAGGGCCGCCGCGTAGGCGCTGTCGTTGGTGGTGAAGACGACCGCGTGACGGCCGGGCAGGACGCCGTGCCGGTTGACGTACGTGCGGGCCGAGGCGGCCAGCATCACTCCGGGGCGGTCGTTGTCCGCGAACGCGAGTGAGCGCTCGTGGGCGCCGGTGGCCAGGACCACTCGGCGGGCCCGGATACGCCAGACGCGTTCGCGGGCGACGTGCGCGGGGGCGTCGGCGCCGAGGTGGTTGGTGCGGCGTTCGACAGCGAGGAGGTGGTTGTCGTCGTAGTGGCCGAAGACGGTGGTACGGGGAAGGACGCGTACCTCGGGGGTGGTGGCGAGTTGCCCGGTGACCTCCTCCACCCAGTCGAGGTGTTCGCCCGTGCCCAGCAGGCTGCCGCCGGGCTCCGGCTGGTCGTCGGCCAGGATGACGCGGGCGCCGGTGCCGGCCGCCGCGGCCGCCGCCGCGAGGCCCGCCGGGCCGGCGCCCACGACCAGCACGTCGCAGTGGGCGTGTACGGCGTCGTAGCGGGCCGGGTCCGGGGCGGTGGCGAGGCGGCCCTGGCCGGGGAGGCTGGTGGCGACCAGGCCGTCGTACAGCTCCACGGTCGTCGCCGGGAGCATGGGCTCGGGGAAGGGTTCCTCGATCTGGACCACCGCGTTGGGTTCTTCGACGCCGGCCGAGAAGATGCCTCGGGGGCGGCCGAGTTTGATGCTGGTGGCTGCCTGGATGACTCCGTTGGCGAGGAGCGCGGAGGCGAGGGTGTCACCTCTGCGGCCTCGGTATTTCGTGCCGTCGAAGGTGAAGGTGAGGGGGGTTTCGCGGTCGAACCGGCCGCGGGTCGGGTGTCGGAAGGGTTCGCCCCCACCGCCCTTACCCGTCCCGTCCTGAAGGGGCTTCGCCCCTTCGACCCCACCAGGGGGCTCTGCCCCCCGGACCCCCGTCGGCCCTGAAGGGGCCTCGTCCTCAAACGCCGGACGGGCTGGATGCAGTGGACCGGGCTCAACACTGTCCGGGCGTTCCTCTCCCGACCTGTACACCGTCAGGATCTCGTTCGTCGACGTGTCCCGTACCGCGTTGAACCAGCGACGGCAGCCCGCCGCGTGGCTCCAGCGTTCGGCGAAGGGGCCCTTGGTGTTGTCACGGAAGAAGAGGTACCGGGCCCACTCCTGGTCGGTGAGGGACGCGGGGTCCTGCGGGTACGGCACATGGGCCTGGCCGCCGTAGTGGAACTCGGCCTCGTCGCGGGGCCCGCACCACGGGCAGGGGATGAGCAGCATGGATCGGCTCCCAGAGCTTCCAGTGGTCCTAGTGGGCCACCGCGGCCGCGCCGTGCTCGTCGACGAGCGCGCCGGTGGTGAAACGGTCGAGCGAGAAGGGGGCGTTCAGGCCGTGCGGGGTGTCGTTGGCGATGGTGTGGGCGTAGACCCAGCCGACGCCGGGCGTGGCCTTGAAACCGCCGGTCCCCCAGCCGCAGTTGAGGTAGAGGTTGTCGACGGGGGTGAGGCCGATGATCGGCGAGGCGTCCGGGCTGACGTCGACGATGCCGCCCCAGGTGCGCAGGACGTGGGCGCGGGCGAACACCGGGAACAGCTCCAGGGCCGCCGACATCTGCTCTTGGATGATGTGGAAGGCGCCGCGCTGGGTGTAGGAGTTGTACGCGTCGATACCCGCGCCCATCACCAGCTCACCTTTGTGGGCCTGGCTCACATACACATGGACCGCGTTGGACATCACGACCGTGGGGTGGACCGGTTCCAGGAGCTCCGAGACCAGGGCCTGCAACGGGTGGCTCTGGAGCGGGAGTTCGATGCCGGCCATCGCGGCGAGGACGGAGGTGTGGCCCGCGGAGCAGAGTGCCACCTTGCCCGCCGCTATGGGGCCCAGGTTCGTCCGGACGCCGACCACCCGGCCACCGACCACGTCCAGGCCTGTGACCTCGCAGTTCTGGATGATGTCGATGCCCGCCGCGTCCGCCGAGCGGGCCAGGCCCCAGGCCACGTGGTCGTGCTTGGCGATGCCCGCGCGGGGCTGGTACGTGGCGCCCAGGACCGGATAGCGCACGTCCGGGGAGATGTTGACGATCGGGCAGACTTCCTTGACGCCGTCCGCGTCCAGCCACTCCGCGTCCACGCCGTTGAGACGGTTGGCCTCGACACGGCGCACACTGTCGCGGACGTCCTGGAGGCTGTGTGCCAGGTTCAGTACGCCGCGCTGCGAGAAGAGGATCGGGTAGTCGAGCTCCTCCGCCAGTCCCTCCCACAGCTTGAGGGCGTGCTCGTAGATGCCGGCGCTCTCGTCCCACAGGTAGTTGGAGCGGATGATCGTGGTGTTGCGGGCCATGTTGCCGCCCGCGAGCCAGCCCTTCTCCAGCACGGCGACATCGGTGATGCCGTGGTTCCTGGCGAGGTAGTGGGCGGTGGCCAGGCCGTGTCCGCCGCCGCCGACGATCACCACGTCGTACGACTTCTTGGGCTCGGGGTTGCGCCACAGCCGGTCGGGGTGGTCGGGGAGGTCGGCGCCCGGGGTGCGGGGGCTCGTCGGGACATGCGTGTTCATACGGCGGTAGCGTTCCTCTCCGCGGCCTCGACCACGTTGGCCAGCAGCATGGCCCGGGTCATGGGGCCCACGCCTCCGGGCATCGGCGCCAGCCGGCCGGCGACCGTCGCGGCCTCCGGGTGGACGTCGCCGACCAAGCCTGCTTCGGTTCGGGTGATGCCGACGTCCAGGACCGCCGCGCCGGGGCGCAGCATGTCCTTGGTGATCAGTCCGGGCGAACCGGCGGCGGCGATGACGATGTCCGCCTCGCGCACATGCCAGGCCAGTCCCTTGGTACCGGTGTGGCACAGGGTGACCGTGGCGTTCTCGGAGCGGCGATTCAGCAGCAGTCCGAGGGGACGGCCGACGGTGATGCCCCGGCCGATCACACACACCCTCGCTCCGGCGATCGGCACGTCGTAGCGGCGCAGCAGTTCGACGATGCCGCGCGGGGTGCACGGCAGCGGCGCCTCCTCGCCCAGGACGAGGCGGCCGAGGTTGACGGGGTGCAGTCCGTCGGCGTCCTTGGCCGGGTCCATCCGTTCCAGTACGGCGCCCGCGTCCAGCTGGCGGGGCAGCGGGAGCTGGACGATGTAACCGGTGCAGTCCGGGTCGGCGTTGAGTTCGTCGATCGTGTCCTGGACCTGCTGCTGCGAGGCGTCGGCGGGCAGGTCCCGGCGGATGGAGGCGATGCCGACCTGCGCGCAGTCGCGGTGCTTGCCGCCGACGTAGGCGTGACTGCCGGGGTCGTCTCCGACGAGGACGGTGCCGAGTCCGGGCGGCCGGCCGCCGGTGGCGGTCAACTTCGCCACGCGGTCGGCGAGTTCGCCGCGGATGGCGGCGGCGGTGGCCTTGCCGTCAAGGAGTTGTGCGGTCACCGGGTAGCACCTTCCGACGAGGCTGCGGTGGAACGCCCTGAAGGGCGCGGGGCTGTATCGATGTGCGGCTCCGCCGCGTGGGCGCGACCAGCCACGACGAGGCCGCAGACGAACGACGACCCATCGCGGCAGCTCCCTCGCGGCGCTCAGCCACGAAGGCGGGACATCGTCGGATCGAACAACGGCTCCTCCGCGACGACCGCCTCGACGCGCCGGTCGAAGTAGCCGATGTGCACGGTCCGGCCGGGGACGGCGAGTTCCGCCGGCAGCCACGCGTAGGCGATCCCCTTGCCGATGGTGTAGCCGTACGCGGCGCTCGTGACGTACCCGACCGCGCGCTCGCCGTCGTACACCGGCTCCTTGCCCATCACGACCGACCATGGGTCGTCGATGGTGAGGCAGGTCAGCCTGCGCCGTACGTCGGCCTTGCGGCGCTCCAGCGCCGCCTTGCCGATGAAGTCGTCCTTGTCGAGCTTGACGGCGAAGCCGACGCCGGCCTCGTAGGGGTCGTGCTCGTAGGTCATGTCGGTGCCGAAGGAGCGGTAGCCCTTCTCCAGGCGCAGGCTGTTGAAGGCGCCGCGGCCTGCGATGACGCCGCCGAGGGGCTCCGCCGCCTGCCACAGGGTGTCCCAGAGTTTCAGGCCCTGGTCGGCGGTGGTGTACAGCTCCCAGCCGAGTTCGCCGACATAGCTCAGCCGCATCGCCCTCACCGGGACGCTGCCGATGTAGGCGCGCTTGGCACGGAAGTACTTCAGGCCGTCGTTGGTGAAGTCCTCGTCCGTCAGGGGCTGGAGGACCTTGCGTGCCAGCGGTCCCCACAGGCCGATGCAGCAGGTGCCCGGCGTGATGTCGCGGACCTGGACCGTGCCGTCGGCGGGGAGGTGGCGGCCGAACCAGTCGAGGTCGAGGTTGCCGTTGGCGCCGACCTGGAAGAGGTCGCGGCCGAGGCGGGCGACGGTGATGTCGCTGCGGATGCCGCCGTCGTGGTCCAGGAGGAGGGTGTAGGTGACCGAGCCGACCGACTTGGCGACCTTGCCGGTGCACAGCCGCTCCAGGAACTCGGCGGAGCCGGGCCCGCTCACCTCCAGGCGCTTGAGGGCCGTCATGTCGTACAGGGCGACGGTCTCGCGGGTGGCCTGCGCCTCGGCGCCGACGATGGGCGACCAGAACTGCGCGGCCCAGTCGTTGGGGGTCGGGATGCTGCGGCCTTCGACCAGCTTCGCGTTGGCCTCGTACCAGTGCGGGCGCTCCCAGCCGTTGGCCTCCAGGAAGAAGGCGCCGTGCTCCTGCTGGCGGGGGTGGAAGGGGCTGGTGCGGATCGGGCGCGGGTCGCCGGAGGGCTGGAGGGGGTGGAGGATGTCGTAGACCTCGACGAAGTTCCGGCAGTCGCGGGCCAGGACGTACTCCGGGGAGAGCTGGTGCGGCTCGAAGCGGTTGACGTCGCACTCGTGCAGGTCGAAGGACGAGCAGTGGCCGTCGACCAGCCACTCGGCCAGGGCCCGGCCGACGCCCGCGGAGTGGGTGACCCAGACGGCCTCGGCGACCCAGAAGCCTTTGACGTCCGGGGACTCCCCGAGGAGGGGGAAGTTGTCGGTGGTGAAGGAGAACAGGCCGTTGATGCCCTCCTCGACCTTCGCCTCGCGTGTCGCGGGGAGGAGGGACTGGGTCTCGGCCCAGGCCGGGTCGAAGTCCTCCTCGGTGAACTTCAGGACGGACGGCATCTCGTCGGCCTCGTCCACGGAGAGGATCTCGTCGGCGGTGATGGGCATCGGACGGTGGCCGTAGTAGCCGATGCCGATGCCGTCGAAGCGGTCGCGGCAGTAGAGGTCGGCGTCCTGGTGGCGCAGGATCGGGCGGACGGCCTCCTCGGTCTGGCCGGCGAGAGCCGGGACGGGGCCGGTCCAGGCGAGCTGGTGGGCGAGCGGTGTGAGCGGGAGGTTCATGCCGGCCATGCGGGCGATCTTCGGGCCCCAGATGCCGGCGCAGCACACGACGATGTCGGCCTCCAGGTCGCCCTGGTCGGTGCGTACGCCCGTGACCTCGCCGTCGGCGCGGAGCACGTCCAGCACCTCGTGGCGGGCGAGGAACGTCACTCCGCGCTCGGTGGCCCGGCGGATCTGGGCCTCGACGGCGAGGACCGCCTTGGCGAGGCCGTCGGTGGGTACGAGGAGGCCGCCGAGGACCTTGTCGCGGTCGACGAGGGGGTGTTGCTCGACGCACTCGTCGGGGGTCAGCAGCCGGGATTCGATGCCCCAGGCGGTGATCCAGCCGTGGCGGCGGTGCAGTTCCGTGAGGCGCTCGGGGCTGGTGGCCACTTCGAGACCGCCGACCTGGAGGAAGCAGGGCTTGCCGTCGACTTCGAGGGAGCAGAACTTCTCGACGGTGTAGCGGGCCAGTTCGGTCATGGTCTTGGAGGAGTTCGTCTGGAAGACCAGGCCCGGGGCGTGCGAGCTGGAGCCCCCTGTGGCGGGGAGCGGACCCTGGTCGACCACGGTCACTTCGGTCCAGCCGCGCGCGGAGATCTCGTCCGCGAGAGCCGCACCGACGACTCCCGCTCCGATGATGACCACTCGGGGTCCCGCCATCGCCGCACCTCCGGTTGAGTTGCTTTCTGCGCAACGTGACTCAGGTTGCGCAACTCAATGTGCCTGCCGTGCAGGTGGGTGTCAAGAGGTCCGCGGGCGCCCCGAAATCGGCGTAGAAACGGCCTGGAAACGGCAATGCCCGGTGGGTGGTGCGCGTCCGCTCGCACCACCCACCGGGCATCCGTGAAGGGCCTACTTGATCCAGGCCTCCACCTTGTCGCGGTTGGCCTCGACCCACTTCTCGGCCGCCGCCTCGGGGGTCATCTTGTCGACGGCTATGTACTTGGCGACGACGTTCTGGTCGTCGTTGGTCCAGGTGAAGTTCTTCACCAGGTCATAGGCGGGGCTGCCGGACTTGGCGAACTTCGCGCTGACGATCTTGTCCAGTTCGTAGACCGGATAGTCGCAGTCGACCTTCTCCGCGTCGGCGTCGCAACCGTCCTTGTACTCGGGCAGCTTGACCTTGACCAGCGGCACCTCGGACATGAACCACTGGGGCTCGTAGAAGTAGCCGATCACCCATTCCTTGTTCTTCTCCGCCTTGCGGAAGGCCTGGATGAGGGCGGTCTCACTGCCCGCGTACACCACTTTGAAGTCCAGCTTGAGGTTCTTCACCAGGGCCTCGTCGTTGGTGACGAACGACGGGTCGCCGTCGAGGAGCTGGCCCTTTCCGCCCGACTCCGAGGTCTTGAACTCGGCCGCGTACTTGTCGAGGTTGTTCCAGTCGGTGATGTCGGGGTGCGCCTTGGCCAGCCACGGCGGCACGTACCAGCCGATGAGCCCCTTGTTACCGGTCGGGCCGGCGTCGAGGGCCGTCTTCTGGTCGGTGATGTACTTCTTCTTCAGGTCGTCGTGGCCCCAGTTCTCGATGACGGCGTCGACCTCGCCCGTCCCGAAGCCCTGCCAGGCGATCTCCTCCTTGAGGTCCTTCTGGTTGACCTTGCAGCCGAGGTCGTGCTCGGCGACGTACGCGACGACCGCCGCGTTGGCCTCGTAGCCGACCCACGGATTGACCGCGAGGTTGAAGGTGCCGCACTTGCCGGAGTCGCCCGAGCCGGACCCCGCGGAGTCGTCGCCGACCTTCGCACCGCCGCAGGCGGTGAGGGTGAGGCCGAGGACGGCCAGTCCGGCCGCGCCGGCTCGCCAGTGTCTTGCCATGGTGTGGTGCTCCTTATGCGCTGGTGCGGCGAGCCGCTGCCTGAGTGATCCGGTCGAACATGACGCCGAGAAGGACGATGGCGAGCCCCGCGGCGAGCCCCTTCCCGTACAGCTGGCCCTGCGAGAAACCGGCCACGACGTCGTAGCCGAGGGCGCCCGCGCCCACCAGGCCGCCGACCACGACCATCGACAGGACGTAGATCAGGCCCTGGTTGGTCGCGAGCGTCAGGGCGCTGCGCGCCATCGGCAGCTGGACCTTGGTGATGATCTGCCAGGTGTTGCACCCGGCCGAGGTGGCCGCCTCCACGGTGGTGGCGGGCACGTTCCGGACCCCGTCCGCGATGATCTTCATGGCGACGGGTGCCGCGTAGACGACGGCGGCGACGATCGCCGTGAAGCGGGTCGCGCCGAACAGCGCGAGGAACGGCACGAGATAGACGAACGGCGGCATGACCTGTGCCGCGTCCAGGCTGGGCCGCAGCAGCCGGTCGACCAGCGCGCTGCGGCCCATCCACACGCCGAAGCCGATGCCGAGCAGCATCACGAGCACCGTGGCGACGACGGTCGACGCCAGCGTCGTCATGCTGTCGGACCACACACCGGTGCCGACGAGCAGGCCCACGCAGACGGCCGTGGTGATGCCGGCGCGCCAGCCCCCGAGGACCACGGCGAGCGCGATCAGGGCCGCGCCGACGAGCCACCACGGGGAGTCGGTGAGGAGTGTCTGGAAGGGGTTGAGCAGGCCGTTGGTGATGGCGTCGCGGAAGGCGTTGGTGAGCCCGGACAGGTTGTCCTGCGCCCAGGTGGTCACGCTGTCCGCCCAGCTGGAGATGGCGCTGCCCACGCCTCCCTCGCCGGGGAACTCCGCCGCCCACACATAGGTGTGCGAGAGGTAGACGAGGACCGCGGCGGCCGCCGCACCCGCGCCGAGCAGGGGGCGGCGCCAGGCCAGGAGGCGGTTCTTCGAACGCCGTGCCGCCTCCTCGCGGCCGCTCGCCGCGGTGGTGACGCGGTCGAGCACGATGGCCATGACGACGATCGCGAGACCGGCGTTGAAGGCGGTGCCGACGTCGAGCGACTGGAGGGCCTGGACGACGGTCTTGCCGAGGCCGGGCGCGTCGATCAGGGCGGCGATGGTCACCATGGCCAGGGCGGCCATGATGGTCTGGTTGACGCCCATCACCACGGTCCGCTTGGACATCGGCAGCAGTACCTTCGTCAGGGCCTGTCTGCGGGTGGCACCCAGCGAGTCGGCCGCCTCGACCGTGGACGTCGGCACGGAGCGGATGGCGTGCGCGGTGATCCGGATCGCGGGCGGCGCCGCGTAGATGAGCGTGGCGATGGTGGCGGAGGCCGGGCCGATGAGGAAGAACAGGGTCAGCGGGGCCAGGTAGACGAAGGTCGGCATCGTCTGCATGAAGTCCAGGAAGGGCGTCATGATCCGGTTGAACCGGTCGGACAGCCCCGCCCAGACACCCAGCGGGATCGCGAACAGCAGCGCCACGAAGACGGCGGACACGGTCAGCGCGAGGGTGTCCATGCTCTCCTGCCACAGGCCCTGGAGCCCGAGGAAGGTGAAGCCTGCCACCGCGAGGAGCGCGACCCGCCAGTTGCCGACGGCCCAGGAGACATAGCCGACGATGCCGACGACGCCGAGCCAGCCGATCTGCGGGACCGGGCGTCCGGCGCCCGGCTGCGAGATCAGCTCCTGCACGAAGGTGACCAGGGAGTCGATGACGAGGCGGATCTCGTTGAAGAAGTAGAGAAAGAGCGGGTTGGAGTTGCGGTCCGCACCGATCGAGTCGTTGACGTCGTTGAACCACCGGTGCAGGTCGGTGAGGTCGGCCGCGGCGAGGGTCAGTGTGTGCTTTCCGCGCAGGACGGCGAAGAGCACCAGCCAGAGGACGAGGATCGCGCCGACCACCATGGACCGGCTGATCCTGCGTTCGGTCCGGGCAGGAGCGGGCGGCTCCTCGACGGGTGCCGTCTGCTCCGGTTTCTCCATCGCGACGGTCATCACGCGCCGCCTTCCGTCCCGGCGACCACCGCGAGGATCTCCTCGTCGCCGACGATGCCGAGCAGCTTGCCGTCCTCGACGACCTTGACCGGCTTGTCGGCCGCCAGCACGGCCCGGGTGGCTTCCCGTACGACGACGTCAGGGCCGAGTTCGGGGCCGTCGAGGGCGTCGCCGTCCGCGGGCGGGCGCATGATCCAGCGCAGGGTCAGTACATCGCCGCGCGGGACGTCCTTGACGAACTCGCGGACGTAGTCATCCGCCGGGGCGCCTACGAGCTCGTCGCCGGTGCCGCACTGGACCATCTTGCCGTCGCGCATGATGAGGATGCGGTCGCCCAGTTTGAGGGCCTCGGAGAGGTCGTGGGTGATGAACACCATCGTCTTGCCGACCTCGTGGTGCAGCCGGATGACCTCGTTCTGCATGTCGCGGCGGATCAGCGGGTCGAGCGCGGAGAACGGTTCGTCGAAGAAGAGCACGTCGGGGTCGCCGGCCAACGCCCGGGCGAGGCCCACGCGTTGCTGCATGCCGCCGGAGAGCTGGTCGGGGTAGGAGTTCTCGTAGCCCGCGAGGCCGACGAGCTCGACGACCTCCTGGGCGCGCTTGGTGCGCTCGGCCTTGCTCATGCCCCGGATCTCCAGGCCGAACGCCACGTTCTCGACGACGCGGCGGTGGGGCAGCAGACCGAAGTGCTGGAAGACCATGGAGAACTTGCGGCGCCGCAGGTCGCGCAGGCGCGCCTGGTCGGCCTGGCGGATGTCCTCGCCCTCGAAGACGATCTCGCCGGCGGTGGGTTCGATCAGCCGGGTGAGACAGCGCACCAGGGTGGACTTGCCGGATCCCGACAGGCCCATGACGACGAAGACCTCGCCGGGCGAGACGTCGAAGTGGACGTCCCGTACGGCGGCGGTGCATCCGGTGCGGTCCATGAGCTCGCGGCGGGTGAGGCCGCACAACTCCTCGGAGTCCGGCACCTGGTCGGCCTTCGGCCCGAACACCTTCCACAGCCTGCGCACGGATATGACCGGGGTGGAGCCCGAGTCCTGGGGCGTGCCGCGCCGCTGCGGCACCTCGGTCTGAGTGGTCACGTTCGACCTCATTTCGGCGTTCAGCCGCGGAACCAGTGCTGCGGCCGGGGTTGGATGTTCTGCCAGATGTGTTTGGGCTCTCGGTACTCGTTCAGGCCGGTCGGGCCCAGCTCACGGCCCACGCCCGAGTGCCCGAAGCCACCCCATTCCGCCTGCGGCACGTAGGGGTGGTAGTCGTTGATCCACACCGTGCCGTGGCGCAGCCGCCGGGCGACCCGCTGGGCCCGGCCGGCGTCCTGGGTCCAGACGGCTCCGGCCAGTCCGTACTCGGTGTCGTTGGCGATGCGTACGGCGTCGTCCTCGCCGGTGAAGCGCTCCACGGTGAGCACGGGTCCGAAGGACTCCTCGTGCACCACCCGCATGTCCTGCCGGCACTCGTCGAGCACGGTGGGCGGGTAGTAGTGGCCGTTCGCGAGCGCCGGGTCGTCGGGACGCGCGCCGCCGCAGCGCAGTACGGCGCCCTCGGCGAGGCCGGAGGCGACGTACGCCTCGACCTTCTCCAGGTGCTGTGCGGAGATCAGCGCCCCGGTCTCGGCGTCGGGGTCGAAGGGGCCGCCGAGGCGGATCCGCCGGGCGCGGCGGACGACTTCGTCGACGAAGCGGTCGTGCAGGGAGTCCTCGACGATCAGCCGGGCGCCCGCCGAGCAGACCTGTCCCGAGTGCAGGAAGACGGCGGTGAGGGCGAAGTCGACGGCCGTCTCGAAGTCGGCGTCGGCGAAGACGACGTTGGGGTTCTTGCCGCCGAGTTCGAGGGCGACCTTCTTCACGGTCGCCGCGGCGGTGGCCATGATGTGTCTGCCGGTGTCGAGGCCGCCGGTGAAGGAGACCATGTCGACTCGGGGGTCCTCCGACAGGGGTGCGCCGGCCTCGGGTCCGGCGCCCAGGACGAGGTTGGCGACGCCGGCCGGGATCCCGGCCTCCTCCAGCGCCCTCATCAGCAGGACGGAGGTGGAGGGGGTGAGTTCGCTGGGCTTGAGGATGATGGTGTTGCCGGCCAGGAGCGCCGGGGCGACCTTCCAACTCGCCTGGAGCAGTGGGTAGTTCCAGGGAGTGATCAGTCCGCACACGCCGACCGGCTCGTACACGACGCGGCTGACGGCGTCGTCCCGGCCGGTGTCGATCACCCGTCCGGCGTCGGTGCCGCCGAGTCCGCCGTAGTGGCGCAGACAGGACACGACGTCGGCGATGTCGTACTCGCTCTCCACCAGCCGCTTGCCGGTGTCCAGGGACTCGGCGCGGGCGAAGTCCTTGGCGTCGCGTTCGAGGATGTCGGCGGTGCGCAGCAGCAGGGCGCCGCGTTCCCGTTCGGGGGTGTTCGCCCAGTGCCCCGCGTCGAAGGCGCGGCGGGCGGCGGCGATCGCGGCCTCGGTGTCGGGGCGGGTCGCTTCGGAGACGGTCGCCGCGAGCGTGCCGTCAGCGGGACATCGGATCTCCCGGTGCCCACCGGCCACCGGATCCCGCCATTCGCCATCCACGTACAGGTCTGCCACGCGCCGAGCCTTTCAACAGAAATTCGTTGCGCATCATGCACCCGATTGCTTGTGGTGGAACACCCTGGCGAATGTCCAGACAGTCGTCAAGGGGTTCGCCGATGACGATTTGACCATGCGATCACTTGCTCGCTCCACCCTTGACCGAGAGGAGCGACAAGCCGACCATGTTGCGTATCGCTCACCATGTTGTGCAATGCGCACCGACGGAGGCCGCACATGTCCCCTCGACCGCAACCTGGCCGTGAGTTCGTCCTCACTCTCTCCTGTCCCGACAGCGCCGGACTGGTCCACGCAGTGAGCGGCTTTCTCGTCAGGAACTCCGGAAACATCCTGGAAAGCCAGCAGTTCGACGACCGACTTCAGGACCGCTTCTTCATGAGGGTCCACTTCGACGTCTCGGATCCGAACGCCGATCTGGAAAACCTTCGTTACCGGTTCGGTCCGGTCGCCCAGGCCCACCACATCACCTGGACCCTGGACGACGCCGCCACCCCGACCCGGACCCTGATCATGGTGTCCAGGTTCGGCCACTGCCTGAACGACCTGCTCTTCCGCCGGCGCACCGGCGCGCTCAACATCGAGATCCCGGCGATCGTCTCCAACCACCGCGACTTCGAAGGGCTCGCCGAGACCTACGGCATCCCCTTCCACCACGTCCCGGTCACGAAGGACACCAAGCCCGAGGCCGAGGCACGGCTGCTGGAACTGGTGCGCGAGCTGGACGTCGATCTGGTGGTGCTGGCCCGCTACATGCAGATCCTCTCCGACGACCTGTGCAAGCAACTGGAGGGCCGGGCCATCAACATCCACCACTCCTTCCTCCCCAGCTTCAAGGGCGCCCGCCCCTACGAGCAGGCGTACACACGCGGTGTGAAGCTGGTCGGGGCGACGGCCCACTATGTGACACCCGATCTGGACGAGGGGCAGATCATCGAGCAGGACGTGGTCCGGGTGGACCACTCGCTCGACCCCGGCGAGCTGGTCACGGTCGGCCGGGACGTGGAGGCCCAGGTGCTGGCGCACGCGGTGAAGTGGCACAGCGAGAGCCGCGTGATGGTGGACGGCAACCGCACGGTGGTCTTCCGCTGAGCGCAGCCGGCAGGGGGGCGGGACCGGGATCTGCGGTCCCGCCTTCTTCGTATACGGCCCCGCGGTCCCGCCCCTCCTGTCACCGCTGCCGCTGGAGGAAGCCGAGCAGGGCGGCCGTGAGCTGCGCGGGGGCGTCCTCCTGGACGAGGTGTCCCGCCCCGGCAATCGGTTCGAGAAGGGCGCCCGGGACGAGAGCGGCGAGCTCGTGCCCCTTCGCCACCGGGATCCAGGTGTCGTCCTCGCCCCAGCACACCAGCGTGGGGAGGGCGATCCGGCCGTAGCGGCCCTGGATCTCGTCGGTGTAGCGCTGGTCCGCCTGAGCGATCTGCCGGTAGAAGGCGGCCTGGCCGGCGTCGTCCAGCCAGGGCTCGACGAGCCGGTCGAGGACGTCGGGGCGCAGACCGGGGCTGCTCGCGGATGCTACGTACTGGCGCACCAGGGCGCCGTGCAGTTCAGGGGGCAGCCGCTCGAAGACGTCGGCATGCTCGCCGACGAGCCGGAAGAACGGGGAGCCCCACGGGGCCAGGGCGACCGGATCGACCAGGGCGAGGGCCCGGTAGCGGGCGTCGTGCAGCAGATGGGCCCGCAGGGCGACGGCACCGCCGAAGTCATGGGCGGCCACCAGCGGCTCCGCGAGCTCCCAGTGGTCCAGCAGCTCGCGGAAGACGCGGCCCTGGGCGGCCAGGGACACGTCCTGGCCCTCGGCCTTCTCCGAGCTTCCGTAGCCGGGCATGTCCCAGACGTGGACGTCGTACTCGCGGGCGAGCGAGCGGGCGACGGCACGCCAGACGTACGAGGAGAAGGGGGTGCCGTGCAGCAGGACGACCGGTGGTCCGCCGGGCGGGCCCAGCCGGTCCCAGCGGACGTCACCGGAGGTGCTGGTGAAGGTTCGGGTCAGATGCCAGTCGGTGTCGGCCGCCATGCCTCTCCTGGTTCAGTCGCCGAGGCGGTCCAGCAGGGCGCGGCGCCAGCGCTCGGTCTCGGCGATCTGGTTGAAGGTGAACAGGTGCAGGCCCGCCACACGCGCCGAGGGAACGGTCAGTACCCCCTCCGCGCGCGTCAGGAGCCTCTCGGGTGCATACCCAGCGGGCGCCGCGAACCTCAGGAACCAGGAGGGGTGCTTCGTCAGGAAGCGCGTCGACTCCCCCACCCCGATCTTCGTGGCCATCGCCAGCAGCTTCGCCCGCTGCACCGGCCCGGCCACCCCCACATGCAGTGGCAGGGAGACGCCCCGGCGGCGTATTCGGCCGATCCAGTCCGCCAGCACCCTCGGGTCGAAGCAGAGGTTGCTCACAAGGTACGTGGCGTGCTCGCGCTTGTCCCACATGGCCTGGACGGTGATGTCGTCGTGGATGAGGGGATGGCTCTCCGGGTAGCCGGTCACGCCGACGCGGGCGAAGGGACCGCCCAGCTCGGTCAGCCTGCGCAGCACCGGCAGGGCGCCCTCGTAGGCCCCGGCGGGCGGGTCGGCGTCACCCGCGGGGACGAAGATGTCGTCGACACCGACCTCGCGGAGCCGGCCCGCGACCTCCTTCAGGTGCAGGTCGTCCCGCAGCAGCCGCGCCGGCACGTGCGGGACCACCCGATAGCCGTGCGTGGCGAGGCGTACGGCGAGGTCGAGGGTGGGTTCCAGGCCCTTGACCGGCGACGCCGTCACGGTGACGACGACGTCGCGCGGCACATGGGCGAGGACCTTCTCCTCGGTCGACCTCGCGGGGAGCACTTCGTAGCGGACGCTCTTCAGCAGCGCCCCGAGTCCTGCGGCGGCCAATCAGTGCTCCGTCTGCTTCTGTGCGTCGGGGTGGCGGTAGTACGCGGCCTTCGACGGCGCGAGCGGCTCCTTGCCGAGGATCAGGTCGGCGGCCTTCTCGGCGATCATCATCACCGGGGCGTAGATATTGCCGTTGGTGACATACGGCATGACGGAGGCGTCCACGACACGCAGCCCCTCCACTCCGTGCACGCGCAGGTCGGCGGGGTCGACGACCGCCATGTCGTCGGTGCCCATCTTGCAGGTGCAGGAAGGGTGCAGGGCGGTCTCGCCCTCCTCGGCCACCCAGGCGAGGATCTCCTCGTCGGTCTCGACCTTCTTGCCGGGCGAGACCTCGCCGCCGTTGTAGGGGGCGAGCGCGGGCTGGTTCAGGAGCCTGCGGGCGACCCGGATGGCCTCGACCCATTCGCGGCGGTCCTGCTCGGTGGAGAGGTAGTTGAAGCGCAGCGCCGGGTGTTCGCGCGGGTCCTTGCTCTTGATCTTCACCGAGCCGATGGCGTCGGAGTACATGGGCCCGACGTGTACCTGGTAGCCGTGGCCGCCGGCGGGCGAGGAGCCGTCGTAGCGGACCGCGACGGGCAGGAAGTGGAACATCAGGTTGGGGTAGTCCACGTCCTCGTTACTGCGGGCGAAGCCTCCGGCCTCGAAGTGGTTGGTGGCGGCCGGGCCCTTGCGGAACAGCCATTGGAGCCCGATGAAGGGGGCGCGCCACTTCGCCATGTACGGCTGCATGGAGACGGGCTGCTTGCAGGCGTACTGGACGTAGACCTCCAGGTGGTCCTGCATGTTCTCGCCGACGCCCGGCAGGTCGTGGACGACGTCGATGCCGAGGGCGCGCAGTTCGGCGGCGTTGCCGACGCCGGAGAGCTGGAGCAGCTGCGGGGAGTTGATGGCGCCGCCGCACAGGATGACCTCCTTGGCGCGGACCTGCTGCGGTGCGCCCCGGCCGCGCCGGTACTCCACGCCCACGGCCCGCTTGCCCTCGAACAGGACGCGGGTGACGAGGGCGCGGGTCCTGACGGTGAGGTTGGGCCGCTTCATCACGGGCTTGAGGTACGCCTTCGAGGCCGACAGCCGGCGTCCGCGGTGGACGTTGCGGTCGAACTTGGCGAAGCCTTCCTGCCGGTAGCCGTTGACGTCGTTCGTGGGGGCGTAGCCCGCTTCCTCGGTGGCCTTGAGGAAGGCGCCGAAGAGGGGGTTGGTGGCGGGGCCGCGTTCGAGCACGAGGGGACCGTCGTGGCCGCGGAACTCGTCGTCGGGGTCGGCGGCGAGACAGTTCTCCATCCGCCGGAAGTACGGCAGGCAGTGCGCGTAGTCCCAGGTCTCCATGCCCGGGTCGGCCGCCCAGCGCTCGTAGTCCATGGGGTTGCCGCGCTGGAAGATCATGCCGTTGATGCTGCTGGAGCCGCCCAGCACCTTGCCGCGGGCGTGGTAGACGCGGCGGCCGCCCATGTGGGGCTCGGGCTCGGACTCGTACTTCCAGTCGTAGAACCGGTTGCCGATGGGGTACGTCAACGCCGCGGGCATATGGATGAAGACGTCCCACGGATAGTCCGACCGCCCCGCCTCCAGCACCAGCACCCGGTTCGCGGGGTCCGCCGAGAGCCGGTTCGCCAGTGCGCTGCCGGCCGAACCTCCACCGACGATGACGAAGTCGTATTGCAGGGAAGCCATGGTGCCTCGTCTCGCTCGCGCCGTAGATGTGCGAGGCATGCTAGCCCTGGTGCCGCTATACGCACCAGGTTGCGCGCAACGCAACCTACAGCTCTTCGTTTCGGTACGGTTACTTGCAGTGGTGTTGTTTACTACGCGTATAGTTTCACTGTGAGCAACTACAGCCATGACACAGAAACGTCGAATTCACAGGCCGGCGGCGTGCAGTCGGTGGACCGGGCGATCAGCGTGCTGGAGATCCTCGCCCAGCGTGGCGAAGCGGGCGTGAGCGAGGTCGCGGCCGAGATCGACGTACACAAGTCCACCGCCTTCCGTCTGCTCGGCGCCCTGGAGTCACGTGGCCTGGTGGAGCAGGCCGGCGAGCGCGGCAAGTACCGGCTCGGATTCGGCATCGTCCGCCTGGCCGGCGCGGTCACCGGCCGTATCGACATCACCCAGCAGGGCCGACCGATCTGCGAGCGCCTGGCCGAGGAGCTGGGTGAGACGGTCAACATCGCCGTGATGCAGGAGCAGTACGCGATCAACCTGTACCAGGTGCGCGGTCCGGGCGCCATCACCGCGCACAACTGGGTCGGCCAGCTCACCCCATTGCACGCCACGTCGAGCGGCAAGATCCTGCTTGCGTACCTGCCGGCCAAGGAGCGCGCGGCGCTGCTGGCGGAGACCGGACTGAAGAAGGTCACGCCGCGCACCATCACCGCGAAGACGAAGCTGGAGAAGAACCTCGCCGAGACGCGCGAGCGCAAGTACTCCATCACCCTGGAGGAGCTGGAGGTCGGCCTGCACGCGATGGCAGCTCCGGTCCGCAACCGCGACGGCGACGTCATCGCCGCACTCAGCGCCTCGGGCCCCGCCTACCGGCTCACCGAGGAGCGCATGCACGAGCTCTCCCCGGTGCTGCTCAAGGGCGCCGAGGAGATCAGCCACCGGATGGGTTACCTGGGCTGATCCGCCCGGCTACGGCAGGGGAGCGCCGAGGCGTTCGTTCACCCAGTCGTGGAACGCACCGATGTGGTGCTCACTGGGCACCAGCACGCCACCCTTGGCGTACATGCGCGAGGCCATACCGGGCTGGGTCCGTTCGCATGCCTCGAAGTCCTGGCGGTTGACCCGGTCGAAGAGTTCCACGGACCGGCTGACGTCCTTGCCGCTCGCGACGACGTGCGGAAGGTAGAGCCAGTCGCACTCGACGATCGTGCGGTCCACGGACACCGGGTACATCCGGTGGAAGATCACATGGTCCGGGACGAGGTTGATGAACACCTGCGGCTTGACGGTGATCGCGTAGTAGCGGCGGTCCTGCTCGTCGCCGACCCCGGGAATGCGGTCCAGGCCCTTCGAGCCGTCCACGGTGAAGCCCTGGACGTCCGCACCGAACTCGGCACCATGGCCCACGTAGTACTGGGCGGCGTAGCCGTCCGCGAACTCCGGCAGTACCTCGGTGAGTTCGGGGTGGATCGTGGCGCAGTGATAGCACTCCATGAAGTTCTCGATGATGAGCTTCCAGTTCGCCTTGACGTCGTACACGATCCGTCTGCCGACGGAGAGGTTGTCGATGTCGTAGTGCTCGATGGACTCGACGTCGCCGAGGCGGGAGACGATCTCGCCGATGACGTCCTCCTCGAAGGACGGCGGGTTCTCCGCGAGACACACCCAGACATAGCCGAGCCATTCCCGTACGGCCACGCTCACCAGCCCGTACTCGGTGCGCCCGACGTCGGGCATCTTGGTGAGGTTGGGGGCGGCGACGAGCTTGCCGTTGAGGTCGTAGGTCCAGGCGTGGTACGGACACTGGAACGCCCGCTTGACCTCGCCGGTCTCCTCGGTGCAGAGTCTGGCGCCGCGATGCCGGCACACGTTGAAGTACGCGCGGATGGCGTTGTCCCGGGCCCGGGTGACGAGGATGCTCTCGCGGCCCACGTCGACGGTGCGGAAGGCGCCGGGCTTCGCCAGGTCCGAGGCGCGGGCGACGCAGAACCACATGGTCTCGAATATGCGCTCCTGCTCCTGGGTGAAGATCCCCGGATCCGTGTAGGAGATGCCGGGAAGAGTGGCGATCAGGCTGTCCGGCAGGCCGGTCGAGGTCACGGTGCACTCCTCGGAGGACGTCGGGGAGCGCCCCTCAGGGGCGCGGGGAACTGCGCGACCAGCCACAACGGCGCCGCGGAAAAACAACAACCCATCTCGGTGCTCACAGCGGAGCGGCCAGGTGCTTGCGCCAGCGCGTGAACAGCCGCGGCTGGTTCATTCCGAGCACGGCGACCGGGATGCCGGACCGCCGGTAGACGGCCAGGACGTTGCGCTCGTCCGCGGTGCCGTCCTCGACGGTGACGCTGTCGGCGCCGGCCGCGTGACCGGCGAACTGGATCTTCACGCCGTACTGGTCGGACCAGAAGTACGGCGGCCTGGGCACACCCGGTTCCACGGCGCCGCCCGCCATCAGTGCGGCGATCGCGGCGTCGGGACGCTCGCGCGCGCCGGTCCAGTGCTCGACGCGGCGGTGCAGGCCCGCGCGCGGGTCGTACCAGTTGGCGCAGTCGCCGACGGCGACCACCCCGGCCAGGCTGGTGCGGCCGTCCGCTCCGCACTTGACGCCGTTGTCGAGGACGACGCCGGAGCCCTCCAGCCACTCGACGTTCGGACGGGCGCCGACCCCGACCACGACGATGTCGGCGGGGAGGGTGCGGCCGTCCTCCAACAGGACCGCGTCCACACGCCTCTCGCCGCTCAGTCCCTTGACGCCCACGCCGCACAGCAGCGCTACGCCGTGGTCCGCGTGGAGGGCGGAGACGACGGCGCCCATGGTCTCGCCGAGCGGTCCGGCGAGCGGCGCCGGTGCCGCCTCCACGACGGTGACCTCCAGCCCGAGGGCACGGGCGGTGGAGGCGACCTCGGCACCGATGAAGCCGCCGCCGATCACCACCAGCCGTCCGCCCAGGGCCAGTTCGTCCCGCAACGCGCGGGCGTCGTCCAGAGTGCGCAGGGTGTGCACTCCGGCCAGACCCTCGGAGCCGGGGAGGGTGCGGGCCGCGGCGCCGGTCGCGATGACGAAGCCGTCGGCGCGGACCTCACGTCCGTCGGCGAGCCGGACCGTGCGGTCCGCGTGGTCGAGGGCGACCGCCCGGGTGCCGAGCAGCCACTCGGCCCGCAGGTCCTCGTCGTCCGTCTCCAGGGCGAGTTCCGGTTCGCCGAGGGTGCCGGCGAGGAACTCCTTGGACAGCGGGGGCCGGTCGTAGGGGCGGTGGAGCTCGTCCCCGATGACGGCCAGCCGTCCGTCGTAACCCTGCTTGCGCAGTGAGCGCGCCGCCGACAGCCCGGCGAGGGAGGCGCCGACCACGGCGACGGTCCTCACGCGATACCTCCGGCGAGCCGCGCGGCGATGCAGGGCGGCAGGTTGGGTGCCTCCGTGGAGAGCCGCACGTGGATCATGCCGTCCTCGTCGACGACGACCTCGTGCGTCCGGACCGGAAGCTTCGCCGGCGGGGCGTCGACCGCACCGGTCCTCAGGTCGAACTTCGAAGCATGCAGCGGGCATTCCACCTCGCAGCCCTCCAGCCAGCCGTCGGCGAGCGAGGCGTCCTGGTGGGTGCAGGTGTCGTCGATGGCGAAGAGCTCACCATCGTCGGTGTGGAACACCGAGACCGGCGGATCGATGTCGAGCCGGTGGGCCTCGCCTCGCGGAAGATCCGCGAGACGGCACGCGGGAATCATCATGACACCTCGGGTGCGTATAGCGAAACGGATTGCGGTAAGCGCAACGTCAGTCTGGAGGCCGCTCAGAAGCGTTGTCAAGGCGTCAAAACGCCTCGATCGCACCGGCCCGGCGCCCGGTCTCCGGGCAGCGCGAAGCGCCCGGGCCACCTGCGGAAAGCAAGCGGAACGGGCGCCCCACACAGCCCCCTTCGGGGGCTCAGAAGCCGCGGTCGATCCATTCCTGGAGGTGCGGAGCCTCGGCGGCGACGGTGGTCGTACCACCGTGTCCGGTGTGCACGACGGTCTCCCCGGGCAGCGTCAGCAGCCGGTCCCGGATCGACTCGACGATGGTCGGGAAGTGGCTGTACGACCGCCCGGTCGCCCCCGGCCCGCCGCTGAACAGCGTGTCGCCGCTGAACAGCGCCCCCAGGCGCGGCGCGTGCAGGCACACCGCGCCGGGGGCGTGGCCGGGAGTGTGCAGCACGGTGAGATCGACGCCGGCCACCGTGAGCAGCTGCCCGTCGGTCAGTTCGGCGTCCGGCGCCCTGTCGGGGTGGGTCTGCTTCCACAACGGCAGGTCGTCCGGGTGCAGGAGGACCGGGGCGCCCGTGCGGGCGGCGAGTTCGGGCGCGGCGTCGATGTGGTCGTTGTGGGCGTGTGTGCACACGATGGCCAGCAGCGCCCGGTCGCCGACTGCCGCGGCGATGGCGTCGGCGTCGTGCGCGGCGTCGATGACGATCACCTCGTGGTCGTCGCCGACGATCCAGACGTTGTTGTCGACGTCCCAGGTGCCGCCGTCCAGGGAGAAGGTCCCCGAGGTGACCAGGTGCTCGATGCGGGCGCCGGCCGTCACAGGAGCACCACCGAGCGCAGCACGTCGCCGTGGTGCATCCGCTCGAAGGCCTTCTCGACCTCGTCCAGCGCGATGGTCTCCGTGACGAAGGCGTCGAGGTCCAGGCGGCCCTGGAGGTAGAGGTCGATGAGCATCGGGAAGTCCCTGCTCGGCAGGCAGTCGCCGTACCAGGAGGACTTCAGCGCGCCACCGCGCCCGAAGACGTCCAGGAGCGGCAGTTCGAGCTTCATCTCCGGGGTCGGCACACCGACCAGGACGACGGTGCCGGCGAGGTCGCGGGCGTAGAAGGCCTGCTGGTACGTCTCCGGGCGGCCGACCGCCTCGATGACGACGTCGGCGCCGAACCCGCCGGTCAGCTCGCGGATCGCCTCGACGGCGTCGGTGTCCCTGGAGTTGACGGTGTGGGTCGCGCCCAGCTTCCTGGCCGTGTCCAGCTTGCGGTCGTCGATGTCGACGGCGATGACCTTCGCCGCGCCCGCGAGGTTCGACCCGGCGATCGCGGCGGCACCCACACCGCCGCAGCCGATGACCGCGACCGAGTCGCCCCGGCCGACGCTGCCCGTGTTGATGGCCGCGCCGATGCCCGCCATCACGCCGCAGCCCAGCAGACCGGCGGCCGCCGCCGACGCGGTCCGGTCGACCTTCGTGCACTGTCCGGCCGCGACCAGCGTCTTCTCCGCGAAGGCGCCGATGCCGAGCGCCGGCGACAGCTCCGTGCCGTCGGTCAGCGTCATCTTCTGCTTGGCGTTGTGGGTGTTGAAGCAGTACCACGGGCGTCCGCGCAGACAGGCACGGCACTGTCCGCACACCGCACGCCAGTTGAGGATCACGAAGTCGCCGGGGGCGACGTCGGTGACCCCCTCCCCCACCGACTCCACGACGCCCGCGGCCTCATGGCCGAGCAGGAAGGGGAAGTCGTCGTTGATGCCGCCCTCGCGATAGTGCAGATCGGTGTGGCAGACCCCGCAGGCCTCGATCCTGACCAGCGCCTCGCCCGGCCCCGGGTCGGGGACGAGGATCGTCTCCAGGCTGACGGGGGCGCCCTTGCCCCGCGCGACGACAGCACGGACCTGGTGCGTCATGGCCACTCCTCGACTGGTCGAGACTCGGAATCAGATGTTGCTCATTACGGCACGCATCTCACGTGTCGCAACACAGCATCATGGAGGGCCGAGCGGCGGTCAAGGAGGTGGACCGCATTGCGGCGGCACGGTTCCGGCGCCCTGTCCGCGAGCCGGGGGACCCTCGACTTGATAGGCAAGTCACGACTTGCCTATGCTGGTGGTCGTGGCCGACGACCTGTTCAAAGCACTGGCCGACCCGACCCGCCGCACCATCCTCGACGAGCTCACGGAGAAATCCGGACAGACACTGTTCGAGATCTGCTCACGACTGGCCATGAAGCACCAGCTGGCCATCTCCCGCCAGGGAGTGTCACAGCACCTTGCCGTGCTGGAGGCCGCAGGGCTCGTCGAGACCAGGCGGGAGGGCCGCTACAAGTTCCACGACCTGAACACGGCCCCGCTGCGGCAGATCACCGAGCGGTGGCACGTGCCCGACACATCCGGACCGGAGAAGAGCACCTCATGAAGATCCATCTGACCAGCGTCTTCGTCGACGACCAGGCCAGGGCCCTGCACTTCTACACGGAGATCCTCGGCTTCCTGAAGAAGCACGACGTCCCCGTGGGCGAGAAGGACCGCTGGCTCACCGTCGTCTCCCCCGAGGAGCCCGGCGGCACCGAGCTCCTCCTGGAGCCGGTCGGCCACCCCATCGCCCGGACCTACCGCGACACCCTCGTCCAGGACGGCATCCCGTTGGCCCAGTTCGCCGTCGAGGACGTCGGCGCGGAGTACGAGCGCCTGCGCGCCCTCGGCGTCCGCTTCACCCAGGAACCCCTGGAGATGGGCCCCGTCACCACGGCCGTCTTCGACGACACCTGCGGCAACCTGATCCAGATCGCGACCCAGCCGGCGTAGACGGTCGCTCGACGGACCCCGCGACGGGTGCGGGCGTCGATGTGGGCGCCGCGGCGTGATGGGGTGTATCCAGAACATATGGTTCCTGGACGCCCCAAAGATCTTCCATGGTCACAGGAGCCGCCCCATGCGTTGCTGGCGGTGCCGATCCTCATGATCGTCATCGTCACGGTGGTCGACATCCTGGCTCCGGCAAGCGTCCACCTCGGGCCGTTCCTGGTGGCCGCGCCCGCCGTCACGGCGTCGTTCGCCGGACCTCGTACGACCGCGTACATCGGCGCGCTCGCCGTGTCGGCCCAGGTCGTCGTGGCGGCGGTACGCACCAGCCTCGTCGACCTGAACCACTCCTTTCAGATCATCACCCTGATCCTGATGTCGGCGTTCGCGACCTCGTTCGCCGCCCGGCGGGAGCGCCACGAAAGGGAACTGATGCAGCTGCGGTCGGTCGCGACAGCGGCGCAGGAGGTGGTGCTCAAACCGCTGCCCCAGCAGGTCGGTTCGCTGCGCATCGCTTCGGTGTACCAGGCCGCCGAGTCGGAGGCGCAGATCGGCGGCGATCTGTACGCCGCCGCTCGCACGGAGCACGGCATCCGGATCGTCATCGGCGATGTCCGGGGAAAGGGCCTGGAAGCGGTCGGGGACGCCGCCCTGCTGCTCGGCGCTTTCCGGGGCGCCGCCCACAGACAGGCGGACCTCTCGGCGCTCATGGGCTTCCTCGAGGGAACCGTCACCTCCGACCTCGACGACCCCTCGGGCCTCGACGCCGCGGCCGAGGACCGTGGCGAGGCGTTCATCACCGCCGCCGCACTGGACATCCCGGACGACGAGCCGGTCCTTCGCCTGATCAACTGCGGACACCCTCCCCCGCTGCTGCTGCGCGGCGACCAGGTCCGCCCCCTCACCGTGCGCCACCCGGCACCGCCCCTGGGCCTCACCGAGTTCGTGGAGACCGAGCTCTCCGAGGAGACGTTCGCCTTCGAGCACGGTGACATCGTCCTGCTCTACACCGACGGTGTCATCGAGGCCCGCGACCACGAGGGCACGTTCTACCCGCTGGCCGAACGGGTGGCGGGCAAGGCCGCAGAGCACGGGCCCGACGCTCTCCTGGCCCACCTGTCCAAGGACCTGATGCGGCACGTCGGCGGACATCTGGGGGACGACGCCGCCATGGTGGCGATCGAGCGCCTGCCGCGGCGGCCGTCCTGAAAACCCGGGTTCAGGCATGGGCGTGTCGTACGGGTCGGCCGGGCCCGACGCTCCGCCAAAAGGGCAGGACCGAACACCCTGTCGGGCATCCCGTCGTTGAGCCGGGCATGAAGATCATCACTGCCGCAGCACTCGCCGGCGCGGCCCTCCTCGCGGCCGCCGTCCCCGCCTCCGCCGACGACGGGCCCATCGACTTCGGCATCTTCCAGGGCGTCAACGACACCAAGGGCTCCAACACCACGGACACGGGCACGACCTGGGGGCGGACCGGCAGCGGGACGGACGGAACCGTCCCGAAGTCGGCCCTCACCATGCTGTGGGAAGACCTGACGTCGCCCGGCCGGCAGTGACGTGACCGGGCCCCGAGGCCGGTGAGAGCGGGTCTGCCCGCCCCCACCGGCTCCGAGGCCGGGTCGGGTCGGGTCAGCCCGACTGGATCGCCGCTTCGGCCGCCGCCTTGATCCGAGCGCCGAAGCCGGGTGCGTCCTTGCGGGCGGCGGAGAGCGCCAGGCCGACGAGGAGCTTGCCGAGGCCGTGGCCTTCCAGCACGTTGAAGATACGGACCCGGGTCCGGCCGTCGCCCAGCGGCTCCAGGTCGTAGCCGCCCTCACTGGCCGTCACGATGTTCTTCGACACCTCGGCCCATCGCATCCTCGCCGGGGCCTGGAGCTCCGTGATGCGGAACTCCCTGGCCGTCTTCATCCCGGCGTCCTTGACCGTGCTGCGGAAGACCGTGCCCACGGCGGTCGGGGCATCGGGAGTCCGCTCGATCTTGAGCACGCGGGGGCTGAACTGCGGATCGTTACGTCCGTCGGCGAGGTAGTCGAACACCGCCTCGACAGGTCGATCGACCTCGAACGTCGCCTCAAACTGGCCTGCCATGTGCACTCCTCAATCGCTTGAGCCGCAGCGTGCCCGCGACTCTATGGCGCCACCGGGCATCCCGCGAGGCGAACGGCGTGAACCCGCGCCCGAGATGGCGGGGCGCGGGCACTTGCGCGCACCACGTTTCCTGGCGCTTGCCGCTACCGGTGCCGCCGGGCGCCCGGATACAGGCAGACGGTGAGCGGCGCCGCGGTGAAAACGGAGGAGTAGGTACCGACCGCCAGACCGATGAGCAGGGCGAGGGCGAAGTCGGTGAGGGTGTCGTCGGCCAGGACGGCCAGGGCGGTGAGGACGAGAGCGGCGCCCATGCCGGTGTTGACGGTGCGGGGCAGGGTCTGGAGGATCGCCTGGTTCGTCAGGCGCGGCAGCGGGGTCGTTCGGTCGCGGGCGAGGAGTTCGCGGATGCGGTCGAAGAGGACGACCGAGTCGTTGACCGAGTAGCCGATGACCGTCAGCAGGGCGGCCAGGAAGACGCCGTCGATGGGCTTGCCCAGCCAGGCGAAGACGCCAACGAGGATCGCCACGTCGTGGACGAGTGCGCCGACGGCCGCGGTCGCGAACCTCCAGCGGAACCGTACGGCCAGATAGAGCAGCTGGGCGCCCAGCGCGAGAGCGAGGGCGATGACGGCGTTACGGCGCAGTTCGTCGCCCAGGCTGGGGCCGATCAGCTCGTCACGGACCTTCTTCGTCTCGCCGCCGAGGCCGCCGATGGTCTCGGTGACCGCGGTCGCCTCGGCGTCGGTCAGGTTCTCGGTGCGCACCGTCAGGGCGGTGTCGCCGGAGGACTGCACCACCGCGCGGGGAAATCCGGCGTGGGTGAGCGCCTCGCGTGCGCGGTCGGGATCGACGGCGGTGGTGGTCGAGTACTCGATGAGCCGGCCTCCGGTGAAGTCGATGCCGAAGTCCAGGCCGCGGACCAGAACGCCCGAGGTGGCCACGGCGAGGAGGACGCCGGAGACGGCCAGCCAGCGGCGCGGACGGCGCATCAGGAACGGGTTGCGGCGCAGCAGTCCGTCGCGGACACGTCCGGTGTCGGCGATGCCGGTGAGGCGGGGGCGTCGGCGTACGGCACGCCGTCCGGCCGCGTACTCGGCGAGTACGCGGGTGACGACCAGGGCGCTGATCATGGAGGCGAGGACACCGATGCCCAGGGTGACACCGAAGCCGCGGACCGGGCCGGAGGCGAGCGTGAACAGGAGGGCGGCGGCGACGAGCGTGGTGATGTTGGAGTCGGCGATCGCACTGAGCGCACCGCGGAATCCGGCCGTCAGGGCCGACCGCGGGGTGGGGCGGTTGCGGGCGGCGTACTCCTCGCGGGCCCGTTCGAAGACCAGGACATTGGCGTCCACGGCCATGCCGATGGCCAGGACGAACCCGGCGAGGCCGGGCAGGGTCAGGGTGGCGCCGAGCGCGGCGAGGGCGGCGTAGGAGATCAGGCCGTAGCAGAGCAGAGCCGCGGTCGCGAGCAGGCCCATGAGCCGGTAGACGGCAATGATGAACAGCGCGGTCAGGGACGTGCCGATGACTGCGGCCCAGGCCGCGGCCGCGATGGCCGCGTCGCCGAGCGTGGCGCCGACGGTGCGCTGCTCGACGGTCTCGACCGGTACGGGCAGGGCGCCACCGGAGATGAGCAGGGCGAGTTCACGGGCCTCGGCGTCGTCGAAGGAGCCGGTGATCTGGGTCGTGCCGCCCGGGATGCCCGTGCCGCAGGTGACGGACGGGTCGACCTGCGGCGAGGAGATGATCTTGTCGTCGAGCACGATGGCGACCCGGCGCTGCGGGTCCCCCGCCGGGTGACAGGCGGCCTGTGCGGTCACGTCCGTCCAGGCGTCGCGGCCGGTCGCGGTGAAGTCGATGGTGACGTGCCAGCCGGTGCCACTCTGTTGGTCGAAGCGGGCATCGGCGCCCTTGACGTCCTGTCCGGTGAGGTCGGCGGCCTTGAGCCGCAAGGGCTGTCCGGACTCGTCCGGCAGGGTCAGCGCCTTGGCCGGATCGACCGGAGCGGCCGGGTCCGCCGACGGTGGGGTGCCCGTGGTGGCATCGGGGGACTCGGCCGGGCCGAGGACCGTATGGACCGTGAGCTGGGCTGTGCGGCCCAGGACGTCGGCTGCCTTCTTCGGGTCCTGTACGCCCGGCAGTTCGACGAGGATGCGCTGGTCGCCCGAGCGGACGAGGGTCGGTTCGGCGACGCCGAGTGCGTCGATACGGCCCCGCAGTACCTCCATGGTGCGGTCGGTGGCCTCGCGGTCGGCCTCCGTGGTGTCGGTGGAGCGGGTTTCCAGCGTGATCTGGGTGCCGCCTCGCAGATCGAGACCGAGGCGGACGGGTGTGGTGAGGGCGATGGCCAGCGATGCGGCGATCACGGTGAGAGCGAGCAGCGCACGCGCGCGCAGGGAGTTCTTCCGGCGTTTCAACACAAGCCTCCGGCAGGCACGTCACGGCGGCAGCGGCAGCGGCAGCGGCAGCGGCAGCGGCAGCGGCAGCGGCAGGTAACAGCAGCAACAGCCCGTGGGCACGCGTGGCCGCGACGAGGTAAGGGTGATGGGTTGCTTCAGGTGCCGGTGGGCGCCGGAGGGGCCCTGCCGCGGTCGTGTGCCGATCGGCAGGGGGAGGCGAGGGGGTGCGCGGACGCCGCCGATGTGCGTGCGCCGACCGCGGGGCGGCCGACGGCGACATCGCCCGGGTCCGTGGCGTGATGGTCCGTCGGGCCGGGGCGCTCGCCCAGGGGGTCGTGCCGGGTTCTGGCCTGTGGCGTACAGCCGACGGCGCACTTGTCGTCCGCGCGCGGTCCGGTGTCGGCCAGTTGTGCGCTCGTGGCCGCCACGGCCGGGTCGGGTCTCGGCCCGGAAGCGGCGTGCGCGGTGTGGGCGGGAACCATCGCCAGCAGAACGGCGAGGAGGACGGCGAGGGTCGTGGCAAGCCGATGACCCGCGGCCGAAGTCCGCGGCCCGGCCGTCGGGACGGTGCGGAATGCCGGGCGCATGCACCATCCCTCTCTGGATGTGTTCGGATCCGGAACGTCGGGCCCAGGGGCGGGCGTCAGGGTTCGACAAGACCGGAACGGATGGCGTACCGGGTCAGTTCCAGCCGGTCGCGCAGACCGAGTTTGTGCAGGAGGTTGGCGCGATGGCGGTGCACGGTCTTGACGCTGATGAACAGCATCTCGGCGATCTCCTTGGAGGAGTGGCCCTCGGCGACGAGTTTGAGGACCTCCTCCTCGCGGGGCGTGAGCAGGCGATCGGCGTCCTCCTCGCCGTGCCGGACACGGTCCAGGTAGTTCCGGATCAGGGCCGTGACCGCGCCGGGGTAGAGGAACGGCTCATTGCGCATCGCGGACCGGCAGGCGGCGACCAGGTCGCGGTCGGCCACCGACTTCAGCACATAGCCGCAGGCCCCCGCCTTGAGCGCCTGGAACAGGTACTGCTCGTTGTCGTGCATGGTCAGCATCAGGATGCGCAGGTCCGGCTTGAGCGCGCTGAGTTCACGGGTGGCCTGGAGGCCGGTCATGCGCGGCATCGCGATGTCGAGGATGGCCAGGTCGATCTCCTGCTTCCGGCCCTCCTCGACGGCCTCGGCACCGTCCCCGGCCTCGGCGACGACCTGAAGGTCGGGTTCCCGGTCGAGGATGAGGCGTACTCCGCGGCGCACGAGCGCGTGGTCGTCGGCGAGGAGGATACGGATCGGCTTCGGGGCGGCGGACGCCGACGCCGAGGTGGCCGAAGACGGAGTCGAGGCTGCGGTGGGTTCGGGCGGCATCGGATCGTGCATGGTCAGGGCTGCTTCCTGGGGACTGGTGCGGTGAGCCGGATACGGGTGCCGGTGCCGGGTGTGGAGGTGATGTCGAGGGTGGCGCCGGCGAGCAGCGCCCGCTCCCGCATGCCGCGGATCCCGGCACCCTCGCAGGGGGCCTCGATGCCCCGGCCGTCGTCGGCGATCTCCAGCACCACCGCCTCGTCGGCGCCGCGCAGGCTGACCTCCACGCGGTGCGCGTCCGCGTGCCGGGCCGCGTTGGTCAGGCTCTCCTGAGCCACCCGGTACAGAACGAGTTCGCTCTCATGGTCGAGGGCGGGCAGGTCGCTGTCGAGACGGCGCACGACACGGAGCCCGGTGTGGGTGGCGAAGTCCTGCGCGAGCGAGGTCAGTGCGCTGACCAGGCCCAGATCGTCCAGGACGCCGGGGCGCAGACGACGTACCAGGCGCCGTACCTCGTCGAGGCTCTCCCGGGTGATCTCCTGGGCCTGCTGGAGGTCCTCGCGCAGCGGCTCGGGGGCGTCGTCCGCGGCGCGCTTGAGCACCAGCAGGATCGCGGTCATGCTCTGCCCGACCTCGTCGTGCAGCTCCTGGGCGATACGCCGGCGCTCCGCCTCCTGGGCCAGCAGCGCGCGGGCGCTGGACGTGGCGCGCTCGTGCTCCAGCCGGTCGAGCATGGCGTTGAAGGTGCGGATCAGTTCGGCCACCTCGCTGCCGGCGGCACCGGGCACGGGCAGCCGCTGACCGGGGCGCAGCAGGTCGACCGTGGTCATCAGCCGGGTCACCCGGTCCAGGGGCGCCAGGCCCCAGCGCAGCAGGGTGCCGTTGGCGACCAGCATCACGGCCAGGCCGCCGACCAGGATCATCGCCTCGGTCAGCAGCACCGGCACGGAGACGGTCACCGGCGCCCACAGCAGCAGCGCCGTGGCGATGCCCAGGACCAGGGCGTTCAGCCCGAAGATCCGCCAGAACAACGACACGGGGCAATTCCTCCTTCTACGACCCGACCCTAACCAGCTCCGCTCACAGCCATCACACCCCCTGGCGGGAAGCAGCGGTATCCGGGCCCGATCGACCCCGCCCAGCCTGCCCTGCCCCGACGTGCGCGGTCGATGGGGTCCGGTCCCCATATCCGGGGCCGCGGAGTACCCATCCGCCCTCCCGGACGGGTCGCCGCGTCGGTCATCGTGCCCGCGGGGTGGCTGCCGTGCGGTCGTGGGGTCCCGGACGGTCGCCCCGTGGGTATCACGACCCCCGGCGGTCTCCGTGTGGTCATCGCGATCCCTGGCGAATGGGGCCTGTGACCGATGGGATTCCGATGCCGCGCGGAGCAGAGTCGAGAGGTGTCAGGGCCGTCCGGTTCTGCCAGGACTCGCGGTCTCCACGGAAGCCCGCGGGCCGGCGAACCGGGCGGCCGTTGCTGCGCCCGTCACCTTCTGAGAAAGGACTCCGTCGTGCCGCTCGACACCTCCAGGACCCCTCAGGCGTCCGGCCCGTCCGAGACACCCCGCACGGATCCCCGCCCCGGTCGGCTGACCGCTCATGAGGCCCGTCAGCGCCTGGAACACGCACGCAACAGCCGATTGGCCCAGCTACAGGCCCTCAGCCAGTCGGGTCAGAGCGCGGACGACCATCTCGCCTCGGCTCAGGCCGAGGCGATCCAGCGGGTCCTGAACGAGATCAACGAGGCGTTCGCCCGCATCGACGACGGCTCCTACGGCTCCTGCCTGGGCTGCTCCAAGCCCGTCCCCGCCGAACGCCTGGAGATCCTCCCGTACACCCGGTACTGCGTTCCCTGCCAGCGCCGGGCAGCCACCTGACCGGCGGCATCCCGACCCGCCCTGACCCGATCTGTTTCTCCTGCCCTGCTCAAAAGGGGTGAAGTGGTGAACCACCAGACCGTCGGCGACCGTGCCACGCACCTGTCGCCCGAGGACCTTGCCGCGCTCCGGGACAACCTGCAGGAACAGCGCCTGTTCCGTCAGGACCAGCTGCGGCAGATCGCCGCGGCGCCGCGCGCCGAGGACCTGCTCGGCCGGCGCTCCGCCGCCCAGGCGGAGGTGCACGTCAAGCTCGCCGCGTCCGCGCGCATGGTTCTCGCCGACGTGGAGGCGGCACTGCGACGCATGGCCGACGGCAGTTACGGCACCTGCCATCTGTGCCGACGGGCCATCGACCGCGAACGGCTGACGATCGTGCCGCAGGCCCGCTACTGCGCACGGTGCCAGCAGGTGCGCGAGGCCGGACGATGACCCTCGTCCCGCGCCCCCGCTCCGGCTCTTCCGCCGGCCACCGGCACCGGACCTGGCCACTGTGCCGGCAGTGCTGCGGCCTCGCCCTCGACATGGGCAGCGCCCGTACCCGCGCCTGGATCGCCGGCCGCGGGATGATCCTGGACGTCCCCACGATCACCTTCCCGGGCGCCGGGGCGGTGTACCCGATCCAGCGCGGCGCCATCGTCGACGTACCGGGAACGTCCCGGATGCTCGACCGGCTGCTCGGCCACCGTCTGCCGCGCCGCGCCCGCCCGCTGGTGGTGGTCACCACGCCGGTGCTGGACGGGCCCGCCTACCGTGAACGGGCCCGTACGGCGGTGGAGGTGCTGCGTCCGCGCGCGGTGCTGACCGTCCCCGCCGCGCGTGCCATAGCGCTGGCCGCGGGCGCCGACCTCTCCCGGCCGCTGCTCGTGGTGGACATCGGCGCCCACCTAACCGAAGTGGTCCTCCTCGACGAGGGCGTCGTCCTCGACGCCCGCCGCACCGCTGTGGGCACGGCCGACCTGTCCTGCCCCGGCACTGCGGCGGATCTCATCGACGCCGTCACGACCATGATCACCTCGATGCTCCGGCAGGACCGCACGTCCGTGGCCGCCGACGCGCTGTCCCGGGGTCCCCTCCTGGCCGGCGGTGGCGCCCTGCGTCCCGACCTCGTCTACCGGCTCACCGGCGGTCTGCACGTGCCCCCGCGGGCGGTCCCCGCACCGCACACCGCCGCGATCCGTGGCGCCGCGAGGATCCTGCAATCCGCCCAGGCGCACCCCTCGGCCAGAGCGGCCACGCACCCACCCGGGCCGGACCCTGCTCCGCACGCCAACCAGCCCCGTCCCTGACCGCCACGGCCACTGGCCCTGTCCCCGTCCGCGGTGGCGCACCCCTCGGCCAGAGCCACGCACCCACCCGAGCCGGACCCTGCTCCGCACGCCAACCAGCCCCGTCCCTGACCGCCACGGCCACTAGTCCCGTCCACCGACTGCTACGGGCACCAGCCCCGTTCGAGACGTCCACGGCCACCAGCCCCGTCCCCTGACGGCCACGGCCGGTGCCGCTCCACCGGCCGTGGCACCACTCCGGCATGCGCGCGGCAGACGAGTGCTCCGGCTCCGCACGAGACCTCGCCCCGAGCGAGCCCTCGGCGCCCCGCCCCGGCACCCGCTCGGCCGCCGGCCCCCGGCCCCCGGCCCCCGGCCCCCGGCCCCCGGCCCCCGGAAGGAGAACACCGTGTCCGGCACGATCCCGCCCGCGCAGCCGCCGCCTCCGCCTCCCGACGTCCGGCACCCGTGGGTACATCCCCTGTCCCTCTGGCATTGGCGGCACAACCCGCTGCGCCGGAGCTCCGATCGCCTCCAGGGCTGGATCGCCCTCGCCCTGCTGCTGCTCGTGCCCTTCCTCGGTCTGGTCGCCATGTTCACCATCGGTGACGCCGCCCACCGGCACTACGTCGCGACCGCCGCGGAGCAACGGCAGACCCGGCATCTGACCACCGCCGTACTGACGCACGACGCCCCGCGCCACCCCGAACCCGGTTCGGCGGAGGCGAAGAAGACCCGCTATCCGGTCACGGTCCGCTTCACCGACCCACTGGGCCGGACCCGCACGGCGCAGGCGGACGTACTGCCCGGCCTGAGCGTGGACAGCAGGGTCGACGTATGGGTCGAATCGGACGGAGCACTCACCGAACCGCCCATGACCGGCGAACAGATCCGCAGCCGCACCATGGGCTGGGCCCTCCTCGCCTTCCTGACCGTCGCACTGGCGGGTACCGCCGCCTATGGCGCCGCCGCCCAAGTCCTGCACCGGCGCAATATGGCCGAGTGGGAATCCAAGTGGGCGGAAACCGCGCCACGTTGGACCACATCCCCCTGAACTAGGCCGGTTTCAGGTCGGCGTGCACCAAGTGATGGTCCGAATTCCTGGACGGGTGCACACGTTGGTCAAGCGGGGCGAAACCTCGGAGGAATACGTAGTCGAACTTGCTCTGCCAGTCGGTGGTCGTTTCGCAGACACCGGTGGCCGACGGAGGGCACTGCGGATCTGCATCCGCGGCCAAGGTCCACATCTTCGCGAGTTCGGGGGAATCGGGCACGGCATTGAAATCGCCGAGAACGATCGTCCGGTCGTACCGTTCGACCTCCTTGGCGAGTACGCCGACCTGCTCGGCCCGGAACTCCTCTTGCCGTCGATGAGCGAGATGGGTGTTGAAGACACGGACCGACCGACCGCCGACGGTGGTGGTGACTGCCATGTACCCACGGTCCTCGGAACCGCCGTCGGGATATTCCACATTGACGTGATCTTTCATCGGCGCCGCCGAGAGAATCGCCTGACCGTAGCCCCCGGGGCTCCACGGCACTCCCCCGCAGCGGCCCCAACTCTGAAGAACCGTCCCGTACTCGACGCGGTAGACCAGCCCGTAAAGGCCCTCCAGATAATTCCGGATGCTCTCGACATCCCGTACGCAGGCCTCTTGCAGGCCGATGACCTGAGGCGCATACCTGGCGATGTCCGCCGCCCGGTCGGCGTTGCTCACTTCGCAGGGATTGCAGATGTTCCACGTCATGACGCGGTTCGGTACGACTTCTCGCACGGCGTCGGCGGGGAGGGACCTGCCGAACAGGCCACCACTCGGGGTACTGGGGCCGACGAGCACCATGAGAGCCACGACCACGGCCCCCGCGAGCAATCCCGTGCCCCGTCCGAACACCACCGCCTCCTCAAGTGGACCATGCCCCGCTCAAGAATATCGAGCCCTGAATCCGTACGGGCCGATGTCCGCGATCGACCGAATCGAGGACATCGGCCACGCCACCGGGCGGTGTTCCGGCCGTCAGCTCGTGAAGCGCCAAGTACCGTGTTCCACCCGGTAGACGGCGAATCCCGGCACCGTACGCAGATGCCGGGCACCGTCAGGTGCCGTCACCTCGTCCCGGCTCGAAGCGGGTACATGGACCTCCGCGACCGCACCCACCGGAACCCGCACGTCCATCGTGAAACCGCCCTCCGTCTGTGACCAGGCGACGCCCGCGGTTCCCCGGACGGTGCGGATCGACGTGCGGGCCCAGTCCACGCCGTGCCGGGCGTCGGGCCGCACGGAGAACGTCGCATAGCCGGCGTCGCCCGGACGCAGTCCTGCCACGTTCTCGTAGAGCCACTGGGCCACGGTGCCCTGGAAGTAGTGGTCGCGGGAGCGGGAGTCGAGCGGCCACATCTCCCACATGGTGTCCGCGCCGTTGTCGTGCCAGTAGCCCCAGCCGGGGTAGGTGCGTCGGGTCGCGACGGCGTGGGCCAGGTCCGGCCGGCCCTGCGCGCACAGCACCCGCAGCAGCACGCTGGTGCCCAGCGCACCGGTGTTGAGGTGCTTTCCGCGGCGTTCGACGTCCCGCACCAGGCTGTCGAAGACCGAAGCGCGGGCGCTGTCCGGCACGAGGCCGAAGGCGAGCGGAATCGCGTTGGAGGTCTGCCGGTAGTCGGGGTCCTTCGCCGTCCGGTAGTGGCCCTCCGCGCCCAGGAACTCCGCGTTGAGAGCTGCCTTCAGTTTCTCGGCGGCCTCCCGGTAGCGCGTCACCACGTCGTTCTCCCGAAGCACCTCCCCCATCTCGGCGGTGTCCAGCAGCGCTCGGTAGAGGTAGGCGGTCGCGGTCAGCCGCGTGTCCTCCGGGGGGTTGCCGCCGTAGCCGGGGGCGAGGTAGTCGCCGAGTGCCGTGACGGCGAGGCCGTCGCGCAGCCGGGACAACTCCCAGTCCAGATAGCGGGTCAGTGTCGTCCAGTGCTCGCGCGCGGCCCGCTCGTCGCCGTAGATCCGGTAGAACTCGCGGATGAGGAAGGGGTACACGGTCGTCCACTCGGGGGAGGGCCCGAGGTCGCCGTATCCCCAGCCGCCGCTCGGCACGATCACGGGCAGTTGGCCGGCGTCCGTCTGGCTGTCGGCGAGGTCGCCCAGCCACTTGGAGAGCATGCGGTGCATGGCGAACGCGTAGGTCATCACCGGTGTGCCGAGCTGGGCGTCGCCGGTCCAGCCGTTCTTCTCGTACATCGGGGTGTCGGTCGGAATGCCGTGCATGTTGTTCAGCACGGTGCGCCGCATGGCGCGGTCGAGCCATGCGTAGAAGGGCTCCGAGCAGGCGAAGGAGCTGACCTCGTCCAGTGGGGTGTGCACCAGCCGGCCGAGGATCTGCCGGGTGTCCGGCGTCTCGGGCAGGCCGCTGATCTGGATGTACCGGAAGCCCTTGTAGGAGAAGGAGGGCTCCCAGCTCTCCTCCTCACGGCCGGCGCAGATGTACTCGTCGCGCTGGAAGCGGTCGGGCACGTGCGAGGTCTCGGCGGACACGCTTCCGTCGGGCTTCAGTTTCTCGCCGTAGGTGAGCTGGATGCCGGTGCCCGCGGGGAGGTCGCGCACCGTGATCCGGGCCCAGCCGGCCATGGTCCGGCCCATGTCCACCACGTGTACCCCGGGGGCGAGCGGGGTGATTCTCTCGGGGTGGAAGGAGTCGATGACCTCGATTCCGTCGTGCGGCTGCGCCCGCAGGCGTCCTTTCGGCGCGCTCTGCACCTTGGCCGGGCGCCAGGAGGAGTCGTCGAAGCCGGGGCTGGTCCAGGGGCCCGGTTCGCGCCGGGCGTCGTATGTCTCCCCGGCGTAGAGGGAGTTGGAGAGTGTGGGCCCCTCGGTGATCCGCCACCGGTCGTCGGTGACGAGTGCGGTGCGGGAGCCGTCGGGGTGCTCGATCTCCAGGCGGGCGACGAGGCGCGGCTCCGAGTGCCAGGGCGGCCGGTGCCAGTTCCAGACGTTCGGGGTGGTCATGCCGAAGAAGCCACGGCCCAGGCTCACCCCGATGGCGTTGCCGCCGCGGCGCAGGAGTTCCGTGACGTCGTGGACGGTGTACAGCACGGTCTCGTCGTAGTCGGTGAATCCGGGGTCGAGCACCTGGCGTCCCACGCGCCGGCCGTTGATCCGTGCCTCGTAGTACGCCAGGCCGCTGATGTAGAGCCTGGCCCGGCTGATCCGGCCGGGGATGTCGAACTCCCTGCGCAGGAGTGGTGCCGGCTGTTCCGGCATCGTGACGCTCACGCCGGTGCCCCAGGGGCCTTGGCCGTACGGGGCGAGGACCACCGCCGGGAGCCATGCAGAGTCGTCGAACTCCGGCTCCTGCCAGCCCTGTTGCTCCGTCTGCGTCACTCGCCATCCGGCGTCGCTGAGGAGTTCGTACGTCCGCCCCGTCGACGTCTCCACCCGCAGGCGCACCAGCAGTCCCGCGGGGTTGACCGAGGCGCCGGCACGGTTGGTGGCCCTGGCGGCGAGGACGATGCCCGTGCCGGCGGCCGCGGCCTCCCGTACCTCCTGCGTCACGTCGGCGGTCCGGCCGGCCCGCCAGCCGTCCTGCTGTTGCGGGGCCTGCACTGCCTGATGGCCGTTCAGGTACAGGGCGAAGTCGTCGTCAGCGGTGGCCACCAGGGCCGCCGTGACCACTTCGGCGTCCGTCGGCAGGTCGAGGCGGGAGCGGAACCATCGGGTGCCCACGGGGGCGTTCTCCAGGCTCGCTCCGGTTGCCCAGATCCATGACGCGCCGGTGAATTCGAGCGGCGTCGGGGTGTCCACACCGATCCAACTGGCGCCCCACTCCTCGGGCGACAACGTTGTCTCCCACCACCGAGGCGCACTCCAGGCCGATGCTCTGCCCCGTCCGTCCCACACCTTGACCCGCCAGGCATACCGGGTGCGCGGGTCCAGGGCGGGTCCGCCGTAGGCCACGCCGACACTGTTCGGGGACATCACCTTGCCCGAGTCCCACACCAGCGCTCGGGCCCACCCCGCCCCGCCCGCCTTGACCTGGATGCGATAGGCGGTCTGCCGTGCGCCCTGACCGGGGGACGCCAGCTCCCAGGCGAGCCGGGGGCGGGCCACATCGGTCCCCAGGACGTTCTCGGCGTGCTCCACGGTCGTGCGGGTGACGCGAATTCCGCCGGTTCCGCCTCCCCCGGGGCCTTGCGGCCCGCCGGCCGGCGCCCCCGATGCGGGAGTCGCGGCGGCCAGGACGGGAATTCCGGCGCCCACTGTTCCTGCGGTGGCGCGAAGAAAGGTCCTGCGGTCCCAGTTTCCGGACATATCCACTCCCCTGCTCACTGTGTCCGACCCAGAAGGATTGAAACGATTCAACGAGCTCTCACCCGAATCCTATGGGCGGGCCGCTTCCGCCTACAAGACTGCGGATGCGTCCCGTCGGACATGCGGCGGGAATTCCGGGCGCACGGTTCCGGCCGGGGCATGGGGCCGGGGTCGCACGGTCGAACCTCGGTCGACCTGACCGGCCGTCATGCTTCCGGGGGCGGGCCGCCAACGGAGGCGGCCCGCCCTCGCCGTCATGGGGTCAGCCCATCCGTCACACCGGGTCGATCACCCAGCGGGACGCCGTTCCGATGGTGGGCTGGAAGACGACCTGGGCCCCGACCGTTCCGTTCGCGTCCAGGTACTTGCCGCTCTGGTTGTGCCTGATGGACTTGGGGCTGCCGGACGTGGTCGTCCACTTCTGATACGCGCCACCGTTGCACGGGAACGTGTAGACATCCGCGCCGTTGCCGTCGAGGCAGTGGCCTGATGCAGGGTTCCTGAAGATGCCGCCGGCGATCTGCCACACCTGCTTCGCGCTGCGGTCACACCTGCCGAGGACGAGGTTCCCCTTGCCTCCCGAGATGTTCACCTGGAGGCAGGAGTTGCTGCTGTTGCCGTTGATCACCTGGTAGTTCACCGGCGCCGCCTGCGCCGTGGTTGCGCCGCCGACCAGCAGCGTCGAGCCGAACGCGATCGCCGCGCCCGTGCCGGCGAGTCGCATGAGGTTTCCCTTGAGCGCCATGATTGATCCCCTCGGTTTTTCGATGATCGGGATGCGCTGCGGCATCCGTGCCGCCGACTACGTTGAGGGGTGGCGCCGCTCGGGTACGGCAGTCTCGGAGGAGCCCGGATCCGCTGGGTGTTTCCGCTGGATGAGCTACATTTCCGGACTCCGAAGTCCGGACGATTCCGGAGAGCAGGACGGGGGAAGCGGCGTAGATGAGGGAACCGGACTCACCACAGAGTTGGTTCGTCGGCCGGTTACGGCGGTTGCGTACGTCCTCGGGGTCACCCACCCAGGCGCAGCTGCTGGCCCTCGACGAGACCAGGGTCCTGACTCGGTCGTCGCTGTCGGACCTGTTGACAGGCAAGTTCACCAAGCCGCCCCCGTGGGAGCGGATCGCGGCCTATGCGACCGCGTGCGTCCGCGCCGCGCACGCCGCTCGGATCGACCTCTCCCCCGAGGAGGAGCTCGCGCGACTGCGGAGCGACCATGCCACGCTCACCGACCTGTTCGAGGCCACGGTCAGGGAGGTCCGCGCACCGGCGGCGCGTCCTGCGGGCGGCTCGCGGCCCCGTCCGGCGACCTACCGGCTGCCACCGCGCAACACCCACTTCACCGGCCGCGACGCGGCATTGGGCGAGTTACGGCAACGCCTCACCTCGGCCGGCCACGGCGCGATACAGGTCGTGCACGGATTGGGTGGAGTGGGCAAGACACAGCTCGCGGTCGAGTACGCCTACCTGTACCGGTCGGAATACCGGTTCGTGGCGTTCGTGGACGCCGAGGACCCCGGTCTGATGGCGTCCCAATTCGCGTCGCTCGCGAGGGAGTTGGGACTGGCGGAGGTGAGCTCCGAGCAGGTGGTCCCAGAGGTGTACGGCACCTTGCGGGACCACGGGCCCTGGCTGATCATCTTCGACAACGGGGAGAGACCCGCCCCGCTCGCGCACGCGCTTCCGTCGGGTGACCTGGGGAGCAACGGCCACATCATCGTCACGACGAGGTCGCGCGGCTGGTCGAGCAGAGCCGGCGTCATCGACCTGGACGTGTTCACCAGGCGGGAGGCGGTGGAGCTGCTGACCCGGCGGGTGTACGGCATGACCACGGCGGTGGCGGACCTGATCGCCGAGCACCTGGGGGACCTGCCACTGGCGCTGGAGCAGGCGGCCGGGTACATGGACTACCACCAGACCGCGCCCGAGGAGTACCTGGCTCTGCTGAGGTCGCGGTTGGAGGACATGATCGCGCTGGGCGAGCTGGTGGACCGGCCGGCGGTGGTGGTCGCGACCCTGTGGCAACTCAGCGTGCGCAGACTGGAGACCGAGCGGCCGCAAGCGAAGCGCCTGCTGGAGCTGTGCGCCCTGCTGGCGCCGGAGCCGATCCCGCTGGACCTGTTCAACCGCGGCCCGCAAACCCTGATCGCAGCCGCGGCCGACCCGGTGGCGTGGGACACGACGGTCGGTGCCCTCGCCGGCCTGGGGCTCGCGAGACGCGGAGCCTCCTCCCTGGTGCTGCACCGGCTGGTGCAGGCCGCCATCCGGGCCGCGATGCCGGACGACGTACGCATGGACGCCCGGGTACGACTGTGCCGGGCGCTGCTCGCGGCAGTGCCGCACGACGTCCACGGTGACCCGGATGCACGGCTGCGCTGGCAGGAACTGCTCCCGCACGCGCTCGCGGTGACCAGGGCCGAGCCACGGCCGACCGAGTGCGCCGCGGAGACGGCGACGCTGCTGAGGCTGGCGTCGGCATTCCTCCTGTCGATCGGGGACCACTCGGTGGCACTGCCCCTGTGTGAGCGTGCCGTCGCCATCGACGAATCGCTCGAACAGCGGGATGCGGACATCGGCTTCGACCTGATCACGCTGGCGCAGATCCACCGGGACCGCGGTGAGCCGGAGCGAGCGCGTCCGTTGGCGGAACGTGCTCTGAGCCTGCACGAGTCCTGTCTGCCGGCGGACAGTCCCGCCATCGCGACGGACCTGGCGACCCTGGCGAGAATCCGACACCTTCTCGGTGATCATCAGGCGGCGGTGCCCTTGGCCGAGCGGGCGCTGCGGATCGACGAGGCGGCGTACGGGCCGGACGACCCGTACGTCAGCTTCGACTTGATAGCACTGGCGAGTGTCCACCTCGACCTGGGCGACCACGCCGTGGCCGTGCCCCTGATCTCCCGGGCGCTGCGCATCCGCGAGACCAGTTACGCGCCGGACCACCTGTACATCGGGTACGCCCTGCTGCTCAAAGCCCGAGCCGTGGACGCGTTGAACGACCCGACCGCAGCGGGCCTCGCGCGCAGGGGCGCGCTGATCCTGAACACGCGGCTGGGCAGGACCCATCCCAAAACCGAGGCCGCCTTCGCTCTGGCCGACGGTCTGCTGAAAGGGGTCGGGATCACGTGATAGGCCCCCTCGCCCCCACGACGTGACCCTGCGTCAATCATTGCTCACGCACGACTGGATGCGATGTGCTTCTCCCGGGCACCATACGCGCATGCACCATGACCCCAAGGTTGCGCCGTCGGCTCCGCCGGAGCCTCGCCCGAAGCGGCGTAATGCCGTGCTGGCGCTGTACGACAGTCCCGTGTACCGCGACTGGGCGTTCTGGATGACCGTCGGCTGGGGTCTCTTGACAGCCGTCGCCATTCCCGGGGGCGATCAGCCAAGCTCGCTGCCGGTATGGCTGGACACGCTTCTCGCCGTGCTGACGTTTGTCATCCTTTTCGGTGTCTTTCCCAGCTGGGTGCGGTTGCTCATCCGGCGGTGGCTGGCACGCAGGCGTGACGGCTCGCCGCAGTCCTGGCCCGGGACACCGCTGGGAACAGGTGCCGGCACGGTCGCGCCGTCTACTCAAGGGCCGACTGCGCCAGTCGTGCCGTCGTCTCCGCCCTCGCCCGCTCCACCAGCCCGTCGCCAGTCTCCGTCTCCCCAACCCGTCCAGCAGAGCGTCCGTCTCACCAAGGACGCCACGGAGTCGGCGGCCGTCTCCGCGGTATGGGCAGATGCCCGGCATCTCATGCCGCACCCCGTGGCCCGCGCCCTTCGTACGCTCCAGCAGGCGAATACCAGCAAGGAGCAGTACGAGGCGGTGCTCGATGCCGCGGAGATTCTCGCGATCAGCGTCAGCGTCACTGCGGCTGCGCTCCTTCGGGGCAAGAGCAGTGGGTCCGTGGAGAGCGAGGAGAGCGGTCGGCGCCACCTGTCCATGCTCCGTAGTGGCCTTGTCAGCGGAGGGGGTGCCACGTTCGGGACCTGGACCAATTGGCTGGAGTCTCTCCGGCCCTTCGCCGCGAGCCACCCGGACGCGGTTCTCGGACTCTCGGAGGCATTGCACAGCGATCTCCACTCCGCGGGACTGGTCGACCACCTCAACGCCCTGCGCAGGGAGAGGAATCGCGCCGCTCACGGTGACAGGCCGCAGAGTGCGGGCGAGTCCACCCTGCGGGTGACGGAGATCAGACCACACCTGGAACAGGCGCTGATCAAGGCAGAGTTCCTGACCCGGTTACCCTGGCTCCTCACCATCTCTTGCTCTTTCCAGCCGAGGTCGCACACCTTCGACGTCGTTGCACACCATGTGATGGGTGATCATCCCGATTTCGAGCGACGGGAGTTCACCTGGCCCGATCCCGTGGCCAACGACGCGTTCTACGTCCTGAGACCCGAAGGCCCGGTCACACTGTCCCCCTTCGTCGCCAGCCAGTTCTGCCCGCAATGCCAGCAGGTGGAGGTCTGCTACGCAGCCCGGACGGGCAAGAGCACCGGGCCCGCGACTCTCAAGAGCTTCGCCCGAGGCCATACCCTCCACTCCCCCGACCTCGGCGACGAGATTCGCTCACTTCCCGACCACCGGAACGGCACTACCCCATGAGGGAGCAGCCCTCAGCGACACGTGCCACACGTGGTGTATTCGAGCTTGGCCGGTCCCTTGCCCCCTCACGCCGGTCATTCGTGGGTCGGGCCCCTCAGCTGTAGATGTCGCGCCCGGGTGCGCACAGCGGGTCTGTTGCTGCGGCATCGCGGCGGATGAAGAGCGCGGATTCGCCGCCGTTGGCCGAGATCACCCAGCAGAGCTGGTAATGCCGACGCAGGACTTCCCGCTTGGCGATCTCCGCGGGGGTGTTGTCCAAGGGCTGACCCGGACGATCGCGCAGGACGTTGATCTCGCGATGCTGGAGCATGCGCTGCCGGATGACGTCCGGCGGCGCCTCGACGCCGTACAGCGTCCCGGATGCGGCCGGCGTCTGCATCAGCGCGATGTCGTCGAGTGGTCCGAATACGGCGGGCCGGGCCAGTACCCACACGCGTCGGCGGGCGGGCTGGAACAGGACTGGTTCAGGGTCGCCCGGGACGGTGACGGTGAGTCCCCAATAGCTTTCCACGGTGTCGGTGCGGCTGACCGGGGAGCGCAGCTGCCAGTACCAGGGGCCGAGCGCTGAGGAGAGGGCGAAGGCGACGGCTGCCGTGGCGTAGAGGCGGCGCCGTCTGCGCGCCGGGTCCGCTCGAAGGATCAGCTGCCAGTGTCGTAGGGCCTGGCCGGCGAGGAGCGCCAGCCCGGACATGCTGTACAGGACGTAGCGATCGACGTACCACGGGTGGACGAGGGACACGGTCAGCAGGAACCCGGCGGGGACGATCAGGAGCGGCACACCGATCGCCGGCAGCGTCACTGCTCCGGCCGGGCCCGCGTCCCGCCGGCGGAGCCATACGCCCAACGCGGCTGCCACGGCGGCGGGGACCACGAAGCCCAGCCAGTCCTGCGGGCTCGGACGGCCCAGCCAGTCCAGCTGTGCTGACGCCTGACCAGCGCTGACCACCGCCAGAGGCGCTACGGCACCACCGGCGAAGGCGACCCCCAGCAGCCAGGGCCATCCCAGGCGGCGCAGGTGTCCGCTGCGCGCGAGCGTCACGGCGTGCGCGAGGACGACCAGTAGGGCGAACACATGAAGCCATCCGCCCAGGAGCAGCATCGCTGCGTACCCTGCCCACCAGCGTCGTCGGCCGTCCTGGAGCGCGCGCACGAGGAACCAGGTCGCCCATACCACCGCGGCGCTCACCAAGGCGTAGGAGCGGGCCTCCTGCGCGTAGAACTGGACTTGAGGGACGCACAGGAAGGCGAGCCCGGACAGGAACCCGGTCGCCGGGTCACCGAGCCGGCTGCCGATGGCGTGGACTCCCAGTACAGCCGTCAGCGTGCCGAGCACCGACAGGGCTCGCAGTGACAGGACTCCGTCGTCCCACACGGCGAGTACGAGGTGGGCCAGGAAGTAGTACAGGCCGTGGACCGCGTCGATGTTCTGTACCAAGAGCCACAGCTCACCGAGGGAGCGCTTGGCGACGGCGTAGCTCACCGTCTCGTCCCGCCACGACGACGCGTCGCGGTCGAGCTTCCAGAGACCCACCAACCCGACCAGCAGAACGAGAAGGGCCAGCAGCAGTCGCCGATGCCGGCGGTTCAGCCGGTCTCGATCATGTACCGGATGCCGCAGATCGTGCGCTCCCCACATCTCCAGACGACTGAGCACCGCGGTCACGGGACCGCGTAAGCGCTCCGACAGGGCGCGACGGCTCTCAGGCCCGACGGCCTGCGCACGGCTTTCCTCCACGATCAACCCCCGTTGCTCCGGACCCAGTTGTGCCGGTTGGGCGGCACTAGGTGGAACGTACCGGCTGTCCGGCCGCTGGCGGGCGCAGCGCGTCCAGCACCACACGCACCGCCGCACGAGGCGGCACCCCCCTGCGGATCGCGGCCGTGATCGAGCGGGTCACCGGACTGGCCAGCTCCCTGGTGACGACGCGATAGCGGCCGGCGTCGACCGCCAGACCCGGTAGCAGTGCGACCGCATGCCCTGCCTCGACCAGTTCCAAGGTCAGCATGTAGTTGCTGAACCGGGCAACCACTCGGGGCTCGAACCGCGCCTGCCGGCACAGCCGTAGGGCGAGATTCGCCATGTACGACTGGGGGATGTCGAAGGCCCACGGTTCATCGGCGAACGCGGTCAGGTCCGCCGGCTCGCGCCCGGCGGCGGGGTGCTCGGGCGGCAGCACCAGCAGGATCGGATCCGTCGCCAGCGGCAGGAGGTCGAGGTCCGGTCCGAGCGGAAGCCCTGCGAAGTCCGTGGTCGTGATCACGAGGTCCGCGTCGCCGACCCGCAGCGCCGGCACACTCTCGTGCGGCTCCAACTCCTGGAGCTGGACGTCGAGGTGGGGGTACTCGCGGGCCAGGCGGGTCACCGCCGGTACGGCCATGGTGTGCACCACGCTCTGGAACGCCCCGAGCCGCACCAGGCCCGACGGCTCCTCGCCGAACCCGCGCAGCTCCGCCTCCACGGTGTCCATGTGGTCGAGGATCGCCCGCGCGCGCCGCGCCAGGATCAGCCCGGCCGAGGTCAGCCGCACCCGGCGCCCCGTCCGTTCGAGCAGCTGTGTGCCCGTCTCGGTCTCGAGCACGGCGAGCTGCTGGGACACGCTCGACGGGCTCAGGCTGGCGGCCTGGGCCACCGCCCGAACCGTACCCAGCGTGTCGAGCTGCGTCAGCAACCGCAGCCTCCAGGGATTCATCACCGCCTCATTATTGTGCGGTTTTCCCGAACAGGAAAGCCGGATTTGTGTGATGGACGTGGCGCTCGCCCGTGTCCTAGCGTCGGAGTCATGGCTGCTGAGACCCCTACGTCCACTGTTCTTACGGCCCCTGAGTCCACGTTCTGGGCCGATGCCGACCGGCACCTCGTCCGCTACGGCGGCGGGTTCACCCGCGAGATCATCGAGCGCGCCGCCGGCAGCTTCGTGTACACCGCGGACGGCCGGAAGATCCTCGACTTCACGTCGGGCCAGATGAGCGCGATCCTCGGGCACTCGCACCCGGCGATCGTCGAAACCGTCCAGCGCCAGATCGCCACCCTCGACCACCTCTACAGCGGCATGCTCAGCCGCCCCGTCGTCGACCTGGCCCGACGCATCGCCGAGACGCTGCCCGCTCCCCTGGAGAAGGCGCTGCTCCTGACCACGGGCGCCGAGTCGAACGAGGCCGCGATCCGGATGGCCAAGCTGGTCACCGGCAAGCACGAGATCGTCTCGTTCGCCCGGTCCTGGCACGGCATGACCCAGGCCGCCGCCTCCGCCACGTACAGCACGGGTCGCAAGGGCTACGGTCCGTCCGCTCCCGGCAACTTCGCGATTCCCGTCCCCAACGCCTACCGCCCCGACTTCACCACCCCCGACGGTGAGCTCGACTGGCGCCGCCAGCTGGACTTCGCCTTCGACCTCATCGACGCCCAGTCCACCGGCAGCCTCGCCGCCTGCCTCGTGGAGCCGATCCTCAGTTCCGGCGGCATCATCGAACCGCCGCCCGGCTACTTCGCGGCCCTGCAGCGCAAGTGCCGCGAGCGCGGCATGCTCCTGATCCTCGACGAGGCCCAGACCGGCCTATGCCGCACCGGCACCTGGTACGCCTTCGAACGCGACGGCGTCGTCCCCGACATCCTCACCCTCTCCAAGACCCTCGGCGCGGGTCTGCCCCTGGCGGCTGTCCTCACCAGTGCCGAGATCGAGCAGGCGGCGTACGAGCGCGGCTTCCTCTTCTTCACCACACATGTCTCCGACCCGCTGGTGGCCGCCGTGGGCAACACCGTTCTCGACGTACTGACCAGGGACCGCCTGGACGAGCGTGCCCGCGGTCTCGGCGCCTTCCTGCGCAGCGGCCTGGCGGACATGGCCGCCCGTCACGAGGTCATCGGCGACATCCGCGGCCGGGGGCTGCTCGTCGGCCTGGAACTGGTCGTCGACCGCGAGACCAAGCAGAGCTCGGACGAGCTGGGCGCCCGGGTCACCCGCCGCTGCCTCGAACTCGGCCTGCACATGAACATCGTCCAACTCCCCGGCATGGGCGGCGTCTTCCGCATCGCACCCCCGCTCACGGCAACCGAGGACGAGCTGGTCCTCGGCCTCTCGATCCTGGACACCGCGATCGGCGAGGCGAACGCGGCGCTGTGAGCGGTCCTGGCCGGCGGAGCCCTGGCACCGGCCCGCGCGCGTGCGGATACTGACCGCGGTGACGTCCGGGAGGCAGAGGACGGGGGCGGCGGTGCTGCGCATCCAGTTCACGGCCGAGGACCTTGCACGGACCCGGCCGGCGACGCGGCCCGATCCGATGTGGGAGATCGTCTTCAGCCTGCATCGCCTGCAGACGGCGCAGGGGCGATGGGCGTTCGCGGACTGGCTTCGCGACGCGCGCACGGCCCTGGCCGGCACCGCACTGGGCATCGCGGTGCGCAAGCTCCTGATACCGGTCCTGCCCCGGGCCGCCTACTTCCCCGATTTCGTGACGCCCCATGAGGCGAACGAGGGTCTCGACCGTGCCCTGGCGGCGATCCTCGACACTCCGCCGGCCCGTGTCCGCGACGAGATCGGGCAGCTGGACCGCCGGGTCGGTGCTCCGAACTGGGCTCCGAGACTGGCCGAGCGGCAGTTCCGCGAGGAGTTCGTCGGGGCCCTGCGTGTCCACCACGAGGCGCTGATCGCCCCGTACAGCGATCGGATGCAGGCCGGGTTCGAAAGTGAACGCGCCCTGGGCACCCGGGCCTTGCCGGACGGCGGTCTCACCGGCCTGCTCAGCGGCCTTGCGCCCGCGGTGCGTTGGCGGCCGCCGGTACTGGAAGTGGAGTACGCAGCTGACCCGGAGCGTCGGCTGGGGGCGCCGGCCTGCTGCGGTCTGCGTCTTTCGAGCACGGTCGAAAGCGTCGGCCGACCGTGACATCGTGCCCTCACCGTCCACCTACGCCGATGGGGGAACGATGGTCCGCCTACGCCGTGTCTTCGCCGTGATTCTGGGGGCGGGACTCTTCGTGTTCATGGGGGTGGCCCCCGCCCAGGCCGCGCCCATCAACGGACGGGTCTACTGGGTGACCAACCTCCATACGCCCGATCACTGCCTCCTGGTCCGGGCCGGCGGGAAGGCCGTTCAGTACCCGTGCAGCAACTACAACGACCAGAAGTGGCAGTTCCTCGACGGTGGCCCCGACGGCTACTACCAGCTCAAGAACGTGAGCAGCGGAAAATGCCTCGCCGCGCCCGACAAGGAGCAGAACGCCCAGGTCGGGGTGAAGACTTGTAACGCGAGCGACGCCTGGCAGATCTGGCACTACTTCTTCTCGGACAGCCCCACCGGCTGGCAGATCGCGAACGTCCAGAGCGGCAAGTGCCTGGTGACGCGCGGCGCGGTCCGTGAGACACCTGTGGTGCAGTACTCGTGCGCCCACTACGCCGACCAGTTCTGGCAGCACATGACCGGGCTCTGAGCAAGATGCGCCGCTTCGCACGAGGAATTGACCGGAAGTCACCACCGGGAAACTGAGCAGTACTCATCTTCATTCTCGGTTCCGGGCAGACCCTATTTACATGAACTCCGTTTCGTTACTGCCGGTTAGCCCCTGCCTACTGGACAGTAGGTTCATACTCCGTCGTATCGTGGCCCCCGGGGGCAAGCCGTCGAATTCTGGCGGCAACGGGGACACCGCTCCCACCTGTCCGCGATGCACGGGGGATCAAGGGGAGCATGGAGAAGCGGCTGGAATTCCGAATCCTGGGACCACCGGAAGTACGCGTCGGGGAGGTCCAGGTGCCGCTGGGGGGACCGCGGCACCGCACGATTCTCACCCACCTGCTCCTCACTCCGGGCCGTGTCGTCCCGGTGGACGCGCTGATCGACTCGGTGTGGAACGAGCACCCGCCCGCCACCGCGCGTACCCAGGTATCCATCTGCATCGCGGCGTTGCGCAAGGCGTTCAAGAACGCGGGCTGTCCTGAGGAGATCATCGTCACGGCCCATCCCGGGTACCTCCTGCGGCTGGGCCGTCACACGCTGGACACGGCCGAGTTCACCGAACTGGTCACCCAGGCCGAGACGGCGGTGCGCGAGGATCGGCTGCCGGAGGCGTCCCGCGCCTACGCGGACGCACTGCGGCTGTGGCGCGGACGCCCGCTGGCCGGCGTCATCGGCTTGCGTGTGGAGGACGAGGCGCAGCGGCTGGAGGAGCTGCGCCTGAACGCCTTCGAGGACGCCACCGCGGTACGGCTGCAACTGGGCGACCACCAGCGGGTGTTGCCCGACCTGGCGGCGATGGTGCGGCGCCATCCGCTGCGCGAGCGCGCCCGCCATCAGCTGATCACCGCGCAGTACCGTTCCGGCCGGCGGGCCGAGGCGCTGGAGACCTTCCAGGAAGGGCGACGGTCGCTGATGGAGGAGCTCGGCATCGAGCCGGGCCCGGCCCTGACCGAGCTGCGTGACGCCATCCTGCAGGACGAACGGTCGCTGTCGGTGCCCGACCCGGACGGCGAGCCGATGCCCCGGCCGAGCCCGGTCGGCGACCCCCTGGAGCTTCCGCCGGACGTGCCGAGCCTGGCCGGCCGCAAGGAGGAACTGGCCCTGCTGGGCGAGCTGCTGGACACCGGCGGCACCACCCGGGCCCCGGCCACCGGCCTGATCACCGGCGTCGCCGGGGTCGGCAAGACGGGACTCGCGATCCACTGGGCGCACAGCGTCGCGGACCTGTTCCCGGACGGCCAGCTCTTCGCCGACCTGCACGGCTACGACGAGCAGTTGGAGCCGACCACCGCCGACGAGGTCCTCAGTCGCTTCCTGCGGTCCCTCTCCGTGCCCGCGGGCCAGATACCCACCGAGCCGGAGGAGCGGGCCGCGCTCTACCGGAGCCTGCTCGCCGACCGCCGGGTGCTCGTCGTGCTGGACAACGTGCGCAGTTACGCACAGGTGCGCCCGCTGCTGCCGAGCGGCGGCGGCTGCTGTGTGCTGGTCACCGGACGTGAGCAGATACCGGAGTTGGTGGCCTGGCCGCCGCGCGCCTGGGTACGGCTCGGGCCGCTGTCCACCTACGAGGCGGTCGAGCTGCTGAGCGGCATCGTCGGCGAGGGGCGCGTCACCGCCGAACCGGTCGCCGCCGCCACCCTCGCCGAACTGTGCGACCTGCTGCCGCTCGCGCTGCGCATCGCCGGCGCCCGGCTCGCCTCGAAACCGCACTGGACCGTCGAGCACCTGGCACGCAGGCTCAGCGACGAGCGGCTACGGCTGGACGAACTCAGCCAGGGCGAGTCGCAGGTACGGGCCAGCTTCGCGCTGACGTACCGGGGCCTGTCCGCGCAGACCGCGCGGCTCTACCGAAGACTCGGGCTGCTGGACGTGCCGGACTTCTCCTCCTGGGTCGCCGCCGCCCTGCTCGACACCGACCTCTACACCGGGGAACAGCTCATCGAGGAGCTGGTCGACGCGCAGTTCCTCGACGTGATCGGCCAGGACCTCTCCGGGCACACCCGCTACCGGTTCCAGAACCTGCTGCGGCTGTTCGCGAGGGAGCGCGCGCAGGAGGAGAGCCCCGAGGAGCGGCACGCCGTGCTGGACCGGGTGTTCCGCACCTACCTGTTCCTCGCGACGGAGGCCCACCGGCGTTCCTTCGGCGGTGACTTCAGCATCATCCACGGCACCGTCGTCCCGCACCGGCTGCCGCCTGAGCTGACCGACACCCTGCTGGCCCGGCCGCTGGACTGGCTGGAGGCCGAGCGGCTCTCGCTGAGCGCGGTCGTCGCCCGGGCCGCCGAGGCCGGCATGGACGAGTTCGCCTGGGATCTCACCCTCTGCGTCCTGGTGCTCTTCGAGACCCGCAACTACCTCGACGACTGGCGCGAGTGCGCGGAGCGCTCCCTGACCGCGGCCCGCGCCGCGGGCAACGCGCGCGGCGAGGCCGCGATGCTGCACGCTCTCGGCGCGCTGGAGATGCGCCAGCGGGACTTCACCACGGCGTACGGCCTGTTCACCCGGGCGCTGGAGCTGCACGAACGAGCCGGGGAGGAGCACGGCGGGGCGCTGGTGCTGCGGAACATGGCGATGATCGACGAGATGCGCGGTGAACTGGACACCGCGATGCGGTACAGCACCGCGGCGCTGGAGGTCTTCCGGGCGGTCGGCGACCGTTCTTCGGAGGCCCATGTGCTGAACAACATGGCGCAGATCTGCCTGGACCGGGACGACGTCGACGACGCGCAGCGGCTGAGCGAGGAGTCCGTACGGGTCTCCGCCGCGATCGGCGAGGGCGGCGCCCGTAGCCTGGCGCTGGGCACCCACCGGCTGGCCCGGGTGCATCTGGCCCGCCAGGAGTACGACCTCGCCGAGGAGGCCCTGGTCCGGGTGATCCACATCGTGCGGGGCCAACTGGACATGCTGGGACTGGCCCATGGGCTGCTGGCGCTCGGTGAGGCCCGGATGGGCGCCGGGCGCTGGGAGCAGGCGCGGGCCACCCTGCGGCAGGCGCTGGAGGTGGCGGCCCTGGTGGGCAGTGCGCTCGTCGAGGGACGGATCAAACTCGCGCTCGGCATGGCGGGCCGGCAATGCGGCGATTCCCAGGAGGCCCGGCGCAATTATCTGGGGGCATTGGCCAACTTTGAACGAATCGGCGTGGAGGCGTGGATTCAGCGGACCAGAGCCGCACTCGCCGAACTGCCCGACGAGAACTAGTGGAAGGGAAAACAGGCACGGTAAGCCGTTCGATAATGAGGGGAAAACCGGCCGCACTAGTGTGTTGTTCACGAATTCGCGACATCACTGTCGATACATGGGGGAAGAAATGATGGACGTCCGCGTCAGCCATCGCCACGCCGCTGCGGCCTCCGGCTCCGACGACGAGAGCTGGCACTGAGCCGACGACAGCGGCCCCGCCCCGAGGCAAGCTCGGGGCGGGGCCGCTGTCGTGTCCCGCTCGTTCACCGAGTGGCCGGAGACCTCCGGCTTGGGCAGGGCGGGGCGGGCAGACCCGCGGCGAAGAGCAGCACCAGTTCGTGGAAGCGGTAGAAGGGCCGGCCCATCAGGTCCACGCCGCACAGGTCGAGCAGCGCTCCGTCCACGAGTTGCTCCAGCCACTGTTCGGCGGTCGCCTCGGTCGTCGCGAGGACCCCGGCCGCCCGGTGCGCCGGGAAGGGCTCGGTGCCCATGTCGGCGAGCCGTACCAGGACCGACCGGGCGGGCGCCGGCAGAGCGTACAGCGACGGCAGCAGGGCCGCACCGACGTCCATGCCACCGTAGGAGAGCTCCCGCAGCCGGTTGGCAGGGGCCGCCATGCGCTGGGCGAGGCGGGCCACGGGCCAGAACGGGCGGGCGAGGAGGCGACTCCCGGCGATCCGGAGCGCGAGCGGCAGTCCGCCGCAGTAGCCGAGCAGGTCGTCGGTGGCGTCGGGTTCGGCGGCCAGCCGGGCCCGGCCCGTGACGGCGGCCAGCAGGTCGAGGGCCGCGGGGTCCCCGAGCGGCGCGAGTGCCGTGGTACGGGCGCCGATGACCTGGGTGAGCCTGGTGCGGCCGGTGATCAGGACCACGACGCCCTGGAGACCCGCCAGTACCGGGTCGAGCAGCTTTCCCTCGGCCGCGCCGTCCAGCACGACCAGCAGTTGCCGGCCCGCGGTGCGGGCGCGCAGCCGCCGTACGAGGTCCTCGGCCTCCCTGCGGTTCCCCGGCGCGCCGACGGCCGGCAGCGTCGCGTCATCACCGTCCTCGAGAGGCTCCCCAAGGTCGCGCAGGAGCGCGGCGAGGACGTCACGGGGCGGGCGGGGGCGGCCGTTCGCCCCCGACAGCTCGGCGAAGAGCCGGCCGTCGGGGAAGTCCGCGGCGGCGGCGTGCGCGACATGCACCGCGAGGGCGGTCTTGCCGACGCCGGCCATGCCCGTGACCAGCAGATGGCGCGGCCCCCGCCCGGCGACCGACTCCGCCAGCTGGGTGCGGAGCGTTCGGATCTCGGCGTCCCGGCCGGTGAGTTCGTCGACGGACGGCGGCAGCGTGGACGGTGCGACGGGACCGGCCGGTACTTCCCGTGTGGGCCGGGTGGCATCGCCGGGACCCGGGCCCCGGGTGCCCTTGAGGACGGCCGTGTAGGTCGAGCCGAGGGCCTCGCCGGGGTCGATGCCGAGCTGGTCGGCGAGGAGGCTGCGGCCCTCGTAGTAGCTCTGGAGGGCGTCGCTCTGCCGGCCGCTGCGGTAGAGGGCGGTCATCAGCTGCGCCCGAAGCTTCTCCCTCAGCGGGTGCCGGGCGACGAGGCCGGTGAGCTCGGCGGTCAGCTGTTCGTGCCGGCCCAGCGCGAGGTCGGCCTCGATGCGGTTCTCCAGCGTGTGCATCCGGGCCTCCTCCAGCTGCGGGAGCTCCGCATCGGCGAGGTGCTCGGTGACGTTGGCGAGGGCGGTGCCGCGCCAGTGCCCGAGGGCCTCGGCGAGCAGCGCCCCCGCTTCCCGGTGGCGGCGTTGGGCCAGCGCGGCCCGCCCGAGCCGGTCCAGCCGCTCGAACTCCAGCAGGTCCACCGCGCTGTTCGGGGCCTGGAGCAGATAGCCGGGCGGCCTGCGCTCGATGCGTACGTCGTCGCCGAGAAGCTTGCGCAGCCGCGACATGTATGTGTAGATCTGTGCGCCGGATGTGGCCGGTGGTTCCCAGCCCCACAGCAGGAAGTTGAGTCTGCTGTCGGACACCACACGGCCCTTGGCGAGCAGCAGGGCCGCCAGTACCGTGTGCACCTTCGAGCCGGAGAGCGGAATTCGTAATCCGCCCCTGTGTGCTTCCACCGGGCCGAGGACTCGGAAGTCCATGCGACACCCCCCCGTCTGGCGTGTGCGATTGATGTACTCGCGACGAAGCTATGCGGGAGGCCTATTCTCGTGTTATCCGTTCGGTAACACCACCGACTCACGAGGCCGCGTCCGGTAACAGACGGTCGAGAACCGGCCAGTCTTCCACCGATCAGTCGTCGTCCACGGTCAGCTCACGGCCGAGGGACGCGGCGACCGTCTTGTGCACGTGCTTGCCCCCCTCGCCGTTGGTGAGTACGACACAGCCGCTGCCGGAACGCAACCGCAGGGAGACCAGCGCCCGGAACCCGGCGGTCTGCCCGCCGTGGCCGAATTCCGGCTCCCCCAGGGATCCGTCGACGACCGTACCCAGACCGTAGAAGCTTCCGGGGAACGCCTCGGTGAGCATCTGCGTGGCGAGAGGCGCCGGCAGCAGCTCGGAGCAGCCCAGGTGGGCCTGGCGGATCTCCGCGGCGAGCTGGGCGATGTCGGCGGCGGTGGACCACAGTCCGCTGCCGGCCGACACCGGCCGCACCCGGAAGCCGTCGAGCAGCGGCCGGCCGTGCCCGTCGTGCCCCGCGGCCCAGTCGTCCCGGGCATGGAGCCCGTCGACGGGCGGCGTGAAGGAACTGTCCGCCATGGCCAGCGGCGCGAAGACAAGTTCCGCCGCCAGGTCGGCGAAGTCCTGCCCGGTGACGTCGGTGAGGAGCCGTTCGGCCAGCGCCCACTGGCTGCCCGCCTTGCGGAACCGGGTGCCCGGTTCGTGCTCGGCGCTCACGTCGTCAAGCACGGTGTCGAGCTTGGGCATCGGCTCGCCGGGTCGCCACCAGGTGGCGGCGGCACTTGAGAAGCCCGCCGTGTTCGACAGCAGGTGACGCAGGGTCACGGACGCTCCGGTGGCGGTGCGGGGCACACGCCGCCCGCTCAGGTAGCGGTCCAGGTCCGCATCGAGGTCGAGTTCGCCCCGGGCCACGAGGCGCAGCGCGGCGAACGCGGTGACCTGTTTGCTGATGGACCCGACCTGGAAGCGGGTGCGCATCGTCACCGGGAGCCCGCTGTCCGCGGAACGCACCCCGTACACCTGCACACCCACCAGCCGCCCGTCCCGCAGCAGGGCCACGGCGGCGCCGGGCACCCGGTGCGCGGCCATGGTCCGGGTCGGGTCGACGGGCCCGCCCGCCGGTGCCACCGACGTCATGGCCGATTCCTCACCTTCTCGTTTCTCTTCCGTCCCGGTTCCCTCGGGCGGGGTGCCGTCGAGGGCCTGCGCGAGGTCCTCCACGGTCTCGCTGTCCAGCAGCATCCGCAGGGTCAGAGCGAGCCCGGCCCGCCGCGCGGCGGCCATCACGTGCACGATCCGCATGGAGTCGGCGCCCAGGTCCTGCAATCGGTCCCGTACGCCGACGTCGGTGACGCCCAGCACCTGGGCGCAGATCTCCACCAGTTGGCGTTCGGTGGCGGTGCGGGGCGCCATGTAGGCGCGGTCCCCGGCGAGCGCCGCCCGGCCGGGGACGGGCAGCGCGGCCCGGTCGACCTTGCCGGCCGGGTTCAGCGGCAGTGTCGGCAGCGGCACGACGGCCGCGGGCACCATGTACGCGGGCAGGGTGGCGGCCAGCCGGTCCCGCACCGCCGCCGGGTCCGGGTCCACGCCGTCGGCGCCGACCACGTACGCCACCAACCACTTCTCGCCCTGGTCGTCGTCGCGGGCCACCACGGCGGCGTCGAGGACGTCCGGGCCGCCGCGCAGCACTTCCTCGATCTCGCCGAGCTCGATGCGGAAGCCGCGGATCTTGACCTGGTTGTCGGCGCGCCCGAGGCACTCCAGCTGCCCGTCGGTCCGGAACCTGGCCAGGTCGCCGGTGCGGTACATACGGGAGCCGGGCGGGCCGCCGTACGGCTCCGGCAGGAACCGTTCCGCGGTGAGTCCGGGCCGGTCCACGTAGCCGCGGGCCAGGCCCGCGCCCGCGATGTACAGCTCGCCGGTCACCCCGACGGGCACCGGCCGCTGTGCCGAGTCGAGCACATAGGCGCGGTAGTTGGGCAGGGGGCGGCCGATCGGCACCGATGCCGCGTCCGGCGCCAAGTCGGTTCCGGTGCACCAGACGGTGGCCTCGGTGGGCCCGTACAGGTTGCTCAACCGATCGACGCGGCCCACGAGTTGTGCGGCCAGTCCTAGCGGGCACTCCTCCCCCGTGGTGACCGCGACGACCGGGAGCCGCTCCATCCCCGCGGCCAGCAGCAGCTTCCAGCCGGCCGGTGTGGCCTGCACATGGGTGATCCCCGCGCTCTGCACTAGCCGCAGCTGTGCCGCCGGGTCGCGGGCCTCGGCGTCGTCGGCCAGCACCACCCGGCCGCCGGTGACCAGGGGCAGGTAGAGCTCGGCGGTGGACACGTCGAAGGCGAGCGAGGTGATGGCCAGCCAGCGGTGCTCCGGCCCCGAACCGTGCCACCGCCGCATCGAGAACAGCATGTTCAGCAGCGCGTACTGGCCGATCTGCACGCCCTTGGGGCGGCCCGTGGAGCCGGAGGTGAACAGGGTGTACGCCAGCCGGTGGGTCCGCGCGGGATCGTCCGGGTCGCGGTCGGCGGACCGGTCGGGCGGCGTGGCCGGGCAGGCCGCGATCCGCTCGCGCTCCGCGTCCAGGTCGATGGTGTCGCCCTGGTGCTCCGAGCCGAGCAGCGCGGCGCTGCCGCCGTGCGTCACCGTCAGCCGCGCACCCGCCGTCTCCCGCATGTAGTGCAACCGCTCGGCGGGGAGCGAGGTGTCCAGAGGCAGATGGGATCCACCCGCCTTCCAGATGCCGAGCAGCGCCGGCAGGGTGTCGGGGCCCCGGCGCAGCAGCACCCCGACCACCGACTCGGGTCCCACCCCGGCCTCCCGCAGCCGGTGGGCGATCCGGTTGGCCTGCTCGTCGAGTTGCCGGTACGTGACGGTGTGCCCGCCCACCTGCACGGCGACGGCGTCGGGGGTGGCCGCGGCCTGCCCCTCGATCACCTCGTGGACGTAGCGCCTCATCCCCACTCCACCTCGGTGTCGTTGAAGTCGTCCAGGACCTGGGCCAGTTCCGTCACGGACAGCAGCGAGGCGTGCACGTCGCCGTCCGGGTCGGTGGCCATCGCGTCCAGGACCGCCCGGTACATCCCGGCCACGCGCTCGGCGTTGGTCCGGTCGAGCCCCGTGCTGACCGCGCGCAGCACCAGCCGGCCCGGCACGTTGGCCACGGACAGCGTGAACTCGTTGGAGCTGTCGCCCGCGCCCGCCTGCACGTCCACCGCGCTGCCGGCGGTCTGATGGAAGTCCTGGTAGCGGTACATCACGTCGAACAGCCGCCTACCGCCCGCCAGTTGCTGCACGGCGGGCAGCGGATACCGGCGGTGCGGATACACCTCGGCCTCCCGGTCGAAGACCTGACGCACCAGCTCACGCCAGGTGCGCGCGGTCCGTTCGTGTGCGAAGGGCAGCGTGTTCAGGTACATGCCGAACACGCGCTCGGCGCCCGGCGCCTCGGGACGGGCGCTGTAGACGACGCCGGTGTGGAAGGCGTCCTCCCCGGTGACCGTGGAGAGCACCTTCAGGTGGGTGGCGAGCAGGACCGCCTTGAACGAGGTGTCGGTGGACCGGGCCAGCTCGCGCAGTGCCGGCTCGATGTCGCGGAAGTCCACGGACAGCTTGAAGTCCTCCCGCGGAGCGCCGTTCCCCGCGCCCCACTCCTGGGGCAGTCGGCACGGCGCGTACCCGTCGACGACGCCCTGCCAGTAGGCGCGGTCCTCGTCGGAGGCGAGGGATTCCTGCTCGGCCGCGACGAAGTCGGCGTACCGCACGTCCACCGGCTCAGGATCCCTGGGCGGTTCGCCGGCCGCGTACACCTGGTAGAGGTCGAGGACCTCCCGCAGCAGCGACTGCTGGCTCCAGCCCTCCGTGATGGCGTGGCAGTGGGTGAAGCCCAGATGCCACGCCTCGTCCGACTCGACCAACGCGGCGAACCGCAGCAGCGGCGGCCGGTCCAGGTCGAACAGCGCGGCCCGTTCCGCGGCGATGTGCTCCTGCCGTGCCGCGGTGAACCGCTCGCCGTCCCTGCCGCGCAGGTCCCGCACGGTGACCTGCGGTTCGGCGGCCGGATGCACCAGCTGCAACGGTACCGAGAAGCCCTCCAGGTCGAAGGAGGTCCGCAGCATCTCGTGCCGCTCCACCACGGTCCGGGCGGCGTGGCGCAGGGCCTCGGCGTCGAACGGGCGGCCGTCGTTGATCCGGAACGTCGCCGTGTTGTGGTACTTGTTCAGCCCGTCGCCGGCGAGCATCTCGACCAGCATGCCGAGCTGCACCTTGGCGACCGGGTACGCGTCCACGATCCCGTCCGGCAGCCGGTCACGGTCCTCGTCGCCGACCAGGGCGAACGGCTCCACCGGCTGGTAGGTGTCGGCGAATTCGCCATTCGTGAGGGTGGCGGCGAGATTGGCCACCGTACGGTGTTGGAAGACGTCCCGTACGGCGGCTTCGAAGCCCTCCGCGCGCAGGGCGCCGACCAGCGCGATCGCCTTGATCGAGTGTCCGCCGAGGTCGAAGAAGTTGTCCTCGACCCCGACCCGCTCCACACCCAGCACCTTGCTCCAGACCGCGGCGATGCGCTCCTCGGCGGGCGTGCGGGGCGCGACATAGGTGTCGGTCGCGTCCTGGTCCGGGTCGGGCAGGGCTCGGCGGTCGAGCTTGCCGTTGGCGGTGAGCGGGATCGCGTCCACCTGCACGAAGACGGACGGGATCATGTACTCGGGCAGGACGTCGACCAGCTCGGGAACCTCACCGACCACGTACGCGATCAGGCGCTGGTCCTCCTCGGACACGATCACCGCCGCGTCCACCACCCCCGCCTGCGCGACCAGTGCGGCACGCACCTCACCCAGCTCGATGCGATAACCCCGCACCTTCACCTGATCGTCGATCCGGCCCAGGAACTCCACCGCACCGTCCGAACGCCACCGCGCCAAGTCCCCGGTGCGGTACATCCGGCTGCCCACCGGACCGTATACGTCCGGGAGGAACTTCTCGGCGGTACGGGCCGGGTCGCCCACATAGCCACGGGCCACGCCGGTACCGCCGACGAACAACTCGCCGACCGCGCCCACCGGTACGGGCTGAAGGTGAGTGTCCAGGATGCGCATGGTCATGTTGGGCAGCGGCCGGCCGATCGGCACCACGCCCTCGACGGTTTCGAGCAGCGGGAACACACAGGTACCGACGGTGGCCTCGGTCGGCCCGTACTCGTTGAGAACCTTCCCGTCCCCCAGGACCCGCCGCCACCGCTCGACAAGAGCGCCGGGCAACGCCTCACCGGCCACAACGACCTTGCCGGCCAGCGCGCCGATCTCGTCATCGCCGAGCTGACCCGAGAGCACTTCAAGGTGGCCTGGGGTGAGCTTGATGAAGGAGAAGGGGCCGGCGTCGGTCAACGCGTCGCCGAGTTCCGTCAGTTCACCGTCGTACAGCCAGGTGCGCTGACCGGCCGCGAGGGGCGCCCATACATT
>NZ_JBHSKM010000026.1:0-2531 GCF_042657965.1 Streptomyces coerulescens
GCCACCGACGACTCCACACCCACCCCCGCCTCACGCAACCGATGCGCCAGACGGTTCGCCCGTACGTCCAACTCCGCGAACGACAGCGTCTCCTCACCCGAGCTCAGCGCGACCGCCTCGGGCCGCCGCGCCATCTGCTCCGCGATCAACTCCGGCACCGACAACTCGCGCACCGGCACCCCGGAGTCGTTCCAGGCCATGAGGACGCGTTCGAGCTCGCCGGCCGGCAGGAAGGTCTCGCGGGCGTCGCCGTCCACGTCGGCGGCGATGGACTCCAACACCGCCCGGTACATCGCCGCCAGCCGGTCCACCGCCGTCCTGCCGAGGACCGCCGGGTCCGCCGTGAGCAGCAGTCCGCTGCCGCGGGCGGCGACCGCCAGGCCGAACTCGGTGGCGCCCTCGCCGTCCCCGGAGTCCGCGTCGACGAGATCGCTGTCGGCCTGGGCGTCGGAGAGGTCGAGATAGCTGAAGCGGACGTCGAGAAGGCGCGTCCCGTCGCCCAGTTCCCGCTGCATCACCGGCATCGGGAAGCGGCGGTGCGGCCAGAGCTCGGCCTCCCGGTCGAAGGCCTGGCGGATGAGTTCGCGCCAGGTGCTGGCACCGCGCCGGTGTGCGAAGGGCACTGTGTTCAGGTACATGCCGTAGACCCGCTCGGCGCCCTCGACCTCGGGCCGGCCGCTGGAGACGAGGCCGGTGCAGAAGGCGTCCTCCACGGTGAGCTGGCTCATCACCTTGAGGTGGGCCGCGTGCAGGACCGCCTTCAGCGAGGTGCTCGTGGTGCGGGCCGCGGACCGCAGGGCGGTGGTGAGGTCGCCGAGCGGCACCTGCACGGTCACCGCCCGGTCGGCGGGCTCGGCGTCGCCCCAGCCCGCCGGGAGTTCGAACTTGGCGTGGTCGGTGAGCAGGTCCCGCCAGTAGGCGCGGTCCTCCTCCGAGTCGAGGGACGCCTGCTCCGCCGCCACGAAGTCGGCGTACCGGACGCCGGGGGCCGTGGCCTCGCGCAGTTCCCCACCAGCACGCAGGCGCAGATAGCCCTCGACGATGTCGCTGAGGAGGGTCCGGTGGCTCCAGCCCTCGGTGATCGGGTGGCAGACGCTGACCGACAGCCACCACGCCTCGTCGGACTCGATCAGCGCCGAGACGCGGAGCAGCGGCGCCCGGTCGAGCTGGAAGGCGGTCGCCCGCTCGGTGATGATGTGGGCCCGGCGCGCCTCGGCCTGCTGCTCGAAGCTCTTGCCCCGCAGGTCGAGCACGGTGACGGGAAGGTCCGCCGTCGCATGGATGAGCTGCAGGGGCACCGAGAAGGCGTCGAGGTCGAAGGAGGCCCGGAGCATCTCGTGCCGCTCGACCACGGCCTGTCCGGCCGCGCGCAGGGCGTCCACGTCGAAGGGACGGCCGTCCTTGATCCGGAACGTCGTCGTGTTGTGGTACTTGTTCCGCCCGTCGTCGGCGAGCATCTCGACCAGCATGCCGAGCTGGACCTGCGCCAACGGGTAGGCGTCCACCAACCCGTCCGGCAGCCGGTCGCGATCCTCGTCGCCGATCAGCGCGAAAGGCTCCACCGGCCGGTAGGCGTCGGCGGATTCGCCGCCGTCGGTGAGGGTGGCGGCGAGGCCCGCGACGGTGCGGTTCTGGAAGACGTCCCGTACGGCGGCTTCGAAGCCCTCCGCGCGCAGGGCGCCGACCAGCGCGATCGCCTTGATCGAGTGTCCGCCGAGGTCGAAGAAGTTGTCCTCGACCCCGACCCGCTCCACACCCAGCACCTTGCTCCAGACCGCGGCGATGCGCTCCTCGGCGGGCGTGCGGGGCGCGACATAGGTGTCGGTCGCGTCCTGGTCCGGGTCGGGCAGGGCTCGGCGGTCGAGCTTGCCGTTGGCGGTGAGCGGGATCGCGTCCACCTGCACGAAGACGGACGGGATCATGTACTCGGGCAGGACGTCGGCCAACTCGGGAACCTCACCGACCACGTACGCGATCAGGCGCTGATCCTCCTCGGACACGACCACCGCCGCGTCCACCACCCCCGCCTGCGCGACCAGTGCGGCACGCACCTCACCCAGCTCGATGCGATAACCCCGCACCTTCACCTGATCGTCGATCCGGCCCAGGAACTCCACCGCACCGTCCGAACGCCACCGCGCCAGATCCCCGGTGCGGTACATCCGACTGCCCACCGGCCCGTACAGATCGGGAACGAAGCGATCCGCCGTACGGGCCGCGTCCCCGACATAGCCCCGGGCCACACCCGCGCCACCGACGAACAACTCGCCGACCGCTCCCACCGGGACCGGGCGGAGGTGGGCGTCCAGGACGCGCATGGTCATGTTGGGCAGCGGACGGCCGATCGGCACCACGCCCTCGACGGTTTCGAGCAGCGGGAACACACACGTACCCACGGTGGCCTCGGTCGGCCCGTACTCGTTCAGAACCTTCCCGTCCCCCACGACCCGCCGCCACCGCTCCACGAGAGCACCGGGCAACGCTTCGCCCGCCACGACGACCTTGCCGGCCAGCGCGCCGATCTCGTCATC
>NZ_JBHSKM010000027.1:0-12325 GCF_042657965.1 Streptomyces coerulescens
GACGTGAACACCGTGTACGCCACCGCATCCAGATCCACGCCCACCTCGGGCGCGGTGTCGGGCAGACCGGAGAAGTCGTCCTCCACTTCCACCACCGGCACCTCGAACCGGTCCGCATATACACGCGACGTCACCGCCACCCGCACACCGGCATCCGCCACCATCCCGCTGATACGGCCGGCCGGCAGCACCGGATCCATCGGCACATACCCCGCACCCGCACGCCACACCGCCAACAACGCCACCACCAGATCAACCGACCGATCCAGCAACACCGCCACCGACGACTCCACACCCACCCCCGCCTCACGCAACCGATGCGCCAGACGGTTCGCGCGCACGTCCAACTCCGCGAACGACAACGCCGTACCGCCCGACTCCACCGCCACCGCATCCGGCCGCCGCGCCACCTGCTCCGCGATCAACTCCGGTACGGAGACCTCGCGCACCGGCACCCCGGAGTCATTCCAAGCGGTGAGTACCCGCTCGCGTTCGCCGGTCGGCAGGAAGGTCTCGCGGGCGTCGCCGTCCACGTCGGCGGACATGGACTCCAGCACCGCCCGGTACATCGCCGCCAGCCGGTCCACCGCCGCGCGGTCGAAGTAGTGGCGGTGGGCGGTGATCACCATGAAGCCGGCTCGGGTGGAGACGCCGAGCGGGAACTCGGTGGGGCTGTCGTCGATCGTGGCCGGGTAGTCGACGAGGTCCTGGTCGACCTGGCGGAAGTTCTGGTAGCTGAAGCGGACGTTGACGAGTCGTTCGGTGTGGGCGAGTTCGCGCTGCATCGCGCCGAGGGGGTAGCGGCGGTGCGGCCAGACCTCGATCTCCTGGTCGAAGACCTGACGGACCAGTTCGCGCCAGGTGCGGGCGCCACGCCGGTGGGCGAACGGCAGCGGGTTGAGATACACGCCGTAGACGCGTTCCGCGCCGGCCGCCTCCGGGCGGGCGTTGGTGACGAGGCCGGTGCAGAATGCCTCCTCGGGGGTGAGCTGACTCATCACCTTGAGGTGGGCGGCGTGCAGCACGCTCTTGATGGGCACTTTGGCCTGGGTGGCGAGGGTGCGCAGGCCGGTCTCCAGGTCGTGGTAGGGCACCCAGGAGCGGTTGAGGCCGCGGGGGGTGGTGGCCGGATCGTCGCCGAGGCCGGAGGGGATCTCGAAGGGGGCGTGCTCGTCGAGGATGCCCTGCCAGTAGGCGCGGTCCTCGTCGGCGGCGAGGGACTCGAGTTCCGCGGCGACGAAGTCCGCGTACCGGATGTCGGGGGTGTCCGGGTCCGGGAGGGGCTCGGCTGCGTGCAGGGCGTGATAGGTGGTGACGATCTCCATCAGGAGGGAGTGGTGGCTCCATCCTTCGAGGACCGCGTGGCATTCGGTGAGGGTCAGCCACCAGGAGCCGTCGTCGCAGGCGTGGCCGGTGAAGCGGATCAGCGGGGCACGGGTCAGGTCGAAGAGCTGGGTGCGTTCCTCGGCCATGTAGGCGCGCAGTGACGCTTCGACGGCGTCGGCGTCCAGCCCGGTGAGGTCCCGCGCGACGACGGGTGAGGTCACGTCGCCGGCGGGGTGCACGAGTTGGAGCGGAACGGAGTAGCCCTCGATGGCGAAGCTGGAGCGGAGGATCTCGTGGCGGGCCAGGACGGTGTCGACGGTCCGCTGGAGGACGTCCGGGTCGAGGGGTTGTTCGTCGAGGATCCGGAAGCAGGTGGAGTTGTGGTAGTGGTTGCGGCCGTCGTCGGCGAGCATCTCCACGACCATGCCGAGCTGCACCTGGGCCAGCGGGTAGGCGTCCACCAGTCCTTCGGGGAGCCGGTCGCGGTCGTCGTCGCCGAGCAGCGCGAAGGGGGCGACGGGCTGCCGGGGGGCGGCGGGGGCGGGGCGGCCGGTGACGAAGGCGACGAGTTCCGCGGGCGTGCGGTGCTCGAAGACGTCGCGGACGGTGACGTCGTACTCGCTGCCCCGCAGGGCGCCGACCAGGGCGACGGCACGCAGGGAGTCGCCGCCCAGGTCGAAGAAGTTGTCCTCGACGCCGACGGTCTCCACCCCGAGGACCTCGCGCCAGACGGCGACCATCTCCTCCTCGGCGGGCGTGCGCGGCGCGACGTGCACGGCGTCGACGCCGAGGGCGCTGCGGTCGGGGGCCGGCAGGGCGGCCTGGTCGAGCTTGCCGTTGACGGTGAGCGGGATACGGCCGACGACCAGGAACGCGGCCGGGATCATGTAGTCCGGCAGGGTCCGGGCGAGCAGGGCGCGCAGTTCGCTGGGCGCGGCGACGGCGTCGCCGGTGGGAACGACGTAGGCGATGAGGCGGCGGTCGCCGGGTGTGTCCTCGCGCGCGACGACCACGGCGTCGCGGACCCGGGGATGCGTGGTGAGGGCCGCCTTGATCTCGCCGAGTTCGATGCGGTGGCCGCGGATCTTGACCTGGTGGTCGATGCGGCCCAGGTAGTCGAGGCTGCCGTCGGGACGCCGGGAGGCGAGGTCGCCGCTGCGGTAGAGGCGGGTGCCGGGGGTGCCGTAGGGGTCGGGTACGAAGCGTTCCGCGGTGAGGGCGGGGCGGCCCAGGTACATCAGGGCGACGCCGGGTCCGCCGACGTGGATCTCGCCGGGCACGCCGACGGGCACGAGTTCGCCGTGCGGGCCGAGCAGGTGGACCTGGAGATCGCGCAGCGGCACACCGACCGGGTTGCCGGTCTCGGCGTCCAGGTCGGCCTCGGTGACGAGGTGGAACGTGGTGTGCACGCAGGTCTCGGTGATGCCGTACAGGTTGGCGATGGCGGTGACGTCGAGGCCGCGGCGCTCCACCCAGGGCCGCAGGGCGGGGACGTCGAGCCTTTCGCCGCCGAACGACACGACGCGCACGGCGAGTTCGGGGACCAGAGGATGGTTCTCGGCGGCCAGGGAGACCAGGCTGCGGAAGGCGGACGGGGTCTGGTTGAGGACGGTGACCTTCTCGTCGGCCAGCACCCGCAGGAAGTCCTCCGGGGACCGGGAGACCTCCGGCGGTACGACGACGAGCCGGCCGCCGTAGGTCAGGGCGCCCCAGATCTCCCACACCGACATGTCGAAGGCGTAGGAGTGGAAGAGGGTCCACACGTCGTGCTCGTCGAAGCCGAAGTGCTCCTCGGTGGCGGTGAACAGGCGCAGCACATTGGTGTGGCTGAGGCCGACGCCCTTGGGCCGGCCGGTGGAGCCGGAGGTGTAGATCGTGTAGATGAGGTCGTCGGGGTGGACGCCGGAGTCCGGGTCGTGCCCGGCGGCGGCTGCCAGCGCGGCGGCCTCGTCCGGGTCGTCGAGGACGACGAGCCGGCCGTCGGCGGCTTCGCGCAGGTGGGCGGCGTGCCCGGTGGAGGTGACGACGAGGTCGGCGCCCGCGTCGCGGAGGGTGTAGGCGATGCGGTCCGTGGGGTGTTCGGGGTCCAGGGGCAGATAGCCGGCGCCGGACTTGAGGACGCCGAGCAGGGCGGGCACCAGGAGCGGGCCGCGGTCGAGGCCGACGCCGACGAGACGGCCGGGGGCCGCCCCGAGTGAACGCAGGTGGTGGGCGAGGCGGTTGGCGCGGGTGTTCAGCTCGGCGTAGGTGAGGCTTTCGGTGCCGCAGACGACGGCGACGGCGTCGGGAGTGGCGGCGGCGCGTTCCTCGACGAGTTGGTGGATGCAGCGGGTGGGCGCGGGGAAGGTGTGGATCTCGGGCAGCAGGACGGCGAGGTCGGTGTCGTCGAGCATGGCCAGACGGGACAGACGGCGGTCGGGGTCGGCCTCGGCGGACACCAGGAGCCGTTCCAGGTGCCGTGCGATGCGCTCGACGGTGGTCCGGTCGTAGAGGGCGGTGCTGTACTCCAGGGTGCCGCTGACGGAGCCGTCGTCGGCCTCGCGGAGCTGGAGGGTGAGGTCGAAGCGGGAGACCTGGGAGGTGGCGGTCAGGGTCTCGGTGTCGACGCCGGGCAGGGTGAAGCCGGTGGTGCGTTCGCGGTGCATGGTGAACGCGACCTGGCACAGCGGGGTGCGCGACATGTCCCGGGCCGGGGCCAGCTCGTCGACGAGACGGGCGAAGGGGAACTCCTGGTGGTCGAAGGCGTCCAGGACGGTCTCCCGGGCGCCGGTGAGGAGCTGCCGGAAGGTCGGGTCGCCCTGCCACCGGCCGCGCAGGACCAGGGTGTTGATGCCGTAGCCGATGAGCCCTTCGAGTTCGGGCCGGTTGCGGCCGGAGACGACCGTGCCCACGGCGATGTCGTCGCGGCCGGTGTAGCGGGAGAGCAGGCCCTGGAAGCCGGCGAGGAGGGTGTGGAAGAGGGTCGCTCCGTGCGCCGCGCCGAGGGCGCGCAGCCGGCCGGTCAGGGGGGCCGGCAGGTGGACGGGGACGGCGTCTCCGGCGTAGGACCGGGTGGAGGGGCGCCGGCGGTCGGTCGGCACCTCCAGCGGGGTGAGGCCGGCGAGCCGTTCGCGCCAGTGGTCGAGCTGTCGGTCGAGTTCCCCGCTGTCGAGGCGGCGGCGCTGCCAGGCCGCGTAGTCGGCGTACTGGACGGGGAGCGGGGCCAGCGGTGAGGGCTCGTCGCGGCCGAACGCCTCGTAGAGCGCGGCCAGTTCGCCGAGGAAGAGCCCCACGGACCACTCGTCGCAGGCCACGTGGTGGAAGACGACGACCAGCAGGTGGTCGTCCTGCGCGACGCGGATCAGCCGGGCCCGCAGCGGGGCGCCGTCGGTCAGGTCGAACGGGCGGCCCGGCTCGGCCTCGGCCAGCAGACGGGCCCGCTCCTCACGTTCGGCGAGGGTGCCGGTGCCGGTGAGGTCGTCGACGGGGAGGTCGAAGTCGCCGGGAGGGTCGATCAGCTGGACCGGCTCGGTGCCGTCGAGGCGGTAGCGGGTGCGCAGGATCTCGTGGCGGGCCACCAGTTCCTGGAAGCCCCGGCGCAGCAGCTCCGTGGAGAGCTGCCCGCGCAGCCGCAGCGCCACGGGGACGCTGTACTCCCAGCTGTCCGGGTCGAGCCGGCTGAGGAACCACATCTGCTGCTGCCCGTGAGAGAGGGCGAGGGGGCCGTCGCGGTCGACGGGGGTGACGGCGGCTCGCCGGCCGCCGCGGCCCCCGGCGAGCCTGGCCCGCACCAGCTCCTCACGCCTGCTGTCGACCGATCCGCTGCCGTCGGCCGTTCCACTGCCGTCGACCTGTCCGCCCGTGCGGACTTCGCCCGTGGTCATGCTGAGCGCCCCTCCCGACCTTTGTTCCGTACGACGTGTCTCGTGTGGTGCCTGCGTGGTGCTGGGTGATGTGCGGTGTGGCGCCACTGCCGGCACCGCGGGCCGTGCGGCGCGGTCAGGCGCCGGCCTGCTCCATGCGCCGGCGCAGACTGGCCGGCCGCAGGTCGGTCCAGACCTCCTCGATCCGCTGGAGGCAGTCCCGCCGCGAGCCCTCGGTGCCTTCCGCCTTCCAGCCGGCCGGCAGTTCCCGGTCCGCGTCCCAGATCGAGTACTGCTCCTCGTCGTTGAGGACGACCCGGTAGATGTGGTGGTCGGTCTGCTCGTCAGCCATGACGGTGTCCCTTCGGTGGTCGGATGCTCGTCCAGCGTCCGACGGCGACCTATACCGGGGCTCTTATCGGCTCTCTTATGGCTCCAGCGGGGATCTGTCGGGGAAAGGCACAAGCCGCCGAGACGGCACACGGCCCGGTCCCGACGGGGGTTCGGGACCGGGCCGTGTGGGTCCGGGGTGGTAAAGGGGGTGCTGGGGCGTGCTGGAGTGTTCTACTCGGCGTGCCGGAGTGTTCTTACTCGCGGGCTCCGATCAGTTGCACGGCTCGGGCCCGCAGCGCCGCGCTGACCGGCAGGACCGTGCCGAGCAGCGCGAGCAGGGTGGAGACCACCGCGACGCCCGTGACCACCGCGTACGGCACGACGATCGGGGTGGTTCCGAAGAGCTGGAGCAGGGCTCCCCACAGCCCGGCCAGGTTGACGGCGGTGGCGGCCAGCGCCAGCACCACGCCGATCGCGGACACCAGGAGCGACTCGGCGACGAAGAACCGCAGCACCTGCCTGGGGGTGGCACCCGCGGTCCGCAGGACCGCCAGGTCGCGCCGGCGGTCCGCGGTGGCCATCAGCAGGGTGTTGAGGATCGCGATGAAGCAGAACAGCATGATGATCACCGCGGTGGAGCGCTGCCTGACCTCGTTCAGGTGCCGGGCGTAGGCGGCCTCGGAGGCTACCAGTTCGTCCCGTGTCATGAAGGTGGCGCCGCTGCCCTCGACCGCCTTGCGGATGGCGGCGGTCGCGGCCTGGCGGTCGGTGCCCTCGTCCAGGCTGATGTACGCACGGCGGGCCAGGCCGTCGCGTGCGAAGAGCGCGGTGTCGGCGAACCGGGACGGCAGATAGGCCACGTCCTCGCCGCGCAGCGCCTCGTACACGGCGGCCACCTTCAGCTTCTGGGTGCTGCCGTCGGCCATCAGCACGGTCTGGGTGGAGCCGAGGTCCATGTGCCACAGGTCGGCGACGGCCATGCTGTTGTCGTCGAGGTCGTCGAGAGAGCCCTCGACCACCTTGAGGTCCATGGTCCGCTTCAGCGCCTCGGGGTCGACGACGAGGCCGTCGTTCTCGTCGTAGCGGTCCTCGTCCTTCCAGTAGACCGTGGTGAGCAGGGGCGCGGCGATCTGTACGCCGGGCACCTCGGCGACCCGGTCGATCACCTCGGTGCTGATGCCGGGGGTGTCGTCGGGGGCGAGGGCGTACTCGGAGACGATCCGGTTCTGCAGGCCGTTGTCCCGGGCCGCGCCCAGGGAGTCGGTGGCGGCGAGCAGGGAGAACGCCAGGCCCACGGTGAGCAGTACCGGCGCGGCCGTCGCCGCGGTCCGGCGGCGGGCGGTCAGCGCGCTCTCCCGGACCAGCATCGCGGTGGGGCCGTTCGCGCGGCGCCACGGCCACATCAGCAGCCGGGCCAACGGGCCCACGGCCAGCGGGGCGAGAACGGCCGCCGCCAGCACCGGCACCATCAGCGAGACCACGTACACCGTGGGCGAGAGCACCGTCACCGGGGAGCCGGTGGCGATCCAGGCGGTCCAGCCGACGCCTCCGAGGAGGGCCACGGCGCCGAGCAGGGCGCGGCCCGGGGTGACGCCCGTGTCGTCCACGGCGGCTTCCCGCAGCGCTTCGACGGGCTGGATGGAACCGGCGCGGCGGGCCGCGGTGGCCGCGCCGCCGACGGACACCAGCAGCCCGACCAGGAAGGCGGCGGCGAGCGGAGCGAGCACGGTCCAGTGCAGGGACGGGGTGACGGTGAACCAGTCCGGCGACACCCCCATGGAGATCAGCATGTCGGCGAGCAACTGGGCCCCGAACAGGCCGAGTACGGTGCCCACGGCGGCGGCCACGCCGCCCACCAGGAGGGCCTCGTTGCGGACCATTTTCCGCACCTGCTTGGGGGTGGCGCCGACCGCGCGGAGCAGGGCGACCTCCCTGCGGCGCTGGACGACCGCGAAGGCGAAGGTGGACGCCACCACGAAGATGGCGGTGGTGCCGGCGACGCTCGCCATCACCGGCACCAGCGTGATCGTGTTGTCGAGGGTCTCGCGGTCCTCGGCCTCGCTGGCGTCGGCCTTGTGCCGGTCCTGGCCGGTGAGGACGTCGGCCTTGCCGCCGACGGCGTCCCGGACCGCGTCCCCGGCGCCGAGCGCCACCAGCGAGTCGATCCGCGGGGAGAGCCGCGCGGCCTCGGTCTCGGAGAAGAAGACGGCGTCCTCGTAGCCGACGGGGGCGACGGTGCCGCTGACGGTGTACGTCCGCACGGTGGACGCCGTCAGTACGGTCACCTTGTCGCCGGTGCGGGCCTGGTCGGAGGGGACGACGATCTGCCCGTCCGAGGTCGGCGCGGCGCCGTCGGTGAGGCGGTAGCCGCCGAAGCGGGCCACCGCCCACGGGTGCCCGACCTGGTCCTCGGGGCCGCCGCGCAACTGCGCGTAGAAGGAGCGGTCGACGACGGTCTCGCCGGTCGCGGCGACCTGGTCGCGCAGTTCGGTGCTCAGCCCGCGGGCCGCCTCGGGAGAGCGCACGCCCAGGTCGTGGTGGGCCGAGTCCCAGCCGTCCGACAGCGGGCGTACGACCGTGTCGGCGCCGGCGAAGCGCTCGACCGGCCGGTCGGGCAGGTCGAACGCCGTCGTCACGAGCAGTCCCATGGCCGCGACCTGCGCCACGCCGAGGACGAGGGCGACGACCGTGCCGAGGAACGAGACCCAGCGTGCCCGCAGGGTCTGGAAGGCAACCCTGATCACGAGGACACCGCCAGGTGCGTCATGCGGGCGGCGACGTCATCGGCGGTCGGCTGGAGCAGCTCTCCCACGAGTCTGCCGTCGGCCAGGAACAGCACACGGTCCGCGTAGGCGGCGACGTTCGGGTCGTGGGTGACCATGACGATGGTGGTGGTCACCCGGTCCTCGGTGCCGGAGGCGCCGGTGGTGTCTCCGCCCGGTCCGGCCAACGCCCTCAGCGTGACCAGGAGTTCACGGCCGGTGGACAGGTCGAGGGCGCCGGTCGGCTCATCCGCGAAGAGCACGGCGGGCCGGGACACCAGGGCACGGGCGATGGCCACGCGCTGCTGCTGTCCGCCGGACAGCTGGCTCGGCCGGCTGCCGGCCTTCTTGTCCAGGCCGACCTGGGCGAGCGCCTGCCGGACCGCGCCGCGCGGGGGCCTGCGGCCCGCCAGCCGCATCGGCAGCGCCACGTTCTGCTCGGCCGTCAGCGAGGGCAGCAGGTTGAAGGACTGGAAGATGAACCCGGTGGAGGCGCGGCGGAGTTCGGTCAGCCGGGTCTCGTTCAGGCCCGAGGTGTCCTGGCCGTCGATGAAGACCCGGCCCGAGGTGGGCCGGTCGAGCCCGGCTGCGCACTGCAACAGGGTCGACTTGCCGGACCCCGAGGGTCCCATGATCGCGGTGAAGCTGCCCCGGGGGAAGGACAAGCTGGTCTCGCGCAAGGCGCTCACCGCGCTGTCGCCGGACCCGTAGGTCTTGGTGAGCGACTCCAGCCGCACTGCGTCATCCATCGGTTCTCCGCGCTTCGTGGGTGAGGGGATCGGCCGGCGTCCCGTCCACGACGGAGGCCGGCGCGGGCACGTCCGGAGCCGGCAGCGCCGCAGGCTCCGACGGGGCGTGCGCCGCGTCCAGTGGTTCGATGCTGTCCGCGCGGTCCTCCTGGGCCGCTCCGGCTCTGCTGAAGACGACGGCCGCGACCAGGGCGAGCACCGCCATCACCGCGGACAGCGCCGCGAGGGTGTGGCGGCTGCCGATCGCCTCCAGCAGGTATCCGGTACCGAGCGCGCCGAGCGAACTCGCCCCGGACACCAGGAGCATGACGACACTGCCGACCCGCCCCTGCATGTCGTTGGGGGTGATGCGCACCTGGTAAGACATGCCGGAGACCGTAACAGTGGCTCCTATAAAAGACGTTATGTAAAAAAGAACACCAAGTGCCGGAGCTTGCCGGAAAAACACCGCTGTGGGCATGACCACGGCCCACGCGGTGTGCGCGACGATCATGATCTGACGCATGGCCAGCCGCCGGTTCAGCCAGCCGCCCGACAGCGCCCCGCACAGCCCGCCCATGCCGCCCGCCGCCATGATCAGCCCGATGGTGCCGGCGGCTCCTCCGTCCTCCCTGATCACCACGGCCACGGTAAGGATCAGCCCCTGGAACACCAGGTTGCTGACCGAGATGATCAGCAGCGCCGTCCTGAAGTAGGCCCTGCCCCATACCCAGTTGAGTCCGGCCGCGACCTCGGAACGCATCCGGCGTCCGGTGCGCCGCGGGCGGGGCGGCTGTCGCTCGCCGCGCAACCGCACCAGGGTGACCAACGACGCCAGGTAGAGCGCCACGCTGGTCGAGAACGGCACCCAGGCGGACAGACCGAACATCGCCCCGCTCGCGGGGTGCCCGACGAAGTTGACGCCGCGGGAGCGGGCCTCGTTGGTGGCCATCGCCGCGCCCAGTTGCCGCGAGGGCACCACGTTGCGCACCATGGCCCGTTCCGACAGCTGGTAGAAGACGGTCATGCTGCTCTGCACGAACGCCACCACGGCGATGTGCCACACCCACACCGTGTCCCCGAGCAGGGAGACGGCGACCGTCGCCACGGCGACCATCCGCACCACGACGCACGTCATCATGACGCGCCGCCGGTTCAGCCGGTCCACCAGGACGCCTGCCGGCAGTTGCACGAGCAACGCCGGCAGCAGCCCCGCGAACCCGACGAGGCCGGCCGCGCTCTCCGACCCGGTGTGCCAGAGCACCAGCAGGGTGAAGGCCATCCCGGAGCAGCGCTCCGCCATCACCGACATCGCCGAGCCGGTCCACAGCAGCCGGAAGTCGCGGTAGCTGCGCAGCGACGGCAGCTTGTGCCTGCCCCTTGCCTTCGGGCGGCCTCTGCGCTTTCTGATCATGAAGGGACGGCCCGGCACCATTCGAGGACCGCCATCGCGCTGTGCAGCTTGTTCGTGGCCTGGGTGAACGCCAGGCTGAGCGGGCCGTCCAGCACCTCCGCGGTGACCTCCTCGCCCCGGTGGGCGGGCAGGTCGTGCAGGAACACCGCGTCCGGGCTGCTCTCCCACAGGGCGCCGGACACCTGGAACGGCGCGAACACCGTGCGCCAGTCCGCGTCCGGTTTGCTGGTGCCGGTGGTCTGCCAGCGCGTGGTGTACACGACGTCGAACCCGGTGGGCAGGGCCGCCATGTCGTGCTGCTCGGACAGCTTCGCCCCGCTGCGCGCCGCCTGCTCGCCGGCGGTGGCGAGGATGTCCGCCGCCAGGCCGTACCCCGGCGGGGTGCGCAGCTCCAACTCGGTGCCCGGGAACCGGGTCAGGGCCAGGGCGAGCGCGGCGGCGCTGTTGTTGCCCTCGCCCACGTACAGCACCCGCAGGCCCTCGACGCGGCCGAAGTGACAGTGCAGGGTGGTGAGATCGGTGAGCCCCTGCGTCGGGTGTTCCTCGGCGGTCATCGCGTTCACCACCGACATCGGCCCGGACGCCGCCCAGGTCCGCAGTTCCGCCGTCGCGTCCGACGTCCTGGCCACCAGCATGTCCAGCATGCCGGCCAGTACCCGGCCGGTGTCCTCGGTGGTCTCCCCCGTGTTCAGCTGGAGGTCGCCGGGCCCGAAGGTCACCGTCTGCGCGCCGAGCCGCAGCGCCCCGGTGGTGAAGGCGGTACGGGTACGGGTGGAGGTACGCCGGAAGTAGACGCCGACCACCTCGTCCCGCAGCGGCTTGGCGACCGCCCCGGCGGCGAACTCCGCCCCGCGGGCGACCAGCGCGCGCAGATCGTCGTCGGTCAGATCGGTCAGTGAGATGAGGTGCCGCATGCGGATGCCCTTTGCTCGTTGGTCAGGAGGATTCGGCGAGCTGTGCGTCGATCTCGGCCCGGACGCGGTCCTCGATCTCCATGGCGAGATGCGCGATGGTGGGCCGCTCGAAGACGACCCGGATCGGCAGGTCGAGGTCGAAGTCCTGCTGCAACCGCGAGACGAGGCGCACCGCGAGGATGGAATGCCCACCGATGTCGAAGAAGCTGTCGTAGACGCTGGCGTTCTTGCCGAGCAGATCGGTCCAGACCGCGGCGATCCGCTCCTCGGCGGGCGTGCGGGGCGCGACATAGGAGTCGGTCGCGGTCTCGTCCGGGTCGGGCAGGGCTCGGCGGTCGAGCTTGCCGTTGGCGGTGAGCGGAATCGCCTCCACCTGCACGAAGACGGACGGGATCATGTACTCGGGCAGGACGTCCGTGAGGTCGGGGGTCTCGCCCACGATGTAGGCGATCAGCCGCTGGTCCTCCTGCGACACGATCACCGCGGCGTCCGTGACCTCCGGCCGAGCCACGAGTGCGGCACGCACCTCACCCAGCTCGATGCGATAACCCCGCACCTTCACCTGGTCATCGATCCGGCCCAGGAACTCCACCGCACCGTCCGAACGCCACCGCGCCAGATCCCCGGTGCGGTACATCCGGCTGCCCACCGGCCCGTACAGATCGGGAACGAAGCGATCCGCCGTACGGGCCGCGTCCCCGACATAGCCACGGGCCACGCCGGTACCGCCGACGAACAACTCGCCGACCGCGCCCACCGGAACCGGGCGGAGGTGGGCGTCCAGGATGCGCATCGCCACGTTCGGCAGCGGACGGCCGATGGGCACCACACCGTCAAACGCCTCCACCAGCGGGAACACACACGTACCCACGGTGGCCTCGGTCGGCCCGTACTCGTTCAGAACCTTCCCGTCCCCCACGCCCCGCCGCCACCGCTCCACGAGAGCGCCGGGCAACGCTTCGCCCGCCACGACGACCTTGCCGGCCAGCGCGCCGATCTCGTCATC